>JBDUCR010000441.1:0-4410 GCA_040003345.1 bacterium
CATGAGCATGATGCTGCTCACCGCGCGCAAGGACGACTACACGATCATGGTGCAGATCATTCCGACCAACATGGTGGCGATGCTGACCGACAGCACCGTGGCCATCGCACTCGCGGAGCACGAGAAGGCCATCGCGCGCAAAGTGCTCGCGAAAATCTAGACATCATTCACTCTACTATCGGAGAAAGTACATGCAGACAATTCAGATGCGATCCGCGATCGGTCATGTCGTCGCGGGCGCGTTCGCTCTCATGCTCGTGGTCGCGCCGACGCTCCGCGCGCAAGGACTCTCGTACGACCTTCGCTCGACGATGACCGGCGTGGATCCGCGCAGCGGCTCTTCGGTGACGCGCACGACGATGGCTGCGCACGGCCAGTTCGTTAGCGGGATGTCCCGCCTCGACGTCACCGAGTCGCTGAGCCCGAAGGGCGGCATGATGGGTAGCGGCACCTACATGATCACAAAGGCCGCGAAAGGAACGACGACGATCGTCGATCCGGCCAAGCGCGAGTACATGGTGCTCGACGCGGCCGAGCTCGCGAAGACCTCCGCAGGGCTGCAGCAGGCGACAGCTGGATTGTCAAAGACCGAAGTCTCTGACATCAGCGTCAACATGGAAGAGTTGGGTCCGGGCGAATCCATCGAAGGCTACTCCACGGTGAAGTATCGCCTCACGCAGGGCTTCACGATGACGATCTCCGTCATGGGCATGAAGCGCGGCTCGACGAGTCACACGACGACCGAATTCTGGATCGCACCACAGCTCGACGGCGCGATGAATCCAACTGCGCGGCCTGCTGCAGCGAGTGCGCCAACCGGCCCAATGGCGGAGCTCACGACACGGCTCGCACAGGCGTACAGCAACGTGCGCAAGGGCGTGGTGCTCAAGGCCATCTCCACTGTCGAGTCGAGCGGGAGCGGGAAGACACACACCACCACCATGACCATGACGCTCGCCAATGTGAAGCGGTCGGCGATCAATCCGAGTGTCTTCGAGGTACCGAGTGACTATACCAAGGCCGCGTCACCGCTCGACGCATTGGGTCCTGTTGGTGCAATGAGCGACAGCATCAACGCGGCGCGAGCCCGCTCGGGCGGCAAGGGAATTCCCTCGACGCTGGGCGAGGTCGCGGACTCGGCCAAGGCCGGCGCGAAGCAGGGAGTCGTCGAGGAAGCGAAGGACGGCGCGAAGGACAAAGCCAAGCACGCGATCGGCCGGATGTTCGGGCGTCCATGACGACGCTCGCGCACTCAGTGATGTCGTCGCGCGTGCGGCGCGCGGTAGTCGTTGGCGCCGTGCTCGCAACGCTGGTCGGCAGCGAGGGCGCCGAAGGACAGTCGGTTGCGGGTGCATCACCAAAGATTCCGCTGGTGCCAGGTCTCACGCTCGTCAAAGCCGCACGCACGCCTGAGGGTGACTACGAGGCGATGACTGTGATCTCGGCGATTTCCGCGCGAGGTGTCGAGCTCACCGTCTCCGGAGAAGTGCCAAGCCCCGGACAAAAACCTGTGTCCGTAAACGTCACGCGGCTCGTGCGCATGGCGGATCTCAAGGACGCTCGCACGTACAAGTATTACTTCAACACGATGGACGAAGCCGTCTTCGCCGGCACGACCGCGCTCGGTACGTCGACGTCCGTGATCGCGGATCTCCGGTCGCGCGGCGAGACGAAGATGACACTCGACGGTCGCAGTGGTGGGCTCGTTGGTCTGGTCGACGATCTGCTCGGAAACATCGGGAAGGCGGGCGGCGCAAGCAAAGCACTTGGCGGCGGCGTGCTCGCCACGGGCACGCTGAAACTCGTCACCGCCAAGCCAGTATTTTTCCCCGTGCTCGTGAACTCGGTGAAGTGCATACTCCCTGCCCTTCACGTGCACGGCCGCATCGGCGATGTCGAGAATGCGGAAGACGCCGATCTGTATTTTCTGGACGATCCGGCGAATCCCCTCACACTCCGGTTCGCGATCGGGAGCGATACACTCGAGGTAACCAACATCGAGTTCCCGGTTGCCGACGCATCCAAGTCGATGGAGCGTGAGCTGATGGACTCACGGCGCTCCGCGGTTTACGGCATCTATTTCGATTTCAACAGCGCGACCATCAGGCCACAGTCAGAGCCCGTGCTGCGCGAGATCGTCGGCGTCATGCAGCGGGAGCCGTCGTGGACGCTGAAAGTTGAGGGCCACACCGACAACATCGGCGGCAACGCGAAGAACGTCGACCTCAGCACACGCCGCGCCGCAGCGGTGAAGGTCGCGCTGGTCGCGATGGGCGTTAGCGACAAACGACTCGACACCGGAGGCTATGGAGCGTCGGTTCCACGCGAGACGAACACCACGCTCGCGGGGCGGGCACGTAACCGTCGCGTCGAGCTTTCGCGACAATGAGGAGTATTGGGCCTCGTCCGTTTTCCCCCGCATTCACTCGTCTAACGTCGCAACTCGTTCCGATACTCGATCCAGTGACTACGAGGACCGAGGAGCTTCTCTGAATCGTTCATTTCTTAGGAAATCCGAGCTCAACCCAGGAGGTTTTTCAGTCGGTCCAGCAGCGATTCACTGCGTGGGTCGACCTTGGCGCCGGCCGCCTGCAACAACGCAGCGACCTCCTTGCGGTTCGCCTTTCGCGCGGCACCGAGTGCGGTTTCGTAGCTCTGCCAGCCATTGCTGTTGGGCTCCGAGACGCGTTTCACGTCGGCGCCGAGGTCCATCATGAGACGCACTGTGTCCACCTCGGCGTGCTCGGCGGCCCACATCAAGGGCGTCCGCCCCCAGCCGTCGATGGCGTTGATGTCGGCCCCGTTCTCGACGAGGAGGCGGATGACCTCCCGCGCCGCGGCACCTCCCTGGATGCTGAAGTTGAGACGCTCGAGCCTCGGCCGCGCGCCGGCGGCGAGCAGACTGCGCAAGGTCGGTACGTGTACGCCACAGACGGCGTAGTCGAGCACCGACCAGTGGGTGCGCGTGTCGACGACCGAGACGTCGGCGCCGTGGGCGAGAAGGAGGTCGACCACCTTAGTATGACCATAGCGTGCCGCGCCGAGGAGAGCCGTTTCGCCAGAGTAGATCCCGGCGACGTTTGGGTCCGCCCCGTGCTCGAGCAGGAAGCGCACCACCTCGGGCTCGTCACCCAGCGCCGCCTGCCTGAGGTACGTCTTCGTTTCGTCGTACGTGTCGCGCTCGACCTGCTCCGTCGTCGCCCACACGCGATTAACGTCAGCCCCGCGTTCGATCAGGCTTGCCGCGCTAACAAGGTCGCCGCGCTGGAGCGCCGCGTCGAAGTCCAGATCCACCTGTGGGACGTTGGTCTTAGGAAGCTCGCTGGATGTCACGGGTTCACAGCTTGAGAAAGCGTCGCACTTCCAGGTACGCCCGGTCCTCGCTTGCGACGCCGCGGAGCCGTCGACCCAGCGTCTTTCACTTATCCGGCGGGCTCTTCGCGTCGCAGCGCTGAACGATCGCCAGCGCGTCACCGACGGCGCGTTCTCCTTCCTTGTCGGACGGATGATTGGCGATCGTCAGCGCGCCGTTTGTCTTGGGATCCGCGTACACCAACGTCGATGATCCGCCGCCGTCGAGATTGATCGCGTCGCGCGCACCAAGTGCGAGCATCACGCTCGCGAGCTCGCGCAGCGACATGCCATCGCTGTGCGGCGCCTGGCGACCATCGACGACGACGAGAAGAAGCCGCCTTCCGTTACGAGCGATTCCTGCGGCGGTGCGTGGATTGCGCCCAGCGTTGAACGACGCCTGGCCCATCGTGTCGACCGCTGCAAGGATGATACTGTCGCGGAGGATCGCCGGCCGCCCGCCGACTGCTTGCATCGGATGGAAAGGCGCGAGCGTCTTGCCTGACAATCGAAAGGTCGTGATGTGCGGTGTGCCGCTCGAGTCGAAGGCAAGTACAGGTTGAGCCCCTGGCGGTGTGAGAACGCGCCCGTCGACTATCAGGAGATTGACCGGAGTGCCGTTGGCGAGCGAAAAGAAATCGGCATTGACGCCTCCGAGCACGTGCCCGTGTTTCGCCAGCGCACCAAGCATGATTGTCGTCTTGATGCGACCCGCGGCGCTGTCTGCGCCTTTCACCGCAACAGCGGCGACACAGCGATCGAGGTCGACCTCGAGCACGTGCATCGCCCATGGTCCCTTTGGCGAATGAATGTATCGCCGCACTACACCGCGATCGATGATCTCGGTGTTGGTCGTATCAGCGGCGAAGGGCAGGTTGGGAAGCGGAGCAGCTGTGAATCGCCGCGAGCACGCGCCTGCGATGCACATGAGGACGGCAAGCAGTATGCGATGCGCAGAAGTCTGCACCGTGTGATGGAAGGGACTAGTTCGACGACACGCGCGCTTTGCCATGGACGCAAAGTTACACATTCTATGTGTGGTGGCTATTGAGCCTCGAG
>JBDUCR010000236.1:0-43649 GCA_040003345.1 bacterium
TCTGCGACGCGATCCACACCGTGGCGTGTACTTCGTATTCTGGCTTCACGAAGCGCGTGGCGACTACACCGCCCGCGGTTGCAATGAGCACAACGGAAACGAACAGCCACTTGTACCGCCGGATGGCAGCCAATGGGCGCTCGAGTGCGGAGCGCGGAGGCGCGAGGGTTGGCGCGTTTCCCCAGCCCTCGACGGGCAGCGGTGGCGGTGGAACCTCTGCGACCAGCTGCATCGACTTTACTTCATCTGCCATGACGAACGACCCCACGTGAGAATTGCAAATGCGCTCCGCCAAGACGGACGGTGCGGCGATCTGGTGCGGCCTTAGCGCGTATAGTACCGAAGGACTGACAGCAGTCCCACGATCGGCCCGACAATTTGGAGCACCTGCGTCCAGTTGAAGCTGCCCTTCACATCATCGACATAAAGCTCATCGCCTGCGCGCAAATGCAGCCGGTCGATCGAGAGTCCGTCGGCAAGCGCGGTGCGGATATCCTGTGCGTTCCAGATCGTCTCGCCGCCGCGTTTGATCACCATATTGCCCATGTCCGCCGTTGGTCCTGGACCGCCAACCTTCATGACGACGTCGTTCAACAACACATCCGCAGACGTGTAGATGTATCCGGGATTCCGCACCTGGCCGAACACCGCCAGACGTACCAGCGGCGTCACGCGAACCGTCGAGTCGCGGAGATACTTCGCGAGATGGCTCGACAGTTGGTCCTGAATTTCCGATCGCAGCACGCCCGTGAGCGGAAAATCCGCCATCTGCGGCAGTGGCAGCATCTTGCCAGCGCGCACGATGATCGTGTCGTTACCGGTAGCGCCCAGCAACTGAGTGGCGCCGAGCAACTTTACAACGATGCGATCCCCGTCCTGGAAATCTCCTTTTTCCAAGCGCGTCTTCAGAATCCACGCTTCCTGCGTACGGTGCTGCGCCTCGGCCTTTTTCATCTCGGCTTCGAGCGCAGGCCGCGTCTCCATCTCAGAGGTGAGCGCGCTTGACGACGACTGCGCCGTGGCCAGTCGCGAGAGAGCCGCAACACCGAAAAGGGCAGCACCGACGGAACGGTGCCACAGTCCGCTAGACATCTTCATGCAGGCTATATGGCTGTGAGCTTGGCAAGTGACGGTGGAACCGCCACAAAAGGTTCAGTGGGAGAGGCTTCAACGTCAGCACCCTACATGCTACTATAGCTTGAACATCATGTCGACTGCGTTATCGCCTGTCAGGCCAGCAGTTAGCGCACTGCGAAGTTTGTGTGGACGGCGGACGGAACACGACAGGGGTGAGCGCGCGCAACACATATTGATGCATGGACGCAACATATTACGGCGTTGATACTCGATATGCACGCCGTAGTTTTCGCCCCAGATACGTGCTCACACTCGATCTTGCTGCAATGCACATTTCCGCAGCGTGACCGGTGGGACCGGCTCCGCGTCTGCAGTGTAAGCAGCTAAATGACGAACTGTCAGTGAGAAAGGGCACATTGATTTCAGCCTCACGCCGCTAAGCTGAAGCGGCTCTCAGCTTCGGCCGTGCTCGACCGCTGTACACCGGTACAAGGTTCGCGATCCACTCTGTCGCCGCCCCCTTGTGGACTGACGCAGCATTCTGCGCCAGTCTCTTTCACTGTCCCTACGTGAAGTCCTACATGTCGCTCGCCTTGTCAAACCGCTCGCTCGCGTCAGCGCGTCACGCCGCTCGTCTTCTCACCCGCACCTCAGCCTCGGCCGCGCTCGCGTGGAGTGTCTGGAGCTGCGGCAGCTCGACGCCAACGCCGCCGCCGCCACCAGACGTCGGAAGCATCGTCATCAACTCCATTGGCGTCACAGTGGAGAAAGGATATCACCAGCAACTCACCGCCACGGTGAGGAACAAGCTTGGTGTGACGCTCAACATTCCAGTGGTCTGGCGCAGCGTCAACGACTCGCTCGTGACTATCGACGCGAACGGAAAACTCTTCGCCGCCGATACCGGAATAACTGCCGTTTATGCCACATCTCTGGGCGTCACGTCGCCGACGGTCGGTGTGCGCGTCGTCTTCCAGGGGCCGGCCAAGATCGCGCAGACGCTATTCACGCCACCGAACGCGATTACACCAGGCGCGACGCCGGACTCTCTCCGGGTGCTCGTCACCGATCGCCTGGGAAATCCAGTCACCAGTCCGGCGCGCGTTGCCTTCGCGGTCACCGCGGGGGGAGGAACAATTTCGCCCGCGATCGCAACGACCAAGGCGAACGGCATCGCCTCCGCGGAGTGGAAGCTGGGTAGCGCGCTCGGCGCGAACACAGCCACGGCAACGGTCCTGTGCGAGGACGACAAGCCCTGCGGTTTCGCGGTTCCGAACGTCACGACCTTCTCGATCAAGACGTACAACGCAATAACTCCGGTGGCAGGAGACGCGCAGACGGCACTCATCCTGTCGGCGCTGCCGGTGAATCCCTCAGTCAAGGTGCTCGACTCTCTTGGCAACCCGCGGCCTGGTGTTCCCGTCGCGTTCACGCCCACGGGCGGTGGCCGAGTCGCCGTGTCAATCGTATCGACCGGTGCCGACGGAACAGCCTCGCCCGGGATTTGGACGCTTGGCGACGTCACTGGCGACCAGACGCTGATCGCCAAGGTGAACTTTGCGACCGTGACACTGCACGCCACGGGAACCGGGACCGCCATCCACTACTCACCGCTGCAAGTCGTCGCCGGCGCGTTCGCCACGTGCGCGATCGAGATCGACTTCTCGGTCAGCTGTCTTGGCGAGCAGCCAAAGGTCGGCGACAGTACGACGGTGAACAAGTCGGTTCCAACGCACACCAAGACCACCGCCAAGTTCAAATCGGTGGTCGGCTCGATGAGCAGCCCGAGCCACTTCTGCGGCGTCTCCGACATCGGATCGCTTTACTGCTGGGGAATCAATTCGCTGACCGATACGACGCCGGCACCCAAGGTGTTCACCACCCTGGTGCCGACGCTGGTGCCCTCTGCGCTCACATTCAGCATGGCCGCACCCGGCGGCGCCTTCAACTGCGCACTCGCCACCGATCAGAACGTCTATTGCTGGGGCGACAACAGCCTCGGTCAGCTCGGCGACCGCACGATCAAGATCCATTATGCGCCCGCCGTCGTCTCAGGCGGTTTCAAGTTCGCGTCGGTATCCAGCGGCGCTGTGCACGCGTGCGGTGTCACGGTCGGCGGCGCCGGCCTGTGCTGGGGCGGCAATGGAAACGGCCAGCTTGGCAATGGAACCACCGGTGGCAGCGTCACACCGACCGCGGTCGGCGGGGTGATCAGCTTCCAGTCCATCGGCGCCGGTGACAGCTTTAGTTGCGGTCTGACAACGACTGGCCAAGCCTATTGCTGGGGCAATCTCGGCGCCGGCTCGACGATCGTCTCCACTCCGCGCACGTATCCCACTGCCCCGATATTCACGTCGCTCTCAGTCGGCGGCTTCCATGCCTGCGCCCTTACCGCAGATGGCTCCGCGTACTGCTGGGGCAACAACACTCAAGGCCAGCTCGGGGACAGTTCCACCGTCGATCGTCCCAATCCGACCCCGGTTGCTACTGCTCTGAAGTTCAAGGCGATCAGCGCGGGCTATGCTCATACGTGCGCATCGGCCGTCGATGGATCTGTTGCATGCTGGGGACTGAACAGAGCCGGAGAGCTCGGCGACAGCACGGCGGTGAACAGGCTGCAGCCGCGGTTCCTGGTCACCGGCGTCACGCCCTGAGTCGCGTAGCGTTTAGTACATCAGTGTTCGTAGTGCTCCTGATCCATTGCCGGCGCGACGCCTCTCGCCGCGACTATTCGGCAAGCCTGCTTCTCGTCCTCGAGGTCTAATTCGGTGATGATGCGTCGCGTCCGCGGCCTGACCACGTGCAGTCTGCTGTTTCTCGGTTCCGTTCCCGTCGCACTCGCCGCCCAGGAGGCGGTGACTGTTACCGGCCATGTCTCTTCTGCCTCGATGCCCGTGCGAGGAGCGAGCGTTCGGATCGATCAGCTCGATCTCGGCGCCAATACCGATGCCGATGGACGGTTCAGCTTCATCGTACCGTCCACACGCGTGCGCGGGCAGAAAGTAACGCTCACCGCGCGCTATCTTCGCCTGCGGCCGAGCTCCGTCGAGATCACACTCGTCGGCGGCTCGCTCGTGCAGGATTTCGAGCTCAGTGCGGCCGACGGAACGCAACCGTCCGTTCGCCCGGACCAGCCGCGCGTCACCGATCCCGCGCGCGATCCGGCACCGGTGCGTGACCGACCGAGGACCACGACATCCACGCCTACACCATCGACAGCGAGTGCAACCGCTGCCATCGCGCTGGATACACGGGTCGGCTTCGCGGGCTATGCCCCGAAAATCGATAGCACTGCGCTTCAGGATGTCGCCGGCCCGACGAATCTCGCCGGCGCACTGACTGGTCGCTTCGCTGGCCTCGAAGTGCTCAGCAGCTCAGCGCTCGGCGGCACGAGTGCGATGTATGTGCGCGGCCCGCGCACGATCTCGGGGCTGACGCAGCCACTCGTCGTCCTCAACGGCATCCTCATCGACGCCGAAAACGTCACCAACCTCACGCAGCAGTCGGGTGGTGGTGGCTTCGACTTCGGAAGCGCGATCAACGATCTCAACCTCGATGACATCGCGTCCGTGCAGCTGCTCAGCGGTCCCACGGCGGCAATGCGTTATGGTGGTCGCGCCGCGAACGGAGCGCTCATCGTCACGACGAAGAGTGGCCGCGGTCTCAATGGCATCGTCGTGTCGGCGAATCAGCAGGTCAGCCGGTCGTCCGCATTGCGGTTGCCGAGCTACCAGAACAGTTACGGCCAAGGGCTCGCCGGGAAGTTTTCCTTCTTCGATGGAAAGGGCGGCGGCCTTAACGATGCGGTCGATCAGAGCTGGGGTCCGCTCCTGGACGGACAACCGCTGGCGCAGGCCAGCTACACGGAAGCGGGTCGCGCCGAGGTGCGTCCATTCGTCGCTTTCCCGTCGAACGTCAGTGACTACTTCACCACCGGAACGACGCTGACGACCAACGTCGCCGTTCAAGGCGGCAGTGATGACGGACAGTTCCGCATCGGCATCAACAACCGCAGTGCTTCTGGCGCGACGCCTCAGAGCCACATCACGAATCGCTCCGCCGTACTCACCGGTGGAATGCAGCCGAGCCCTCGCTTTGCAGTGACCGGGGACTTGCAGCTCTACGTCGATCGCGGTGAGGACCGACCGGGCAGCGGGTTCGACGAGAGCAATGGTGTCTCGCTCTTCTCGCATATGCCGCGACAGGTTGACGTGGCGACGTATCAGACGCGCCTGCGCGACATCAATCTCAACCAGCTGAGCTGGAACTACGCGGGCCACAACAACCCGTGGTTCGCCGTGCTCGAGAACGACAATCACGACGACCGCACGCGATGGATGGCCGGCGGATCGGCATCGTACGCGGTGTCCAACTGGCTCACTGCCACGGCGCGCGCAGGCACCGATCACCTGTCCGACAAACGGTTCCTCACCATCGCCTCTGGCTGGCTGGGCAGCTTTGCAGGTCTGACAAATCTCGCTGCGGGCGGGTTTCAGAACGACGATATCTCCTCGTCACATCTCAACGCCGACGTGTTTCTTCGCGCGGCACCGCGCGCAACCGGCGCTACGTCCTACGCGTTCACTGTAGGTGCGGGCCGTCGCTCGGACGATCTCGAAACGACGTCGCTCGCCAGCGCAGCGCTCAGTAGCACGCCGCAATCGACGACGTTCTCCGGCAGCTCGAGCACGAACGTTGTGTATGGTGGTGCGGAAGCATCGGTGCGCGATTTCATCTCGCTGAGCGCGTCGGCGCGGTCCGAGTTTTCGTCGCTGCTCTCGGGCGCAACGGCAACCACCGTCTATCCGGCGGTTCTTGCCAGCATCGATCTCACGCGTGCGGATTCCGGCAGTGCGCGCGGTCCGCTCGAAATGTTCGTGCTTCGCGGCGGCTGGTCTCGCTCGGGCAACGACGCCACTGCAGGAGTGCTGCAGCGGTTGGGGGTGACTTCCGGTACGGCCGACGTGGTGGCGTCGCAAATTTCCTCGCCGGAGACGACGACCGGTTGGGAAGTCGGAACGACGATTCGAATGCTGCAGAGTCGCGTTGGACTCGACGTGACGTATTACAACGACCGCAGCGAGGATCTCATTCTGCCGGCGAGCGGCTCGTTCCTGCGCACGGGAACTCTGTCGAACAAAGGAATCGAGGCGAGCATTTCGGTTGTTCCGATTCGTTCCGCGAGTGGCGTGGAGTGGAGCGTTGGCGCCAACATCGGTCGGAATGAGAACCTCGTCGAGTCGTTGTCAGGCGGTGCCTCATCGGCACCGTTGGCGCCGACGTTCAGCGGCGTATCCATCGAGGCGCGAACTGGCTATCCACTCGGCGCGATTGTCGGGCTTGGTTTCCAGCGTGACGGGACAGGGCAGCTTCTGTTGCGCAACGGACGTCCGCTCGCCGACAGCGTCACCGGATTCCGCGTGCTTGGACAGAGTCTTCCTACATGGACTGGGGGACTTTCGTCGTCGCTTCGGAGCGGCGGCCTCGAAGTGAGTGTCCTGCTGGACACACATCGTGGCGGACAACTTTTCAGCGCGAGCAACAGAGCGGGCGCCTATTCGGGCAACCTCGCCGAGACGGCGATTCGTCCCGATAGTGGCTTGCTGATCGCTGGGCTCGACGTCGCGACGGGAAGGCAGAATACCGTCCATGTATCCACCGAGGATTACTATCACGCCCTGGGCGACGTGGGAGAGCGCTGGATCTACGACGCGAGCTTCGTGAAGCTTCGCGAGGTTCGGCTGAGCTACACGTTGCCCCTGCAGTTCATGTCGCTTCTGCATGCGCAGAACGCGAGGTTCTCGATCATCGGGCGGAATCTGGCACTGTGGTCGGACACTCCAAACATCGATCCGGAGACGGTGCTGAGCACGTCGACCTTCCGTGGTGCGGAGATGGGTCAACTGCCGACGGCAAAGAGCGTGGGTTTCCAGCTTACACTTACGCCCTGACGTCCGATTGTGACCGTTTCTTGTTGCGTCGGCGAAGCGATCGATGCAGGGTTGAAACGACAAATGTGCGGGACGGTCGCGACACTTCGGTCTTGCGATCCGTCCGCCGGATTTTCCCTTCTCGCAATTAAGTCATTGCAAATTATGACTTTACCTGCGTGGAGGCCTCTCGCGCTCTAGGGAATAGAAGATGCCCCGGAGCTTCATCGGTGACTTCATTCCCGTCTTTCCCAATGATGAACCCTTCTGGTCGCACGCGATACAACGACGTTCGTAACGAGCTCATCGCAAACAAACGCGTATGGCTCGTGACTGGTGCGGCCGGTTTCATCGGGTCCAATCTCGTGCAGGAGCTGCTTGGTCTGGGCCAGCATGTGGTTGGCTTCGACAATTTCTCTACCGGGTATCGCGCCAACCTCGATGAGGCCGTGGCAGCGAACCCGGATACGACCGGAAGCTTTCGGTTCATCGAGGGTGATATCCGCGACCTCGATGCGATTCGCGCGGCGGCTGTTGGTGTGGACTACGTTCTTCACCAGGCTGCGCTCGCGTCTGTCCCGCGCTCGATCGCCGATCCGGTTTCCAGTAGTCAGGTCAATGTCGAGGGTTTCCTGAATGTGCTTGTAGCGGCGCGCGATGCGTCGGCCAAGCGCGTTGTTTATGCCTCGTCGAGCTCCGTGTACGGGGATGCGAGAACGATCCCGCAGGTCGAGGAAAACACCGGGCGGGTGCTCTCGCCATACGCAGCCACCAAGGCGACGAACGAGCTCTATGCGTCAGTCTTTCAGCTCACGTATGGGCTCGAGACGATCGGCTTGCGGTACTTCAATGTTTTTGGGCGGCGTCAGGATCCGAATGGGGCATATGCGGCAGTGATTCCCCGCTGGATCGCGAAGCTTTTGAAGGATACGCCCTGTGAGATCTTCGGCGACGGCGAGACGAGTCGCGACTTCTGCTATATCGCCAACGCGGTGCAGGCGAATATTCTCGCGGCCACGACCGATGATGCGGCAGCCACGTCGCAGGCGTACAACGTCGCGTGCGGTGAGGAGACGTCGCTCAACTCGCTGTTTCGCATGATCCGCTCTGGCCTTGCGGCGCATCAGCCGTCGCTGGCGAGCGTCGAGCCTGCGTACGAAGAGGCGCGTCAGGGTGACATCCGTCGTTCGCTTGCCGACATCGGAAAGGCGCGACGGCTTCTTGGCTACGAGCCCTCGCATCGCGCAGCGGCTGGGCTCGATGAAACGTTGAGCTGGTACGCTGCTCAGTTGTTGTCGCTCGACTCCGAAACTGCTGCAACTCGATAGACGCACGTAGATCACGCTGTTCTGGCCTTCTCACATCGCCCCCACTTGTACCGAAATGGTTGAGCTTTCGAAGCGCCCAATGCTCGTACTGATCGCCAGCCACGGTGAGTGGGTCGGACGATCTGTCGAGAGCGTGCTCGAGTTGAACGGTTTCACCGTGCTCCGTGTGGCGGGAGGCCGTCGTGCACTCGATCTCGCGCGGCGCGTGAATCCAGACGCTGTTCTTCTCGACGATTCGCTCACGGAAATGGGAGGCGTGGAAGTGTGCAGGGCGCTTCGCGATGATCCGTTGTTCGATCATTCCATTCCGGTGTTCGTCACGTCACCCGCGCCCGCATCCAACCGTGTGCGATTGGCGGCGTACGAGGCAGGTGCATGGGACTTTTGCAGCCAGCCACTGGACGTCGAGACTCTCCTTCTCAAGCTGAGCACCTACGTACGCGCTCGGCGCCGCCTCGAAGATGTGCAGGCAACATCGTTGATCGATCCGCTCACTGGGCTTTACAGTGTGTATGGATTGCAGCAGTGGGCGGAGCAGCTTGGTGCCAGGGCGTCGCGCAAGCACGAACCATTCGCATGTCTCGCCATTACGTCGAATACGGTGGTCGACGGAACAGCGAAGGGCAGACCGGCCAGCACGGAGCTGACCTACATGGCCGATGTCTGTAGAGCACAGAGCCGCAAGTCAGATGTAGTGGGCTACGTGGGTGAGAGTCGTTTCGCGATCCTCGCGCCCGATACCGACGAGACAGGAGCCAGGCAGTTCGTCGATAGACTGCAGCGTGCGGTCTCGAGAACGTCCAGTTCGGCGCTGATCGAGATGGATCAGCCATACACAGGGCTTCATGCGGGTTTCTATGCAGTCCCCGACTTCAGCGCCGCCGGCGTCGACGCGCACGAGGTCGTACGACGTGCCAAGGCCGCTCTTCAGCACGCCCAGAAGCAGTTGGAGGGCAAGCGCTCCAGTGGCGCCTTCTCGTTCAGCGAAGTGCCTGTGAGCTGAGCCATACTCTGTTGCGATAGCGCAACAGCTTTGATACCCAAATAAGCGCCGAATCCGCGATCAAATCAGATTGATCGCGGATTTTGTGTCTAACGAAGCCCAGAAGGCACCTTCAGAAGATTTCCTTGACATTTTGCTACGGAAGCAAGAGACTGGTGACGCGCTCAGCCAACTAGTGTTGGAAGCAAGCAACACCGAGCGGTCAAGCAGCCGAAGGCACTCTTACCCCCGACGCCGGGACTGCAATGTCGACGAATGATAGTGGCTTCGCCCCCTTTGCCTCAGCCGAGTCGGATCACGTCTCGCGTGTGACGGACTCAGCAATATCGCTGCGTCCTCCCGTTGGTGAGACGCCGATACCTGATACGGCGATGGTTCCGATGGAGGCTCGCGCATCAATTCGCGTCCTCGTCATCGACGACGACCGAATCCTGCGCGATGGCTGCGCGAGCGTGCTGCAGGTTGAAGGTTACAATGTTGTGTCCAGCGGGCGTGGCGACGAGGCAATCGAGCTGTTTCGCCGGTCGCGCTTCGACATCGTCCTCGTGGACCTGTACATGACGCCGGTGCCCGGCATCGAGATCCTGAAGGCTGTGCTCGAGGCGCAGCCGAATACCATCGTCATCGTCATGACGGGCAATCCGAGTGTCGCTTCGAGTCTCGAAGCGATGCGGATCGGTGCGTGGGACTATCTGCCCAAGCCGTTTTCCGGGACCCACCTGCATCTCATGTTCGGTCGCGCCGCGCATGCGGTGCTGACGAATCGTGCGCGAAGTGAAGCGACGACCGACGCGATGACGCAGCATGGCAACAGCGACCAGATCACGCTTCTTGGCGTCTCGCCAGCGTTCCGCACCGCAGTCGAGCTGGCGCGCAAGGTTGCCGCTACCAATGCGTCCGTGATGCTCGTTGGCGAGAGCGGAACGGGAAAGGAGATGTTCGCTCAGTTCATTCACCGGCACAGTCGTCGGTCGGCGGAGGCGCTCGTGCCGATCAACTGTGCGGCAATGCCGGAGCATCTGCTCGAGTCGGAGATGTTCGGCCATCGCAAGGGCGCCTTCACGGGTGCCGATCGCGAGAAGACCGGACTGCTGGAGGCCGCGCACAAAGGCACGTTCTTCCTCGATGAGCTCACGGAGATGGCGCTGCCGCTGCAGGCCAAGCTGCTGCGTGTCGTGCAGGACGGCGTCGTACGCAGGGTGGGCAGCGAGCAGCAGGATGCGCAGGTTGACATCCGGTTCATTTCTGCCACGAACCGCGATCCGCGTCTCGCCATTCAGAGCAAGCACCTTCGCGAAGACCTGTACTACCGGCTCAACGTGGTGTCCATCGCGCTTCCGCCTTTGCGGTCGCGGGTCGAGGACATTCCGATTCTTGCGAATCACTTTCTCACGCACTTCTGGAAGCGCCATCACACGTCACGCGATGCGCTGCCGCAGTTGAGCAACTCGGCGCTCGAGTTTCTGCAGGGCCGCGCGTGGCGCGGCAATGTCCGAGAGCTTCAGAACGTGATCGAGCACCTTGTCGTGCTCACCGCGCCCGGCACGGTCATCAGTGCCGAGGACATTCCGCTGCACAGGCAGGACGATTCCTTTTCCGATCCGGGGATCACGGTGGGCGTTCCGATGCACGACGCATATCACGTTGCGAAGGACCAGGTTCTGGCGTCTTTCGAGAAGGAGTACGTGACGCGGCTCGTTTCTCGTGCCTCGGGCAACATGTCTCGAGCTGCCCGGCTCGCGAGTGTCGATCGCACCACGCTTTATCGCTTGCTCGAGCGCCATGGATTTCGCCGGGATTCCAGCGAGACGCTGACGCTCTAGCCCGCATCGGCTTCCGTTGGTAGCGTTGCACATTTCCGAGCTGTGTTCGCCCGGCGGGATTCTCCGGAATTCCGCCGGTCGTCGAGCCGGTAATCACCACATCCTGCAGACCAAAGAGCGGTTGACTTCACCTCACGTCGCGGCCGAACTGGTAGGTCCGTCACTGCAGGCCATGCTTTTCCTCGCCGCCGAGCGTGCCGAGAATGAGCTTGCCAGCAGTGAGCGGACGCCAAAATCGGAAATCCGGGAGACGCTGAGCCGCCTGGTGCGGCTCGGACTCAGCGCGTCTGAGTCACGCGGGCCCGCGTTTGCGCGCGAGAGCAACGACGTGGGTGGTGTGATTCCGCGCCACTACGCCGACGTGCTGCGAAGCAGCCTGCTGTCTGTCGTTGCGCAAGATGGTGCAGGCATCGCGGGCAACGAGCTCGCGACAATGATCGCGGCGATCGAAGCGGTGCAGACTCCGGTCACGCTGGAGAGCCGCAATGAGTTCACCCGGCACCTCGCTACGGCGGATGCAGTGAATGCCGTAGTGGAGATCGCTCACGACATGCGCTCTCCGCTGACGTCGATCCTCTTTCTGGTCGAGACGCTACGGCGCGGCCGAAGCGGTCCCGTGACGAGTGTGCAGGAGCGCCAGCTCGGCCTGATCTACGGCGCGGCGCTCGGACTCAATACACTCGCCTGCGATGTGATCGATGCGGTGCGTGGAGGTCAGCGGCTCGTCGATGGGCGACCGATTCCATTTTCGATCGCTGAAGTCATCATGGGCGTCTGTGATACGGTGCGCCCGATCAGCGAGGAGAAGGGGTTGCCCATTACGCATGTGCTGCCCGCTGTGGATGGCCGGTTGGGATATCCGGGAGCTCTTGGTCGGGTGCTGTTGAATCTCATAACCAATGCCCTCAAATACACCAACGAGGGGTCTGTCACCATTGGGGCGACCGAGATGACGGAGACGCGGCTCTGCTTCTGGGTTTCGGATACCGGGCAGGGCATTCCCGCGAGCGTGATGTCCATGTTGTTCGACGGCTTCCGTCCGAGCGCGTCCGGTGTTCGTTTCTCCAACGCCGGACTAGGCTTGGCCATCTGCCAGGATTTTCTGCGGTCGATGGGAACGTCTCTGCAGGTCGAATCAACGCCGGAGACCGGAACGCGGTTCTCCTTCGAGATCGAGCTGCGGCGGGCGTAGTCAGTATTTCTGTCGTGTGCGCCGCTTCACCTCTCATCTGCCGACCCCCGTCCAATGAACAGCTATCGCCGGCTTGCGCCGGGCGCCTATGTCGTCGCCTTCCTCCTGTTCTTCATTCCGTTTTTCGACGCGTCACTGAGTCTGGCGCCCTGGCATGTGGGGAGCAGCCAGTGGCGGTTTGGCGCGTTCGGTTTGCTCAGTAATGCGCTGATGTTGCCGGCTGCGGGTGCACTGATCGCGGTAGCAACGGGGATTGCTGCGGGACAGATGCGAGTGCTCCGGGTGTTGTCGATGATCGGCTGGCTGATGGTGGCGATTCTCGTTGTGTCGACGGTGTTGTTCGCGCTCGACGCGACTCAATCGCGCCTCTTGATCAATCCCGCGATGGAGCTCTCGTATTACGTGGCGTCCGGTACGGCGCTAGCGAAACTTCTCCTGGGTATGCTCTCGTTCGCGCTACTCGCTCGAGGAGGCCGCGTGGATCGGGGAATTCAACAGATCAATACGGCACCGCTCCGCGCGTTTAGATAGGCCAGCTTGCCCTCAACTGGTGAGTTTGCCAGCATGTTTGACTTGCGTGCGTCTCGACACGTTGCGATTGTGATCTACGATGTTGCGAATTCGCTACACTTCTGTGGCATAACGACGGATTGGAGCCCACGTCGGCCATTATGACCGGGCACAAACTTAAATCCTAAGTTGTTGAATCACAGATCGTTAAGTCACCGCTGTTTGTCATTTGTTTACCCACTTTGTTCGGAATGATATATGCTTTGGTGTCCTGCATCACTGGCACGGCTACGCTGTGTGCCGGACCAGTCATTCACCCGCTTCGCAGGACACCTATGCGTTCACGAATTGCAGCTCTCGCCCTTACGATGTCGTTGGGATTCGCCGCGCCTGCGAGCGCGTCGACGCAGTTCACGTTCGTCAACGGTGGGTCGGTCACCGCGTTTGGTTACTATGTCGGCCAGTACAACGGCATTGAGGGCGCGCCGGTCAACTCCAACGTCATCCTGAACTGTGTGGATTTCTTCCATCACATCTCCAATGGCGATGTGTGGCAGGCGAATCTCACCTCCTTGGGATCCTCCACAGGTATCGGTACCGTTACTCGCTTCAATAACCTGACGGCCTATCGCGAGGCCGCGTACCTGACCACGCAGTATGCGGGCAAGACCAACAGTCAGATCGGTGACATCCAGGCCACGATCTGGAATCTGTTCTCCGGTTCCTCCACACCTCCGACGCCGAGCACGAGCGTCTGGGGAACGGCTGCTGCCGCGTACGTCGCTGCAAATCCGAATGGCTCCACGTACCAGAACTTCTGGGTTGTCACCGATGTGAACGCGCGTCTTGCCAGCGGCGCGGATAACCCGAACAGCCTGCAGGAATTCATCATCTACGACGACAAGTTCAATCCGAACGTGACGCCGACGCCGGAACCGGCCACCCTGATGCTGGTTGCTACTGGCTTCGTCGGAATCGCTGGACTGCGCCTCCGTCGCAAGAAGAAGTAAGAGTCTCGACTGATGGGCAAAGAAAATCCCGGGCGAGACGCCCGGGATTTTTTTGTCTGATAATCTCAGCCTCCGGTTTCGGCCGTCGGCGATGGCAGGTCAGGATCGAGCGGGTCCGCGTCCACGTCCCGCGCCATTCCGCTCCGCCGCACAAACACGATTGCGGCTGCCAGCAACAGCGCCCAGAGGCATATCGTCAACTCGCTCTGCAGCAACGCACGCGTCGACATGCTCGGCCAGTCATGAAAGTCAGCGCGTGAGGTGCCTTCTGGCTCGCGGCGCATTGCAATGAGCAGAAGGCTCGTCAGCATTTCGCCAACGACCTCCACGAATGCGAAGAGCGGGGCCCGCCATGCCCAGGCGCGCACTGGAAAGTTGGCGAGGTGCGCGGTCGTCATGCCAAGGATCACCAGCGTGCCAAGGATGAATACCAAGCCGTAGAACAGCCAGCTCACCCGCCCGTGCGTGAATGCGAGGGCACGCAGCACGCGCAGCACGACGCCGGTGAGCAGTGCCATCTCCACGAGCGAGAGCGACAGCTTCCGGAAGGCCGGTGGCTCTTCGACTCGCCATTCGATGGTGTGTCTGGGGAAAAATGACGACATCGGACTCAGGGTCACGCTGGTGAGTGATGGCGGCAAGGCAACGTCGTCGCTGGCCGGCCTTTGAAGTTCGACAGTATCCCGATGCGGAGCGTTGCGTCCATCGCTTCAACCTGACGCGCGGGCTGGGCGGTCACTTGGAGTGTATGGCGTACCTCGCATCACAGCGATGAGCGCCTCCTCGATTCTGTCGAAGGAGAATGGCTTGGTGAGCACAGGCTGCCGAGACACGCTTCCGCGCGTGATGGAGGTGACGACGTCGCCGGTGATGAACACGGTTCGCGCAGCGAGCCCAGGACGCTCGATGCGCAGTTGTTCGTGAAAGGCATAGCCATCCATGCCTGGCATGCGCAGATCGCACACGACGGCATCTACGCCGCCTGTACGCGCTGCTTCGAGTGCAGCGGTACCGTCGGCGGCGACGACGACGCTGAAGCCACGCATGGTGCCGAATGCTTCCATGCCGCTGCGCAATGCCGGCTCGTCGTCCACGAACAGCAGTCGGATGCCAGCGAGCGGTGAACGGAGTGTGAATGGCACGAGCTCGCCACTGCCATCGGCGTCGCTTGGTGGCGACGACACGGCGGGAAGTGTCACGCGGAATGTCGTTCCCATCGCGCTGGTCTCGGTGACCTCGATGGATCCACCGTGCGCGCTGATGATGCCGTAGCTGACGCTGAGTCCGAGCCCTGTGCCTTCGCCCTCGCTCTTCGTCGTGAAGAACGGTTCGAAGATGTGGGCGCGCACGGCCGGAGCGATCCCTGCCCCGCTGTCACTCACCTCGAGTCGCACTGCGCCGTCGGCAGAGTAGCTGCGCACGCGCAGACTGCCGCCCCCGTGCGGCGCCATTGCCTGAACGGCATTCGTGAGGAGGTTGAGACAAACCTGCTGGAGCTGGCGTGCATCGCCCATGACCGATGGCAGATCCTCAGCGAGCTCCGTGTCGACGGTGACGGACGATTCACTGAACTGGTATTGCCGCATGCGCACAGTGCGCGCGACGATGCCGTTGACGTCGAGCGGTGCGCGATGTGGCTCGCTCCGACGCGCGAATGCGAGAAGATCTTTCACGACCTGGCTCGCGCGCATCGTTTCGGAGCGAATGACCTCGATTGACTCGCGCTGCGACGGAGTGAAGGTCGTCTCGCGCAACAGCAGCTGAGCGAATGCACTGATGCTGCTGAGCGGATTGTTGACCTCGTGTGCAACGCCGGCGACGAGCTCACCGACAGCCGCGAGGCGATCCGATTCCATCAGGCGTACGCGCAGCTCGCGCTCCTGCGTCATGTCGCGCCCGATGAGCAACACGCTCGGTGGATCTGCTTCCGGAAGTCGGCTTGCGGCGAGTGCAACGACACGCGTTGCTCCGCCAGGAAGCGTCACCTGCACTTCGGCGCGCGCGGGACTTCCGTCGAACGCGGCGGTGAGGGTGGTGTTCATCGTGGCGCGATCGACGGGAAGAATCAGCTCGACGAGCGTGCGACCGACGATTTGATGTGGCTCCAGTCCAAAGACTTCACGCACGGCGTCGTTCGCTTCGCGAATGCGTCCCGTAGCATGGAGCACGGTCAGGACGGCGTCCGGTGCGGCGCGAAACAGCGTGCGAAAGCGCCACTCGGCCTGCTTCATCGTCTGAAACAACTCCGCATTCGCGAGCGCCACCGATAGTAGATCCGCCATTGCCTCCACGCGCTCGAGCTCGAGCGGCGAGAAGGTGTGGACCTGTGTCGAGACGATGGTGACGGCGCCGATGCGCTCTCCGCGTCGCTGTACGGGCACGATGGCCATTCCGCGCACGTCTTCAAGTGCATCGTCGTACCACGAACCATGCACGCGGTCGCCATGCTCGTGAACATCCGCGACACTCCAGCTTCCTCCGCCGCGAATCACGCGACCCATCGCGGAGCCTGCGACCGGCACCTTGTTGCCGGCGAAGGAAGCGAGCGAACCACTCGCTGCCGCCAGCTCGATCATGCCATCGTCGGAGAGGAGTCCGAGTGTCGCGCCATCCGCTTGTGCGACGTCAGCCGCTGCCTCCAGAAACCGGTCGAGGACGCGACGCGGATCCAGCTCGAGCGTGATCTGTTGGCCGAGCCACCACATGCGATGCAGCACTCGTTGTGCGTCGTCCAGCTCGAGCGTGCGCTCTACGACGCGTTGCTCGAGTGTCGCCTTCAGCTGCTGTTCGGCGGAAATGCGTAGGCGAAGCTCTTCCGCCGTGAGTCGCTGCGCGCCGAGGGTGTAGTTGCCGTAGAGTGCGAGCAGGCCGTTGAGTGCGGCGATGGCTACGGCGAGCTCGAGGGTACTCGCATCCTGCAAGCCCAGCGGCGCCGTAGCGAAGGGTGAGACGAGGAGCCACAGTTCGCTGGCGCCCAACAACAATGCGAGCAGCGCGAAGGCGCCGAACACGAGGCGCACCAGGCCACTTGCACTGAGCGCGATGGAGCTTGCCGCTACGCCGAAGGCTGCGCATGCGAGAATGAACGCGCTTCCGAGTGCTGGGGATGTGGCTTGCCATGGGCTCAACAGCAGGACGCCGAACAGCGCTACGCAGGCGAGCTGCGAGCAGGCCATCAAGCGCGACGTGCGCGAGCCCGGGACGAGCAGCGCCAGCTTCATGCTGGCATCACCCGGTCACGCGAACCAATCGAGTACCTCGTACGCTGCACCTGTGTCCAGGGAAGGGCGTCGCGTGCATGTCCATGACGACGTATGGTGTGCCCCGGACGTCACGTGCGACGTCAATGAATTCGTGTACCGATACGGCCCCAGCGAATATCGGTGATGAAGGGGAGCGGCCGATCGGTCTCGTCTCCGCTCTTGTATGAGTAGTACACAAAGCTCGGTCGGCCGCGAACGTTCTCGCGCGGGACGGTGCCCCAGTAGCGGCTGTCCTTCGACTCATAGCGATTGTCGCCCATCATGAAATAATTGGCGGCAGGAATTACGAGCGGGCCCCAATTGTCGAGACGGGGTTGTGCGGGGGCTGGGCCGAAGCGCGATTGCTTGAGCTCGATCTTGTGTTGCCAGTCGAACAGCGTGCTAACGTCGTTGGGCTGTGAGCTCCGGTCAGTGGGTTGGCTCACTATTCCGAAGCCCTGTCGCTGCGGGACGCCGTTCACATAGAGCAGACCAGCGCGCATGTACAGCGTGTCGCCTGGCATGCCGACCATGCGCTTTACGAGCGTGGGCGTGGGATCGGCTGGCTGATCGGTCTGATATGGCGAGATGAAGACGATGACTTCGCCGCGCTTCGGCTCGCTGAACGAGGGCAGGTGTGTGTTGGTGAACGGGATGTGCGGCCCGTACACGGCCTTGTTCACGAACAGCCAATCGCCAATGAGCAGCGTGGGAATCATCGATCCCGAGGGGATGCGATACGCGGCGATGAGGAAGGTGTTGATGACGAGGTAGATGAGAATGGCGCCGGCGAGCGACTTGATGTTTTCCCAGAGGGAACCGGCGCGCGAGGCACTTGATGCTTTCTTGCCGCGAGCATTCGCGACGACATTTGCGGCCATGGACGACGACGTAGGGTCAGAGAGTGGAGCGATCATGTGAAATCTCCCTACGTACCGTCTACGGGCAAGGGTTTCCCGTGATGAAATGCGCCGAGGGGGCGCGCCGACGAATCGGCGCGCCCCCTCGGTGGAGCAGATGAAGAGCGTTGTTAGTTCTTGAGGTGCTTGTTGACGAGCTTCGTCATCTCGAACATCGAGACTTGTGCCTTGCCGCCGAATACCGGCTTGAGATTCTCGTCGGCGTTGATCTGGCGACGGTTCTTGGCGTCCTGCAGGCCCTTCCGCTTGATATACGCCCACAGCTTCTTGGTGACTTCAGTACGCGGGAGCGGTGCGGTGCCGACCACGAGCCCAAGCTGCGCGCTCGGTGTCATGGGCTTCATGAATGCAGCATTCGGCGTGCGCTTGGCGCCACTCTTCTTGGCGGCCTTTTTCGCGGGCTTCGCCGCCTTCTTGGCGCCGCCCTTCTTCGCAGCCTTTTTCGCGGGTGACTTCTTTGCGGCGCCCTTTTTCGCTGCGCCTTTCTTCGCTCCCGTCTTCTTCGCGGCCATGCTCGTCTCCTGGGATAATGAACAGGTTCTCGCTATGAGCGAAACGCTGTACGACGGGGCGCAAGATACAATGCCCTGTGGTGTGCGCAATAGGGAATGCACAATTTCCCCCTGCGGGAATGATGATTTTCTCCCATGAACGAGGTCGTCGAGATCACGTCATCGTCGTCAAAGCGTCGGCGAACGCGACGAGAAAATCACGTCGCAGAGCGTTCACGACGCGTTGTTGTCATCGCGTCTCGTGCTTCCACGCAAAGTACGAGTATGCTGCTGGCACCATGAGGGACGCCAGGATCGCGACGATCACCACAGTGATAACGACTCCGGTTGGGAGCAGAAATCCTGCGACGATCATGACGAATCCGGCAAGCGCCATCAGGCGCCCGGCGAGCCGGTGCGTGCGCGTCCACACGCGCTCACTCGAGAGCGTCCACGGCGTGCGAATGCCGAATACGAAATTCGATCGCGTTCGCGGCATCACGTAGCCAATGACCACGAACGCGGTGCCGATGAGAGCGGGAAGAATGTGAGCGACGGGCACATGGTATCCCAGCGCGATTCCGAGCACGATGAGGTGACCGGCGAAGAGCATGCAGAGAATCGCGGCAACGGACATCTCGTAGGCGCCGGCGAACTTCTCGTCGTTCGCGCGACGCGGATCGATTCTGGACATGGTGCTCATGAGGGCCCACATCACGAGCAGGATGACTGGAAGCAGGATTGCACCGACACTGCGTGGCATCCAGCCGTTGGCGTTGCCTTGCAAATCCCAGTGTGTGGCCATCCTTGCAGGCAGGCGCGAGAAGACGGCAAACGAGATCCCAGCTCCAAGCAGAGCGAGAATGATCGGGTACCACTCTCGCAGGAGCGGCGACGCGCGATCACTCACGAGCGGGTTCGCTCAGGTGGACGTGCGCGCGATGGCATCAGACAGACAGACTCTGTAATAGCTCCATCATCTTCACGTCGTATGGATCGGGCGACGCATCGTCCTCTCCGATCTCGTAGTTGAGCTGCGGCGTCTCGAGTATCAGCGGCACGTTGCGCGAGCGCTTGTCCTCGAGAATCCAGCGAAATGGCTCCGCGCCGATGAGGCCTTCTCCGAGGAGCATGTGGCGATCCTTGTTCGATCCGAGCGCGCCTTCGCTGTCGTTGAAGTGGAAGAAGCCGGGCGCCTCGCCAGTCGCTTCCTCGAATTCATCGAGAAGGGAGCCAATGGCGCTCGATGACTTGCGCAGATCGAAGCCGCTCGCGAACAGGTGACAGGTGTCGAGCCCGTAACCCGTCCGGGAGCGCAGACGCTTCGGAACGTGGCGAAGAATGCTGCCAACTTCGTCAGGCGTGCGGCCCATCGTCTTTCCTGCACCGGCGGTATTCTCGACGAGGAGGCGTGTGTCGCCGTGCACCTGTTCCAGCGCAAACACGATGGCCGCCGCGATTCGCTCGGCGGATGCTTCGCGGTTGTCGTCGGTTGCGGCACCGGGATGAAAGCACACTGCGCCGACGCCGAGTGCGGTCGATCGCTCGAGCTCTTTTGCGAGACCGTCGCGCGCACGGATCCACTTTGCTTCGTCGGGTGTGGCGGTGTTCAGCACATAGGCAGCGTGCACGACGACGCGATCGAGCGTGATGGACGTGGACGCCAGCGTCTCACGAAAGCGCTCTACACGCTCGGCGCGGATTGAAACGCGATCGTTGTAGTACTTGGGAATGGCGGTGAAAATCTGCAGCGCGCGCATGCCTGCGGCGGCGGCGCGGCGTGCGGCCATGTGGATGCCGCCGTTGTCGACTGTGTGCGCGCCAAAGTAGTGGTCCACGCGATCTCCTCCGGGGTGAGGCCGTTGTCATTAGATGTCATTCACGCTTGCCGGTGCGCGATGAGAGGTCGAGCATGAGTGAGCCGGCGAGGTATTCGACCGATTGCGGATTCTTGAGCTTGGCGAGCCGGCGCACGACTTGGGCGATGCGCGCCGCCTGCTCCTGGATGATGCGCAGCTGATCCTGCTGATCATCTTTCAAACCATTGTCCATCAGCAGCAGCTCGGCGTGGCCGAGCAGCGCGGAGAGTGGGTTGTTGATCTCGTGCTCGAGGGCGATCGTGGTCTCGCCGATACCAGCGAGCCAGCGCGATCGTGCGAGCTCTTCTTCCGCTTTGCGTCGGGCCATGTCCTGCGCGATGCGGCGTTTCGCGATCTCGAGGCGTGCGCGCAGGTTCTCGGGTGAAGTCGGCTTGGTGACGTAGTCGTCGGCGCCAGCTTCGAGCACGCTCGTCAGGTCATCGCGTCCGTCGCGCGCGGTGACGATCAGGACGAAGACGTCGCGCCCCGCATCGTGTGTGCGGATGCGTCGGCAGACCTCGAGGCCATCGAGGCGAGGCATGTTGATGTCGAGGACGACGAGTGGCGTCGGGTCCTTCTGAAACAGCTCCCAGGCTGCCTCGCCGTCATTCGCCATAACGAATTCGTGGTCGAGGTCGGTGAGGACCGCGGCCATGAGAGTTCGGGCGATGACGTCATCGTCAGCGAAAAGAACGCGCATAATAGGCGCGAAAATGTGCGTCAGTGAAGGGTGCCGTTGCGAGTGCGAACGACGGTC
This sequence comes from bacterium, assembly GCA_040003345.1. Classification (GTDB taxonomy): domain Bacteria; phylum Gemmatimonadota; class Gemmatimonadetes; order Gemmatimonadales; family Gemmatimonadaceae; genus AG11. Next base: position 21,143 of record JBDUCR010000236.1, read on the forward strand.
TGGCCGTTCGCAGTGGCGTGCTGTTGCCACACGACAGTGAGACGACGACCGTGCACCGCAACGAATGGATGCGTGGCCGCGCCGTTGTCGTCGGATACCGGAAGAATGCGGTCTTCGAAAATGTGGCCCATGGTGCGTGACAGCGCGAGACCGATTCGCGGCGTGCCGCTGTTGGGGTCTTCGAACGCGACGGCGACGCGATCAGCGTCGGCGGCCACACTCGTGAGGCCCAACCGTTCACCGTAGAGTATCGGCACTGGCGCGTGAAAGGATTTGCCGCCGTCCATCGAGTGAGAAAAAAATATACCAGGCCCTTCGGGAGCGACCATTGCGTATGTCACGTGGACATAGCCACTCGCCGAGTCGGCAGCGAGCGCGGGTGCGGCACGACGACAGCCGGAGACGCCGCGATCCGTTGTGTCGACGGGCGCGATTGCGCTCCATGTCTTTCCCTCGTCGCTGGTCTGCGCCGAGACGAGGAGTGCGCTGCTATCCGGCTTGGGTGACCACCAGACTGCGTGCCAGACACTGCCAATTCGTCCAAGCGCGAGTGAGCCCGGGCACGCAAGGGAGGGCGGTGTGAGGTGCGGAGGGTCGGTGTCAGTCTCGACCAGATGCGATCCAGATGGCGTTTGTGTGGCGGAGGACGCGTCGTCCCACGCGACTGGCGTTGACTCGCACGCGGCGAGAAATGACAGAATTGTCGTGAGGAGGAATGCAGCGCGTGGACGAGAACAGTGCATTGCTGACAATAGTTGGCTTCGTTGAGTCGTAACAGCGGGCGGTGCGGAGAGGGTGCACGACAATGGTGAATCGCCCGCGGTTAAGGGGTGCGGCCGTTGCCGCCGGGATTATCTTTCGATCCTCGAACAGCATCCGCCCCCTGATCCCTGCACCGCTCATGGCCGCTCCCATCGTATCCGACCGCTCAGCGCCAGCGCGCGCTGCTGAGGAATCGCTGCAAGCTCTCGAGACGATCGCGCCAGCGAGCGCTCCGCTTGCGGGGTTTTCCGGGACGCGACGTGTTCCGCCGCCGGTGAACGAGCCGGTAAAGAGTTATGCGCCCGGCTCGCCGGAGAAGTCGGCACTCAAGGAACGTCTGGCGAGCATGGCGCGAGAGCGCATCGACATTCCGATGATCATCGGCGGAAAAGAAATACGTACTGGCGATCTCGCCGAGGCGGTGATGCCGCACGATCATCGGCACGTGCTCGCCGATTGGCATCGCGCGACGCCGGCCAATGTGCAGCAGGCGATTGCCGCGTCAAAGGTGGCGGGCGTCGAGTGGGCGAACTGGGCGTGGGAAGACCGGGCCGCCGTGTTTCTCCGTGCGGCTGAGCTGCTTACGACGACGTGGCGACAGACGATCAATGCGGCAACGATGCTCGGCCAATCGAAGACGGCGTTCCAGGCCGAGATCGATTCGGCGTGCGAGCTGATCGACTTCTGGCGCTTCAATCCGCACTACGCGCAGCAGCTGTATGACGAGCAACCCATCAGCAACAATGTGATGTGGAACCAGCTCGACTACCGGCCGCTGGAGGGATTCGTATATGCGGTGACGCCGTTCAACTTTACGTCGATTGCGGGGAACCTGCCGACGGCGCCGGCATTGATGGGCAACACGGTCGTGTGGAAGCCGGCGGGCACGGCGATCCTTTCGTCGTACTACATCATGAAGCTGCTCGAGGAAGCGGGGCTTCCGCCGGGTGTGATCAACTTCGTGCCCGGTGATCCAGTTGCGATCTCGAAGGTTGCACTCGGCCATCGCGATCTGGCGGGTGTGCACTTTACGGGAAGCACGGGCGTGTTCAACACGATGTGGCAGACGATCGGCTCCGACATGTCGCGCTATGCGTCGTATCCGCGAATCGTCGGCGAGACGGGAGGCAAGGACTTCATCGTCGCGCATTCGTCGGCCGATCCGAGGGCGCTTGCTGTAGCGATTGCACGCGGTGGCTTTGAGTATCAGGGACAGAAGTGCTCGGCCGCGAGTCGCGTGTACGTGCCGCGCTCCATCTGGAAGGAAGTGAAGGAGCGCACGGTCGCCATCATCGACGAGCTCAAGGTCGGCGACATCACCGACTTCCGGAATTTCATGGGTGCGGTGATCGACAAGAAGGCGTTCACCAAGATCTCCGAGTACGTCGACGACGCGAAGAAGAACGCGACCGTGATTGCCGGTGGAAAGGTGGACGGCAAGGATGGCTACTTCATCCATCCGACGCTCGTCGAGACGTCGGATCCGGGTTATCGGCTGCTGTGCGAAGAAATCTTCGGACCGGTGGTCACGGTGCACGTGTACGACGATGCCAAGTGGGCCGAGACGCTCGAGATCGTGGATCGGACGTCGCCGTATGCGCTGACGGGCGCGGTGTTCGCGAACGACCGTCGTGCAGTGCGCGAGGCGATGATGGCACTACGTAACGCGGCGGGGAATTTCTACGTGAACGACAAGCCAACGGGCGCGGTGGTTGGGCAGCAGCCGTTCGGTGGTGCGCGTGGATCGGGGACGAACGACAAGGCCGGCTCGAAGCTCAACCTCGTGCGGTGGGTAAGCGCGCGCAGCATCAAGGAAACCTTCTCGCCGCCGACCGATTACCGCTATCCATTCATGGACGAGAAGTAAGCGCGACGGCATTCAGGCGCGACGATCCGGATCCTCCTCGAAAGTATGGCGAAATACAAATATCTCACGACGGACGTGTTCACGGACACGGCGTTCGGCGGCAATCAGCTCGCTGTCATTCCTGACGCGCGTGGGATTCCCGAACACCGTCTGCTCGACGTCGCGCGCGAGTTCAACTACGCGGAGTCAACGTTCGTGTATCCGCCGGCGGATGCGAAGAACACTCGTCAGGTGCGCATTTTCACGCCTGGGGGCGAGGTTCCGTTCGCTGGACATCCGACGGTGGGCACCGCTCACGTGCTCGCGGCGATCGGCGCGATTCCCCTCACGGGCGACATGACGAGCATCGTCTTCGAGGAGAAGGTGGGATTGGTGCCGGTGAAGATCCGTTCGAAGAATGGCGTTCCGGTCTTCGCGCAGTTGTCGACGGCGAAGATGCCCGAGGTCGGAGCCGCGCCTCCCGAGAGAGCCGCGATCGCGAGGGTTCTCGGTCTCGACGCCGAAGATCTGCTCGATGATCCGTGGACGCCGCAGGTGGTCTCGACGGGATTGCCATTCGTGTTTGTACCGCTCGCAACACTGTCGGCAGTCACGCGAGCTCGTCTGCGATTCGACGCGTGGGAGTCTGTATTCGAAGGTGCACCGTGCTCCGAGCTGTTCGTCTTCGCGCGCGGTGGCGAGCGAGCGGGAACGGACTTTCACGCGCGCATGTTCGCGCCCGGACTCAGTGTGCCTGAAGATCCCGCGACGGGAAGTGCATGTGCGGCACTGGCTGGCTATCTCGCCGTGCGTGACACCCGCCGCGACGGCACGCTCAGATGGATCGTCGAGCAGGGATTCGAGATGGGACGTCCGAGCATTCTCGAAGTCGAAGCGGACGTTTCTGGCGGCAACGTGACGGCGGTGCGCGTGGGCGGTAGCTCGGTGCTGGTGTGCGAGGGGATGATCGAGATCAGCTGAGGCTCTTCTCGATCGTCATGTCTCTGCGTCGGCGGCCTTCCGCCGAAGGCGGATCGTCCCGGCCACACCAACGACGCATCCGGCGACGATGAACAGCACACCGCCATACGACATGTAGCGGGCGCGATCGGCGGCAGCCAAGGCGGATTCGGTTGGCGGTCCAGGATGGCGATACGATAGGCGGCCGATCTCGGTCATGCGCGCATTCGCCACAAGGCAGAGCGTGGCTCCGACGAGGATGCATCCGAGAGCAGCGAGATCGAGAAGACGGGCGCGTCGCGAAACGGTAGGCATGTCTCCGAATATGTGGTTCGTCTCGATGTCTGCCTATGGGTTGCCCGCCGCCCGTCGTCATATCAGCTTGCGCGTACCCGCTCCCAATTCGCATCCGTGCCCTATCGCATTCTCGTCACCGACGACATCGACGCCGACGGCGTTGCCCTGCTCACCGCGGAGCCTTCGTTCATCGTGGACGAAGTGCCTACGCTGCCGCCGGCCGAGTTGCTCGAGCGGATTGGCGACTACGATGCATTCGTCGGACGCAGTGCGACGCGCATCACCGAGCCGCTGCTCAAGCGTGCGACTCGCCTTCGCGTTGTTGGACGCGCGGGCGTGGGCGTCGACAACATCGCCATCGACGCAGCGACCGCGCTGGGTGTGGCGGTCATCAATGCGCCGGCGGGCAACACAGTTGCCGTTGCGGAGTTGTTCTTCGGCACGCTGATCGGATTGCTGCGTCATCTGCCGCACGCCGCAACCTCGATGCGCGAAGGCAAGTGGGATCGCGCCCAGTTGCTGGGCACGGAGCTCAAGGGGAAGACCCTGGTGATCGTGGGCGTCGGACGCATCGGAGGAGAGATCGCGACGCGAGCGCTCGCGTTCGGTATGGATGTCGGCGGGTACGATCCGTACGTCGGTGAAGAGCGATTCCGCGCGTTGAAGATCCGGCGTTTTGCAACGCTCGAAGAAGGGCTCGACGCCGCCGACATCGTCACCGTGCACACGCCGCTCTCTGAAGAGACGGAGGGAATGATCGGGCGACGCGAGCTCGCGCGACTCAAGAACGGCGCCGTTGCCGTAAACATGGCGCGGGGCGGCATCATCGAGGAAACGGCACTCGTGCACGCGCTCGAGAGTGGCCAGCTTCGCGGAGCGATCGTCGATGCGTTCACGAAGGAGCCACTCGCGGCCGATCATCCGCTGCGACGCGCACCGAACACGCTGCTCACGCCGCACATCGGCGCATCGAGCGCTGAAGCGCAACGCAACGTGGCGGTGGACGCATGTGCTGCCGTACGCGATGCGCTGTTGCACAACGAGCTGTCGCGCTCCATCAACGTCGCCGGCGCGGGAATCGGCGACTGGCGTGAGCTGCAACCTGCATTGCTCGTCGCGCGACGTGCGGCCGCGGTTGCGCGCGCGATTCTCGCCGATCGAGGAGTACGTGCGGTGCAGCGTCTCTCGCTTCGCTGCGCGCCCGAGCTCGTGAGCGCGTCGGCAGCACTACTCGCATCGGCAGCAGCGGGCGTTCTCGAAGGCGCGGTGGAAGTCGAACGATTGAATCTGATCAACGCGCGATCGCTGGCGGAGGCGCGCGGCATCGAGCTGTCGTACTCGGAGTCGCGCGAGCTTGGAACGTCCGGCGTGCAGATCAGCGTGAGCGGTGGAATGCAGGAGATCGCAGTTGCGGGTGTCGCGCCTGAAGGTTCGCCTGGCAGACTCACACGCATCGGCGGATTCCATGTCGATGTCGCGCCGCGCGACACGCTCATCATTCTCACCAACAACGACGTCCCCGGCGTCATTGGCCGAGTGGGAACGCTGCTCGGCGACGCGGGGGTGAATATCGCCGAGTACCATCAGGCGCGGCTCGCGCAGGGTGGTGAAGCGCTCGCGGCGATCAGCGTGGACGGGTCGGTCGGCGCAGGTGTGCGCGAGAATCTGCTCAAGCTTCCCGACATCAGTTCGGCGACCGTCGTCCATTTTCGCGGCGCGTAGTGGACCGTCCGCACTTGCCCGAGATTTCGCGGGATGAGGCGGTGCGTTTTGCGTATGCAGCAGACGCATCGGGACTCGTGCTCGTGGCTGACGGCGTTGCTCGACCGGCGAGTGCGGACGAGGTGTCGGCGTTGCTCGCCGAGGCAACTGCGACTGGCACTGCGGTAACCGCTGCGGGCGGACAGACGAGCACGACGGCCGCATCGATCAGCGATCGCGGAATTCTCCTCTCACTGCGCGCGATGCAACGCGTGATCGACATTGATCCAGTTGCGCGAATTGCGCGCGTCGAGCCAGGAGTGCTCGTCGCCGATCTCAAGCGCGCGTGTGCCGCGCATGATCTGCTTTTCACTCCCGATCCGACGAGCGAAGAGGAGTGCACGATCGGCGGCGCGATCGCGTGCAACGCGTCGGGCGCACGCTCGCTGCGCTATGGCGCGACGCGACCGCATGTGCGTGCACTGCGTGTCGCGCTCGCAGATGGGTCGATCGTCGATCTGCGGCGCACCGCGCTCGAGAAGAACACTGTGGGTTATGCGCTGGCGCACGACCCGGTCGACTGGTTCATCGGCAGCGAAGGAACGCTCGGCGTGGTGGTGGAGGCTGAGCTCGCGCTGCTCCCGCTTCCCGAGCATGTGGTTGGGCTTGCGATTCCTTTCGCTACGGAAGCAGACGCGCTGCAATTCGTCGTTGCGGCGCGGGAGAGCACCGCGGTGCATCCGCGGTGTCTCGAGTTTTTCGACGTGCTCGCACTCGGCATCGCGCGTGACGCGGAGGAAACTCCGAATTGGGCGCTCGGCGCCGAGGCGTTCGTGTACATAGAGGAAGTGCCTCCGCGCGGAGTCGAGGTTGCTCTCGACGAGTGGCTCGCACTGGCCGAGATGCACAGCGCTGTGGTGGACGACGTGCGTGTGTACGAGGGCGAGACGGCGCTGCGCGAGGCTCGACGTGTGCGTCATGCGGTGCCGGCGCACATGAATGAGCGCGGCGCGGCGCGGCGTCCGCATGGCGGACGCAAGGTGTCCACCGATTGGGCCGTTCCGTACGCGCATCTCGCGCGCATCATCGCGCGTGCGCGGTCGTTCGCAACCGAGGCGAAGATCGAGCAGGCGGTTACGTACGGCCACGCGGGCAATGGTCATCCGCATCAGAACTTCATCGCGAATGACGCCGGCGAGCTCGCGCGCATCGAGAAGGTCGTCGAAGCGACGCTGCGTGAGGTGATCGCCGTCGGTGGGACGGTGGCCGCGGAGCATGGTATCGGGAAGATCAAGCGAAAATGGTTGCCGCTGCAGATGTCGCCGTTGCAGGTGCGCGTGATGACCGCGATGAAGCGTGAGCTCGATCCAGTCGGCATTCTTGCGCCAGGCAACGTGCTGTGAGAGACGCCGGCTTCGCGAGCATCATTCTCGATGTCGATTCGACGCTGTGTGGAATCGAGGGGATCGATTGGCTGTCCGAGCTCCGCGGAGCTGACGTTGGCGCGCAGGTGGCGGCGCTGACTGATCGCGCCATGCAGGGAGAGATCGCGCTCGACGTCGTGTATGGCGAACGACTCGCGCTCGTGCGTCCGACTCGCGACGAGGTAGCGGCGCTCGCCGAGGCGTACGCGGCGTCGCTGGCGCCGCAGGCAGCGTACACGATTTTGCGCTTGCGTGCTGCTGGAAGGCGCGTGGTGCTCGTGAGCGGCGGCGTCCGCGAGGCGATAATGCCTGTTGCATCGCGACTGGGCCTTCCGGAGCGCGATGTGCACGCCGTGTCCGTTCGCTTCGATGACAGTGGCGCATACGCCGGCTTCGATTCCGCATCTCCTCTCGCGACGGCGACAGGAAAGCGCGACGTCGCGCAGTCACTCAAGTTGCCGCGCCGCGTGCTTGCAATGGGCGATGGCGCTACCGACCTTGCGATGCGTCCTGCTGTCGACGCATTCGCTGCATACACCGGATTCGTGCATCGAGACATCGTCGTCAATTCGGCCGACGTCGTACTCGAATCGTTCGATCAGCTCGTGGAGCTCGTTCTCGGATGACCGATTCACTGCTCACAAAAGGCACCTTCTTTTTTCCCGGACCCACCGAGGTGCGGCCAGAGATATTGCGGGCGATGACGCGGCCAATGATCGCGCACCGCGGCTCGGTGTTCGAGGAGATGTTCGCGCGCATGCAGTATTCGCTTCGACAGGTTTTCGGAACGACGCGACCGGTGTATGTCAGCAGCTCGTCGGCGACGGGGCTCATGGAAGCGGCCATTCGCTGCGCTCCGCCGGGCCGTGTGCTGTCGATCGTGAACGGAGCATTCTCTGCGCGGTTCGCGGCGATCGTAAAGGCCTGTGCTCGCGAGAGCGATGTGATCGAAGTGCCGTGGGGTGAGACGATCGACCTCGACGTCCTCGCCGAGCGATTGAGTGCCACTCGGTACTCGGCGGTGACGGTCGTGCACTCGGAGACGTCGACGGGTGCGCTCACCGACGTGCGAACAGTTGCGCGGATGGCTCGGGAAAATGGTGCGGTGTGTCTGGTGGATTCGGTCACGGGGGTCGGTGCAACCGAACTTCACTTCGACGACTGGGAGCTCGACTTCGCGCTGACGGGATCGCAGAAGGCACTGGCGATGCCGCCTGGTCTCGCATTCGCGTCGGCGTCGAGTGCGTTCATCGAAGGCGCGAAAGCGCAGGTAGGTCGAGGACTGTATTTCGATCTCGTGGAGTTCGACGCGTATGCGTTGAAGAATCAGACGCCGAACACTCCTGCGATCCCGTTGTTCTTCGCAGCCGATGCGCAACTCTCGGCCATCGTCGAGGAGACGATGCCGGTGCGCTGGGCGCGTCATGCAGCCATGGCGGCGCGAACTTACGAGTGGGTGGACGCACTTGCTGCGCGGCATGGCGACGGGTTGCGTGTGCTCGCGAGTGCCGGGCAACGTTCGCCATCAGTGACGAGCGTGATCCTTCCAGCGTCGCTCGCATCGTCGAGGGTATTGAAGGCTGTGTCGGAACGCGGGTTTACGATTGGCAGCGGCTACGGCAAGAACAAGGAGACGAGTGTTCGCATCGGGCACATGGGCGACCACACGCTCGAGGGCCTGGAGCGGTGTCTTGCCGCGTGTGACGACGCGTTCGATTCCTTGTTGGCAGGGTGAAGCGCGGGACGATTCGATCGTTGATGTTCTAGGTCTGCGCGCTGAAGTGCGGCTCCGAGCGGGACATGATCGTGATGTGCTTTCCGGAATGCTTGATGTCGTTCGTCCATGCCCGCACGCAATCTCTGCCGCCGCGCTTTGCAGCGTACAGTGCTTCGTCGGCGCGTGACCAGAGCGTTTCGGCGATATCCGGCACTTCGCGAGGTGAGCCAACGGCAACACCGGCGCTCGTGGTGATGGGAACGCGTGCGCCATCGGCACCAATCACGAACGGGTAGCAGCGGACTTCCTCGCAGAGACGGTTGGCAAAGAGCTGCGCTCCGGCAATGCCCGTATCCGCGAGCAGAATCGCGAACTCCTCACCACCGACTCGTGCGACGACGTCGCCGGCGCGCACGGCTTTCACGAGGAGCGAGCCGACAATGCGAAGCACGTCGTCGCCGGCGAGATGCCCGTGCGTGTCGTTCACGCGCTTGAAGTGATCGAGATCGATGGCGAGCAACGCGAATTCGTTTCCAGCGCGCGTGGCGCGGCCGATCTCGCGCGTCAACGCCTGATCGAAACCGCGACGATTGAGACAGCCGGTGAGCGGATCTGTGAGCACCATGTTCGCGAGCTGAGCACGAACCGCGTTGTAGGCGAGACCGACACGCGTGATCGCGTCGGGACGGCTGTCGGCGCTCGCATCGTACTCGCGGGAGAAGTCACCCTGCTCCGCGTGCTCGAAGAGCCTGACGATCGTTCGCAAACGCCGACGCACGTTGCTCGACTGCATCACGATGAGCGAGATGCCGGTGGCACAGAGTGCGAGCGTCCACACCTCTTCGGCGACGTCGACGGTTGCGCCGAAGGCGACGGCCGCGGTGATGAGACCGAGGTATCCGGCGATGCCGAACTGCACGACGCGCCACGCCTGGCGTCGTCCGAAATAGAAGTTGGCCACGTGCATGACGACGACCGTGCCGAAGAGTGCACGTTCGTAGTGCTCAGGAGTGGTGGCTGTGAGTGTCAGCGCATGGATGAAGACCAGGTCACCGAACAGCGCAAGCGTGACGATTCCGGGCGAGGCGCGACGGCGTCGCTGCACGATGAGGTTCACGCCACATACGAACAGCAGATATCCAGCGACGGTGCCGAGAACGCCTTCGGTGGTGCGGTCGATTCCCGTGCCTGGCCCGATGCGGTGAAGGAGCCCGAGCTGGAGCACGCCGATGGCGAGCGCTGTGAAAATGCGCGTGCGCCAGTGGAACAGCAGCACTGCGCCCGCGGCGAGATCGCGCCGTCCATTGTCTGTTTCGTCTCTCTCGTGCCGAGATCCGAAGCGGGTGCGTGTTGTCATTTTGACCGAGGCGTCGTCGCCTGAGGAGTGGCCGTTCATAATACGTGCACTAAGGCGAGCCTCGTGCCATATCTGACGGTCTCATCAAGCTATTGCCGGTCCAGCGCTTACGGCAGTGGTCGCTTCTTGCCGACCAGAAACTATGCGGCGGACTGCCGGTCAGTCGCTCATTTTGCGTGTGTCAATCCTGTGGCCCAAGTCACATCAAACCGAGCCAAACTGCTGATAGACAAACGACTTGACCGACTCCTCCGGACGCCGTTTCGGTCGGATTGCGCCGAGTTAGTCCCCTGCGACGGCGAGTGCCGGCTGGGCACCGATGGCAGGAATTACCGAGCTGGGCCGACGCTCGCCAACCTGCTGGCGCCACATCGCGTAGTACAGCCCTTTCCGCGCCAACAGTTCGTCATGATGGCCTTCCTCGACCACGCGACCCCGCTCGAGGACGAAGATTCGGTCCGCGTGCAGCACGGTGCTCAACCGGTGGGCAATGAGTACCGTGATCACGTCGGCCCCCTCCGCGACATCCCGCATGGTGCGGCTGATCTCCTCTTCCGTGAGCGAGTCGAGCGACGACGTCGCCTCGTCGAAGACGAGCAGGTGCGGATTCCGGAGGAGTGCACGCGCGATGGACAGGCGCTGCTTCTCGCCGCCGGAGATCTTCATGCCGCCTTCGCCGATGACCGTATCGAGACCCTGATCGGCACGGGTGAGCAGCGAATGCGCAGCGGCGCGCCGTAGCACGGCCAGACACTGCTCGTCGGTTGCATCGGGGCGCACGAACAGCAGGTTCTCGCGAATCGAGCCGCTGAACAGTTGCGCGTCTTGCGTCACGAAGCCGATGTGCTCGCGAAAGCGGTCGAGATCCACGCGCTCGCTCGACACGCCGTTGTACAGAATGGAGCCGTGGCTTGGCCGATACAATCCGACGAGCAACTTCACCAGCGTTGTCTTGCCGGCACCTGACGGTCCGACGAATGCAACCGTGTGACCGCGCCGCACTTCGAAGCTCACGCCTGCGAGCGCAGGTGCTGACGCGGTTGCGTGGGTGAAGCTCACGTCTTTGAACGAGAGCGTCTGCAGGTCGTCCACCGCGACTGGATCGACCGGCTTGGGGTCGATGGGGATCTTGAAGATTGCATCGAAATTCGCGAGCGATGCCTCCGTCTCGCGATAGATGTTCACCACGTTCCCGAGCTCCTGCATCGGTCCGAAGATGAAGAAGCTGTAGATGAGCAGCGTGAAAAACTGGCCGACCGTGATTTGTCGCTCGAAGATCAGGTACAACATCAGCAGCAGGATGCACGTGCGGATAAAGTTCACCGCGGTGCCCTGGATGAAGCTGATGGAGCGAATGTAGCGCACTTTTTTCAGCTCGAGCTTGAGAATCTTCTCGGTCGTCGAGTTGAGGCGCAGCTCCTCCTGCTTCGCGAGCCCGAGGCTCTTTACGAGCTCGATGTTACGGAGCGATTCCGTGGTGGCACCAGCGAGCGCGGTCGTTTCGGCGACGATGACTTTCTGAATCGTCTTCACGCGACGGCTCAACACGGAGCTGATCGTGAAGAGAATGGGCACGGTGAGCAGAAACGCCGGCGCGATGGACCAGTGCGCCTTGAACGCGTACACCATGACGAACGTGACGCCGACGAGCGTCATGAACGCGAGGTTCACGAAGGCGTTGATGAACTTCTCCGTGTCGGAGCGCGCCTTCTGCAACTTGCCGAGCGTTTCACCGCTGCGCTGATCCTCGAACGTCTGGAAGGGAAGCGCGAGTGAATGGCGGATGCCGTCGGAATACAGATCAGCACCAACGCGCTGGACGACGACGTTGACGAAGTAGTCCTGGAAGTTCTTAGCGACGCGCGACACGAATGCAACGCCGACCGCGAGGCTGAGCAGCGTGGCGACGCCCTTGAAGAACTCGCCGCGTGTGTATTTGCCGTACTGCGTCGCGTAGCTGTCGATCACGTGGCGGAAGATCAACGGATCGAGCAGCGAAAAGACCTGATTGATCGTCGCGAGGAACAGCGCGAGGAAGACGAAGCGCCAGTACGGGCGCAGATAGCGGACAAGAGTGTGCATTACAAAGAATAACTCCGCTCGTGCCGCGATGGTTCGCGAAGGTCAGGGCGAAGGCTTTTCCGGTCGCATCCAGAGCGTTTCGTCGCCGAACAGCACGCGGTCGACATGGCCTCCAGTGGTCTGGAGACCGAATCGCGTACTGGCGACGGGCTGAGTCTGGCGCGCCACGATTCGCATACCCGGCACTGGCGGTGGGTGCGGTAGATCAGCGCGAGGTTGTTCGGCGACGGGAAGCCAGATCGCCCACTGCTCGATCAGCCAGCTTCCTTCGGGCAGGCGACGAAACACGATTCGTCCACCGGGCCTGCCTACCACATCCATTGACGGCAGATTGACGAAGTCGAAGTCGAGACGCCTGAGCTCGGACGTTATACGATCGATGCTGAGCACGCCCGTGATGTCTGTCTGCCGACGACCCTGCACGGGCGAAAATCCCAGCCTCACGACGTTGTCTCCGCCCGAATCAGAAAGGATGCGCATGCAGTGTGTCGCGCCGAATGACTCGGAGAGAAGCACATCTTCGTCGGGCGCATGAAAGACGTCACTGTGCGCGCCACGCGTGAGGTAGCCGCGATCCGCCAACTCTTCCGCCGGTCTGCTCGTGAACGGGCGCAATGACATTCCAGTCTGCCTGCTGCTATCGCCAGGCAGTTCCAGGGCAGTTCCCGAAGGACGACGATGCACGAACGTCGTGACGTCCACCTTGTACCCGCGCGTGAGACGGGTGAGCTGTGATGCACGCAGCGCCTTACGCGCCTCCTCCCACACCGAGAACGCTGCGGAGCCGGAGTCGGGTTGAATCTCGCACTCTTGCTGCGCGGTGACGCCAAGAGCAGGGAGCGTCACCGGCGCGCCCGTCAACACGAGTATGTGGTGCAGGACGCGGCCTTCCAGCAGCACGATCGGCCTGTCGACTGTGGGACGGAACGCGAGCCGTCTGGCATCGATGCGATAGGTGCCGGCGATTGGCGCGCGCAGGGTGAACTCGCCGCCATCATCGGCGAGCGCGCGAGCGACGGGTGTGCCAGTGCTGTCGACGAGTGTGACGATCACTCCGGACACCAGCATGGAATCCGGAGTGATGACGACACCGCGCACGACCTGAGCGTAGACGTGCGCGGTCGCGACGAACGAAGCGAGGAGCACCACGGAAGCGGAGTACATGCGCATCGCTCTCACCCTCGTGAAGACGCCTTCACCAACAAGCACCCACGCTCACGGCCGAGACGTCACCATCAGGAGACGAGTGGCATGACCTCTTCGGCGAACCGTTCCATCTCCTCGAGCTGCGGGCTGCACTGGAGCAACAACAAACCGACCCCCGCGCCCTGATACGCGCGAATGCCGTCGGCGACCTGCTCCGCAGTTCCGACGAGCCCAGCGCGTAGTCCTCGATTCGATACGGAGTAGTCCTCGAGCGACACACGCTGCTCGAGCTGCGTGTTCGCGAGCCAATCCTGATAATTGTTGTAGCCCGCCGAGCCGGGGTCGACGTTCGTGATGCGAGCGCGTTCGCGTTGCGCTTCCTGCTCCGTTCCGCGGACAATCACGTATGCCGCCATGCCGAATTCCATCGGACTGCCGCCGACACGCTCGCGACGCTCACGCATGTCCGCGACTTTCGGCGCGATGCGATCGACCGGATCGCCATGCATGACGTACGCGTCGCACTTGCTGGCGATGAGATTCTTTGCCGTTTCCGATTCACCGCCGGCGTAGATCGTTGGACCGGGACGACGCACTGGCTTGGGCTCGACGATGAGATCGTCCACCGTGTAGTAGCTGCCCTTGTGCGTGAGACGCGACTCGCGCCATGCGCCGCTGACGACATCGAGCCACTCGGCAGTGCGTGCATAGCGGTCGTCGTGCTGATCGAAGTGGACGCCGTAGCGTCGTGCTTCATCGGCCCACCATGCGCTCACGACGTTCAACGCGAGCCGGCCATTGGAGATCTGATCGATGTTCGCCGCTTGCTTGGCGAGTTGCGCCGGCGGGTGATACTGCGGCCGCACGGCGACCATGAGCTCCAGACGTTCGGTGACTGCCGCGAGTGCGGCGGCGGTGCTCCATGCATCGAGCGCGGGAGCGTCCTCGCCCTTGATGTCGTTGAGAAAGAGCTCGGCGATGAGCGTGAGGTCGAATCCGATCTCTTCGCTGCGCTGTGCGAGCTTGCGCGTGTAGTTCCAGCTCGCGTCCATTCGCTCGTCGTCGACGTTGCGCAACCATCCGCCGAAGACGGGAAGCCAATACCCGAATCGCATGCGTGTGGGCGGCGACGCGCCGACATCGGCGAGCGCACGCTCGGGGGCGAGTGTCGTGCTCATGCGCCCACCGCCGTGGACACGCGCTCGTTACTCGCCGGTGCGCCGGCGGCGCGCTGCTCGATGTAGTCCACGAAGTTCGTCCACGGATCGAATCCGATTACGTTCGGCGCGTCGGCGACGAAATTCGAGAGCGCGTTGATGTCGTAGAAATAGTGCTTGCCGTCGCGATCGTCGACGAGATACTCGATGCCGCCGATGTCGAGGCCGGTGAAGCGCGAGATCGTCTCGACCTGTTCGATGATCTCAGCGGGAGGCGTGAAGCCTTCGACGCGGAGTCCGCTCTTGACTGCATCGACGGCGCACGCCGCGCCGACGAGCTCGACGCCGCTCGTCGTCTGACAGGCGTCGGCGGGACAGAGATCGAACGAGCCCGTCGCCGGATAGACGTTGATGGCGTACAGGTACTTGCCGTTGAGCGTCTCGACGCGCGTGATGTGTCCGTCGCGAAGCGGCGATGCTTCCTGCACGAGCGCCACGTTGTCGATGCCGAGTGCGACCTGGCCCGCGGCTGCGCTGGCGGCGAGTGCGTCGGCAGTTTCGTACTTCGTGATGCCCGCTCCGCTTCCGCCGATGTTCGCCTTTACGAGAACGGGATAGCGAAGGTCTGTTGCAGCGGCGACGGCGAGCGCCGGATCATTGATCGCGACGGAACGTGGAGCAGGAAGGCCGAGCTCGGCGAGTGCGTCGAGCTGTACGGCCTTGGAGAGCTCGTAGCCGTACACCTTGCTGCCGTTGATGACCGGCACGCCGAGCCGCTCGAGATGCTTGAGCCAGTGGAGCGTGTGAAAGGTCGATTGGCCATGGCCGCGCAGGTAGGCGGATGGGCTCGCGCGATTCACGACGACCGAGTAGGGCGACGATCGTTCAGCGGGATCATACCGATGACTCGCGGCGTCGAGCCGCACGAAGGGAAGCCCGCGGCGCTCCAGCTCGGTGAAGAGAGGACGAAACCAGTCGGGGTGCTCATGGTAGACGGCAATTGGGCGCATGGTCGGGCAATCCAGGAAAGAGGGAGAACGTTCGTTTCGTTCTCGCGCTTCGGTCCGTGCGCGTTTCGGATGCTCGAAAAAAAGAGCGCCCCGATCCGCAGAGGGACCGGGGCGCGTCGACGACGTGGTACGTCGGTGACTTACAACTGCGCGCGACCGATCCCATGCGGCATCTGCCACATGAAACAACACATGCAAGCCTGCATGGTTGGGGTCGCGGAGAGGAAAGTCATTGCGCGGATAATTGGGTGGGAATGAACGGTTGTCAAGTTGGGTGAGCGTCCGCGTGTGCTCCCACGGATGTCAGATTCCGGAAATCAGATATCGGAAATCAGCGGCCACGCTGAGCCATGCCCGCCCAAGCGTGCGCCGGCGGCGATGGGAATCAGAAGCGGACGGCAGACATGAGACTTCAGCGGACGGCAGAGGTTCGGGCGTCAGAAAAAAACAGTACAGCGTCAACATCAAAAACGAGCTTCGATGTAGGTATCCACTCGCCACATCCGCTCGGGATTGATTCCGCGCGCGACGTCAAAGCGGATCAGACCATCCATGATCGAGGTTCCAGCTCCTACGCCAGACATGGGCAATCCGATCTTGCTCCAGTTGCGACGATCTCCCGCCCAGCCGAAGTCGGTGAAAATCACCGGACGGATGACTCCGACGCCATGTGCGATCTCCGCGCGCGCAAGCCAGAATGCATCGCCGACTTCCTTGCCGGGACGCTGGCCACGCACCGTTTGAGAACCGCCGAGATACCAGAAGCGCTGAGCGGGAACAATGCCGACCGTTGATCCGGCGGCAACTGTAATCGCCGCTGCGCCGTCGCCGATTCCGTGCGATGCGGTGAGATCGAGCGCGCCGCGACCGAACGAACCCGTATCACCGCGTGCGCCTTCCAAGCGGAAATCGGTGAAGAGACGAAAGCCCTGTGGATCGAGTCCGATCGTGCCCGTGTAGCGAGTGCGTGCGCCAACGTAAACGCCGCGCTGCGCCTCGAAGTTGGGCTCGAATTGCGCGCCATGCGACACGCGTGCGAGCGAGAACGTGGTCTTCTGCTTCGCTGTGCGCTCCTGTTCTGCGAACAACGACCAGACGAACGCTCCGCCGCTCGTTTCGTCTGGCGCAGACGAAAGTTCGAGACCCGACGCGCGATAGTAGAAACCTTCGTCTCGCCCGAATAGGAATGCGGAAATCGAGCTCCCGAGCGTGAGTGGATTGCCCCAATCGCCGGCGGAGACGAGGTGGTTGTACGCAGTGACCGAGAGAGTTCGCCGCAGATCGCTACGCGATCCCGTGAGCTCGACGCTCGGCTGCCGATCGGCGATGCCGATGCGTCCGTCGGCGTGCGCGCTGTAGCCGGCGCCGAGCTGTTGGTCTACACGTCCGCCGACGGAAAGCCCTTCGATGCGATTGTAGCGCATGTTGTCGAATGCAGCGGTCGGCGGCTGCGGCGCGAAGTCCGGTTGCGCGCCCATCGACAGTGCCGATTTCACGAGATCGTCCATCTCGGCGGAACTGAACGTCTCGTCGCCCTTGTCATAGATGGACGACGGCAGATCAGGTGAGTTTGCGAGCTTGAGCGAATCGCACGTAACGGTGGTCAGGATCGGATTTGGATTTCCGTCGCGCGTGCGAACGTAAGTGTGCACGCCGCTCGTCTCGCACTGCTTCTTTTGCGACGCTCGCTGTGACGCGCGACGCGCGGTGCGTGCGGAATCGCTCCGTGATGGGTCACCGACAGTGACGCTGACACCACCGCCATTGCGACGACGCCCCGAATCTGGAGGGACAACGATTGGCGGCAGCGCGGGTCCGGTGGCGTTGACGTGATCGTATTCGAACTTCTGCTCGAGCTTGAAGGGCATGCGCATGAAGCTCACGTTTGCTCCGCCTTCGAGCACCTGCACGCGCGGCAGCCAGAAACGTCCCTGATACAGACCGAACTCGATGCCGATAGCGCTCACGGAGGCGGTCATCGGAAAGAGCATTGGCTTCACCAACCTCGGCACGTCGCTGAACGACGTCGAATCGTCTTCCTCCGCGACTGCCTTGATGTCCATTGGGACACTCATGCGATACGCGGCGCGGACGAGCTGACCGCCGGAGAGATCGAACCAGAGCGAGCCGACGGCGAGATTCCATTTCGGCGTTCGTGGGCGAACCTTGAGCTCGCGCAGGCGAATTGCGCTGCCGTCGGGGAGACGGAAGGTGGCGGAGTCGCCGGTCTCGTAGGTGTAGTACGCTTCGGAGCCTTCGGCCAGCGGGTGAATGATCCCCTGGTTCTCATCCACCGCCTGATTGGCTGCTCCTGCGCCGATCCACAGCGTCTCGCTTCCCGGGAAGTAGGGAATGGGCGAGATGTTCCCTTCCATTCGCACGTTCTCGTGATTGCCGGCAATGGGAACGACCGCGCGCGCGCCCGTGACGTCGACGTAGGCGCCGACGCCGCGACGCCAGCGCACGTGCGTCGCGACTTCGCTTCGGAAGGCGAGTCGATCGCGACCGAACCTGGTGAAGCCGAGTCCGGCCGAGATGCGCTGATAGGTGGTGGCGTCGTACGCCTGGAGTGCCGAGTCCTGGCTGAGTCGCGCCGAGCGTGCGATTCCGAGTAGCCGCTGCGCGGGAGCGTCCTTGAACGCCGTAGCGAGATGCTCCGCAGTGAGCGGAATGCGCTTTGGTTCCTTCTTGGGCCGATGTCGGTGTTCGGTAGAGTCTCGGTCGGGGCCCGCCTGCGGTGCCGGCACAGTTGCAGGTGTCTGCGATGGCAAGGGTGACGAGGACTGCAGAAGGGCGACGACGAAGATTGCCAGCATACCGATCGGCCCTGTGAAGGAGGGAAGGTTCCCAGTCGTACGCGTCGCAAGGGTGAAAGTTTCCTCCGTCATGTCGGCCGTATGGCGGGCGGCGTATGTTCCCCGTGGATCTCGGCGCTCGACGTTCAGGACTGGCTTCCTCTCACCGCTGCTCCACTCATGCGAACTTTCGGCAAGGCTTTTCTGCTGCTCATCCTTCCGGCGATGGTGTCGGCGCAGGCGAGCAGCGCTGCGATGCCGAAGAAGCCTGTTGATTGGGGCGCGATGCAGACTGAGGCAGTCGGCGTGTTGCAGCAGTACCTGCGCATCAACACGACGAATCCGCCCGGTAGCGAGCTGGAAGCCGCGCGCTTTCTCAAGGCATTTCTCGACAGAGAGGGCATCGAGGCGCAGATCCTCGACACGGTGGAGCTGGGCAAGGGGCGCGCAAATCTCTATGCTCGGCTGAAAGGCAATGGCAGCAAGAAGGCGATCGCGCTCGTGCAGCACATGGACGTCGTTCCGGTAACGCCCGCGTACTGGACTGTGCCTGCGTTTTCCGGCGAGATCAGGAACGGGTACATCTACGGCAGAGGTGCTCTCGACATGAAGGGCGAGGGCGTTGCGCACTTGATGGCGCTCGTTGCGCTCAAGCGCAGCGGTGTGCCTCTTACTCGCGACATCGTGTTCATCGCCAATGCCGACGAGGAGCTTGGCAGCATGGGCGCTATCGTGTTCGTGGATCGGCACGCCGATCTGATCAGGGACGTCGAGTATCTCTTTACCGAAGGCGGCGCGAACGTCTATCGGAATGGAAAGCTCGACTATTACAGCGTTGGCGTTTCGGAGAAGCGCACGTTCTGGCAGCGACTAACGGTGAAGGGCACGCCGTCGCATGGCTCGCGTCCAACGAAGGCGAATCCAGTGCCGAGGCTCGTTGCGGCGCTCGACAAGATCGCGCACTACGAGACGCCGCTTCACATCACGCCAGCCGTGGAGAAGTTCTTTCACGACATCAGCCGCAACTACGCGGGCAAAGAGGCGGCGTGGATGAATGATGTGCGCACCGCGCTGGCGGACAGCGTGGCGCGAGAATGGATTCTGAACGACGTCTACTGGAATGCGATTCTTCGCAACACCATCTCGCTCACGGGACTTCAAGGATCGAGCAAGGTGAACGTGATTCCGGCGGAGGCGTCGGCGGAGATCGACATCCGGCTGCTGCCCGACCAGTCGCCGGATTCTGTGCTGGCGACGATCAAACGCATCGTCAACGACACGGCGGTGCATTTTCAGACGATGCTTCAGCCGAAGGTGCCGTTCGAGAGCCCGACGACCACGGATCTGTTTCGCGCGATCGAACGAGCAGCGCACGAGCGCGATCCGGGAGCATTCGTGACGAGCTCGATGATGACCGGTGCGACCGATCGCCCGACCTACCGGAAGCTTGGCATCATTGCGTACGGCCTTGATCCGTTCAAGGTCGAGGCCGTGGATGAGCAGACGGGAACGCACGGTAACGACGAGCGGCTGTCGGTCGCGAACGTTGGGCCAGGCGTGAAGTTCGTGTACGACATTCTGCGCTACGTGCAGTAGCGGCGACCGCGAGCTCAGTGCTGATCGCGCTTACGAGGGCTGTGAGTCCATCGATTGCCGAGTGCGAGCTCACGCATCTCGAGCGTGTTCCGATTGACGTGACGAGAGCGGAGGCGCAGCATGCGGAGTACGAAGCGACGCTTCGCTCGCTCGGTGTCACCGTAGTTCGAGTTGCTGCGGCGCCAGCGCTGCCAGATGCAGTGTTCATCGAGGATACGGCGATCGTGCTCGACGAGATTGCGCTCGTGACGCGTCCCGGAGCGCGGGCGCGCCGTGCGGAGTTGGATGCGGTGAGGGGAGCGTTGATGGAGTATCGGCCCGTCATCGCACTCGATGCACCGGCGACGCTCGATGGTGGTGACGTGTTGCGCGTTGATCGAACACTGTATGTCGGCCGGTCTGGACGCACGAACGACGAGGGTATCGAGCAGCTGCGAAGGCTTGTGCGTGCGTATGACTACGAGGTCGTGCCCGTGGCGTTCAGCGGATGTCTGCATCTCAAGAGCGCGGTCACCGAAGTGGCTGACAGGGTGCTGCTGTTGAATCCAGCGTGGGTGCATGCCAGTGCGTTCTCAGGGTGTGAGGTGGTGGAGGTCGCCGAGGGCGAACCCTTCGCTGCGAATGGGTTACGAATAGAGAACAGGGTGATCTATTCGTCGCAGTACCCATTGACCCGCGACGCATTGGTGCAACGTGGTGTCCAACCCGCATTGGTCGATAGCAGTGAGCTCGCGAAGGCCGAAGGAGCGGTGACTTGCTGCAGTCTCGTCTTTACGTCATCCTGAGCGACCTCAGAATGACACACATCAAGGAGTCGAAATACATGAGCCGTCGTTCCGTCGCGCGGAGTCTTGCGCTCGCGATTCTGACCTTCGCGTCCGTCGCGCCGATGCTGCAGGCGCAGGATCGCCTCAAGAGCATGCCCGGTTACGATCAGTACACTCGCATGGCGGGTGCGCGCGCGGGCGCCGTGAAGAGTGGACAGGTCGTCGGCATCTGGGCCGACAGTGGCAGGGCGCTCGATTATGCGGTGGACGGCAAGCGCTATCGGTATGACGTCGCCACGAAGAAGGTCATCGACGCGCCGCCGCCGTTGCAGGGCGTCTCACAGTCGGGTTCGCGGGGAATGCCTGGACGCGAGCGCGGTCGTCAGTTCACCGAAGCCGTCGCGCCGGATGGCAAACGCAAGGCCGTGTATCGCGATCGGAATCTCTGGATCACTGATGCAGACGGCGGTCAGGCACAGGCGATCACGACCGATGGCAGCGAGAAGGAGCGGATCAAGTACGGCACGGCGAGCTGGGTATACGGTGAGGAGCTGGACCAGGCGTCGGCGATGTGGTGGAATCCGGCCAGCACCAAGGTCGCGTACTATCGGTTCAACGAAAAACCGGTCCCGGATTTCTTCCTGCAGATGGATCAGACGAAGGTTCAGAGTGCGCTCGACGTCGAAGCGTATCCGAAGGCGGGCGTCGACAATCCGATCGTGGATATCTTCGTGTACGATGTCGCGACCGGAAAGTCGACGACGCTCGACATCCGTGATGGCAAGCCGTTCACGAATGATGTCGTCGGACACTACGTCTACAACGTGCGGTGGTCGCCGGACGGCACGGAGCTGCTCGTCAATCGCACTAACCGCCGGCAGAACATTCTCGAGTTCGCAGCGTGTTCGCCCGAGACGGGAAAATGCCGAGTCGTCTTGCGTGAGGAGTGGCCGGCGTCGTGGGTGGAGAACAATCCGCCGATGACCTGGCTCGCCGACAAGAACCGTTTTCTCTGGCTCTCGGAGCGCAATGGTTATCGCAACTTCTACCTGTACGATCTTTCCGGTAAGCTGATCAATCCGGTGACGCAGCATCAGTTCGAGGTCGCGAACGTCGTGCGTGTGGACGAAGCGGCCGGTGTGTTGTGGTACATGGCGCGCGATGGCGACAACCATCTCAAGCTCCAGCTGCATCGCGTGGGTCTGAACGGCAAGGGCGACGTGCGCATCACCGATCCTGCGTACAATCACATCGTGAATCTTGCACCGGATGCGAAGCATTTCGTCGACGTCGCGCAGACGCACGACATTGCGCCGTTCACGCGCGTGCTCGACGCGAAGGGCAAGGTCGATGCGGAGCTCGCGAAGAGCGATTTGAGCAAGTTCGATTCGCTGGGATTGAAGAAGGTCGAGATGTTCACGTATCTCGCCGCGGACGGAAAGACGACGCTGCATGGCATGATCAGCTTTCCGTCGACGTTCAATCCGGCGCGCAAGTATCCGGTACTGATGTCAGTCTATGGCGGTCCGGAGTTTCCGGCGACGAGCGAGATGTTCGCGATGCCGTCGGCGCAGGCGGAGTTCGGCTTCATCGTCGTGAGTCTCGATTCGCGCTCTGCAGGCGGTATCGGCAAGCGTGTGCTCGATGCGATCTACATGAAGCTTGGTCAGGTCGAGATGGACGACATGGCCGAAGGTCTCAAAGCCCTTGCGACTCGGCCGTACGTGGATGGCACGCGCATGGGTGTGTTCGGGACGTCGTACGGTGGCTACTCGTCGGCGATGATGTTGTTGCGTCACCCTGAGGTGATTGCAGCGGCGTCGGCGTCGTCTGCGGTGACGGCGTGGAATCACTACGACACGATCTACACCGAGCGATACATGTGGATTC
>JBDUCR010000462.1:0-4395 GCA_040003345.1 bacterium
CGTCGGGCAACGTCGTCGTGATCAGCCCGATCGCCGTGAGCGTGAGCTGGTCGTACAAGGTGAGCTGTAAGGCGCCGGCGTACAGCGACTGCGCGGGATCGTAATAGAGGAAGCCACTCCCCGTCAGCACGCCCGACACATCCACCGACAAGCCAATCGCGGTCGGTGGCTGGAGGCCGAGCGACAAATCGGCGACACCGAGATTGCCACCGCTCGCAGGGAACGTCAGCGAACCAGCCATTCCCATGCGACCGACCGATACTTTCACCGGCCCGATTGCGGCATTCAAGTCTGCCGATATCTCTGCGCGAACGGAGCCACCATTCGCGGCGTCTGCAGTCAACCCGACGTACACATTCGTCAGACCAACGCCACCGACGGAGAGGCCGACGGGGAACGTCGCCGTAAGCGCGCCCTTGCCGCGCAACGTCAAGCCGGTGGTGTTGTCCCACGTGAGGCCGAGATCGAACGTCGCGCGCAATCCATCGGATGGAAGGATGCTCGCGAGAAAGCTGTCCGAATCGCCAGGCATGAGGACGAGCGCAGACGACGAGACGTCGGCGGATATGGCCAAACGCTGTTTCGCGGCGGATAGCGATGTTTCCGCAGCGACTCGCGCGCCACCAACCTCGAAGCGAGTGCCTGTCGGCGATCCAAGCACGAAGCCCGGACCGGAGCTGGGCGTGGGCAGGGCAGCGGAGATGCTGCCGATAACTTCCGTTGTGCCGGCGCTCGCTCGCAGTGTCAGTCCGTGACGTCCGAAGGCGACGACATCCACACCGGCGGTGAGTGCTAAATCGACCCTGAATCGCCCGAGAACTCTCGTCGCGGCGAGCGTTCCGAATGGACTGAACACGAACCCGAGATCGCCCCGGTCAGCTGACGAGATGGAAACCACCAGCCCTGCTTCCAACGCGAGATCTTTTAACGGATCGTTGAGGTAGATGATGAGCGCATGATTCATGAACGGCGCCGAGTTGCCGAGCATCGTCTCGTCGCCGGCATTGACGCCGTACCGACTCCGGACTCCGAGCTCTTGCAGTACGCCGACGAGCTTCGGGAAGAGCGCATCGGCCATCGCGTCTGCATCAGCACCCGTTAGCAACGGGGTGCCGTATGCCGCGCGCAACACGCCGGCCGGGTCGCGAAGCAGCGAGGTAAGGCGATTCAAGTGGAAACGCTCGATACGATACGAATATCGAGCGACATCAACGCCCTGCATCCGATATGTCGAGAAACTCTGGTCGACCTCGAGCTCGATCAACGTCAACAGCGTGGCGATCTGATGGAGTACTGGATGCTGAGCCGCTAACCACGACGACACCAGCCACTCCGCGAGGTCCGCTCCAAAACCTGGGAGCTGCGCCATCGGGCCGCCGGCGGCATCCAGCTTTCGCAGCGCGTCGAACGCGCCTCCCGTAGCGTGAAGCGCCGAGAGAATGTCATCGAGTGACGGTGCGGCGTTCGCGGCGAGACTCTCGATTTGTTTCTTGACATCGACGATCGCGGTGACCGCAGCGTTCATCGCCGCGCTGTCATTCGTTGGCGGCGCGCCGAGTACCGCCAGAATATCCCGCAGGCCACCGGGAACCTCGACTGCGCGCTGTAGTGGCGAAAGCAACTCGCCGGCGCTGGTCGCCAGTGATCCGAGCAGGTCATTGCTCACGGCGTCACCTGCCCGTTGAACGGAGCCGTCGGGTGGTCGCTGTCGGCCGTTTCCATGTTGACTGCGTAATCGACAGACAACAACTGGCCAGTGGTGTCACGAAATTGCAGCTTGTGATGGACCGTCCATGTTCCGCTGGCGGGGAAGGAGAAGCTCAGGTCGCCGAAGTTGTTCACTCCAATCAGGTGTCGAATGGGGCCCGAGTCGCGATTGTATTGGCGATAGTTACTGCTCGCGAGTTGGTGGACATGCGCGAATTCGTCGCGCTCGGGCTGCGTCGCGCCGCTCGCGGGCAATGGCGGAAGCGAGTTGAGGCCGATCGGCGCGACGCCTCCGTTCGTGATATGGAGATAGTCGAGCTGGTAACTGAAGTCGGGCGGTACTCTCAGGAAGCTCGGCGGCGTGTCGACCTTTCCGCCTCCTGGCGTCCGCTTGTGCGGCTTCAGGTGAACCGAGCTCGCCGTGTCGAGCGTCAGTGCCCGTCCCAACCATGAGCCCATATCCTGGCCGCTCGGTTGAACATTCCAGCCGGCGTAGTACTCCGTCTCGTGATCGCCGATGAGCGGCGCGGCGTACCAGTGCGGTGAGAACGTATATCCCTGGCGCTGCATGTCGATCGTGTCGTCGTTCTGCTTCTTGAAGGAGCTGGCTACCAATTGCGCAATCACGACGTTGGCGTGTTGTGACGTACTGTCTTCGAATCGTTTGACGGCTCTGTAGTGCA
Source organism: bacterium (assembly GCA_040003345.1). GTDB lineage: Bacteria > Gemmatimonadota > Gemmatimonadetes > Gemmatimonadales > Gemmatimonadaceae > AG11. The sequence continues at coordinate 2,391 of JBDUCR010000462.1, forward strand.
GGCGGGACGCGAAGCCGATGTGCACGTCGCCGGACAGCAGAACGACCTTGCTGCTCTGCCCGCCGGGATCGAACGACACTTTGTCCGAGAGCGCCTTCACCAACCGATCGAATCCCCTCGACGGGAGATCCCACGCTTCGTGAATATCGGGATAGTGCCTGACGTGGTTCGTGATCCAATCGTGTTCCGTAGCACTTCGGATCGACGCTACCGGCGGCGCGTTCGTCGAGATGACGACGATCAATTGACGGTCGATCGCATTCTGTCGAAGTGCGGGCGTGTTGACGATCTGCGCCGCGAACTGCGTCGTTGGCAGCAGCTCGGGCGCTTCGCCACCACGTTGCGGAAAGGTGCGAGAGGTGCGCGTGTCCGTAACGATCACCTGATGGGCTGCGCCTTCAATGGTGTAGTTGTACGTCAGCGACCCAACGCCGTGCGACACCGCGCCGTCTGCCACGATTCCTGCGATCGTCGGCACGCCGACAACGGCGCCGATGACCGCCGAATTGGCGATGTACTCGGCCGCGGAGCGACCGTTGAGGAAGAAGAGCAGCGATGGTCCGGGCGCCGACGGCGGAGGTCCGTCAAACTGCTCGGGAGCGTTCCCCCAGTGTTGACAGAGGGCATACGCGACGAGCGCATTCTGGATCACGCGTTGACACAGAGGATTGCCATACATCTTGACGGCAATATCGAACGTCATGTTCCAGTCGTCCGTCACCTCATGATCGTCGAAGATCATGTAGGTCGAAATATTTGCGAGCGCACAGCGCACAGCGGAGATGCTCGCGCGGAGGGTGAGCAGGCTCTTGCTGTCGGCGACGGTGCTGTCGATGATGTGCAGCAGGCGATCCTTTTCGCCGTGGTCAGTGCTAGTGAATTGACCGGGTTTGGGAAGGAAGGCATCGCTGATGATGAGCACCGTCCCCGCGTTGGGAATGTCAGTATCAACGATCGGCCACAACACGTCTGACCACACGAACAGGTACATGCACAGATACTCGCCCAACGACATCAAATGGCTGTCGAGATCCTCTGAGGTGAAGCCAGCCACGCTCAGGACCTGGCGCCTCGAGAACGGAGGCAGCATCGATGCGAGCAGCGGCAGCGGCGTGGGCAAGAGTTCGTCCCGCCCAAGCAGCACTGTCGCGGCGTCTGTGAGCATGACGAGAAGCGTCGGCGCGACGTCGTCGGCATAGATCTGATCGCCGGTCAGCAAGAGTTGCTGTGGGCGCTGGAGCGGTACGGTCGCGGTCTGAGCGATGAGCGTGTCGACGACCGCGAGCATGTCCGGCCCGTCGCCGGCGGCCTTCCGACACGAGCCGTGCAGGATTCGGAGTGAGTTGATGTTCGCCGCCGGCATGCAGAACGACGGCCTGCCAAATGTGGCATAGGTTAGCCGGGCATTGCGCGTCGCCTGCGCAATCGATGCCTCGGTTGCCGCCGCAAGCATCGGGAGCGCGGTCGTGTTGCTCGCCGGATACGCGAACGTCGCGTCGTACAAATACACCGCGTTGTCCGTGAGCGGGAATTCAGCCGCCTGCGCGTCGCGTGTGGCGGTGACGGCAACGATATGGAGATTGTCGCCAATGGCGACCGTGTCTCTCTTTCCGCTGAAGTATCGAGTGTTCGTCGCGTCGTAGACCGTCAGCGTCACGGTGGCCTTCCGCTTCAAGGCGAACCAGACGGTGACTGCATCCCTCGTCACTTTACGGAGAATTGGACCAGCCAGGACATTCGGCAACGCGGAAACTCTCGTGCTCAGCGGCGTCCACGTCACTCGCTACTCCTTTTTATACTGTGAGGCGTTGCAGGGACGTCACGTCGACGTGCACCTACTGCGTGCGCGCCTCAGTCGTCCCTACGCTCTAGAGCCAGAAAGCGAGTGGAATCGGCTCATGTTTTTTGTTGTGCGAGCTCGCGCGATGCAGTCGTTACGCGAGCTCGTAGTCGGGCACGAGTTGCCACGCGGTGCCGTTTTTGTTCAGGACATCGAGCGCGTCCT
>JBDUCR010000344.1:0-4369 GCA_040003345.1 bacterium
TCATCGCGTTGAGCCAGTCGCGCGCCTTGGCGTCGTCACCGCCGACGAGCGCATCCAGCGAGCGATACAGTCGGAGAAACAGAAGAGCGAGCTCGCCTTCCTTGCTCTCCGGATCGAGACCGCGTCCATTCTGGAGTCTGGAGACCGATGCTTCGCTCGATCCGATGACCAGCGCGAGTTGCTTGTTGCGCAGCCCCAGTCGCTCGGCGGCAGACAGCGCGGCCTTTGCCAACACGAGGCCGGGCTCGGGTTGCGGACGAATACGCTGGGAGATGGGTGCGGTCACAGCTGCAAGATAGTGCCGCGTTGCTTTCAGGTGCAATACCTGTCCCCCGAACCCTACGGCACCTTCCGCGCCTCCTCGATGTACGCGGGCGTATAGCCCTCCCATTCCCACGGCGTCACCGTGTCGCCGAAAATGCCCTCGAGCAGTGGACGAAAGGCGAGCTCCCCGTTGTCACTGTTCGTCAGCAGAATCATGCATGCCTGCTGACGCTCGAAGCAGATCATGTAATTCTGCGCGCCGTCGCCGTGACCTTCCTTGAAAAACGCCGGACCAAAGCGTGTGTGCGTCAACAGTCCCCACCCTACCCCATATGCGAGCCCGACCTCGGCCGCCTCTGTACCTGCGCCTTCATTCGCCGCGATCGCGAACTGGTGCAACGATCGCATCTGTATGAACGGCTTCAGCATCGCGGCGCGCGTGGACGGCTTGATAATTTTGTCCGTGAGCAATGCCGACGCGAACAGCGCGAGATCCTCGGCGCTCGTCGTCATCGACCCCGCGCCGCGCGCGGGAAAGCGCTTCGTCTGCGAGCGGAACTTCTCCTGCACATCGTACCGGTCGGCAACGTTGGACTCGAACTCCTTGCGGTAGATCAGGCCCGTATGCTGCATGCCGAGCGGCGTGAACAGTGCGTCCTGCATCAGCGTGTCGAGCGACTTGTGCTTCTGCTGCTCGATGACGAACTGCACCAGGTTGATTCCCTCGCCTGAATACTGAAATTGCGTTCCGGGCTTGAAGTGAAGGTGCATCTTCTTGTCAGGCTCGAGGAACGCGAAGTTCAGGAAGCCGCCAGTGTGCGCCATCAGCATGCGCGGCGTGACGCTCGGCCACAGTGAATCGTGCACGACGTCCGCACCGATCACCTTGTACGGCTCGTATGTGTCGAGCGGCTGCGGCAACTGCGCCGCAATGGGTGTGTCGAGGTTGAACTCGCCACGCTCGACGAGCTGCATCAAGTATGTCGCGAACACCCCCTTCGTGATCGACGCCGCCCATGTCGTCGTCTCGCGATCCATGGCAAGCGCGGGCTCTCGGCGACGTAGACCGTAGGCTCCGCTCCACACGAGCTTGCCCTGATCGACGACGGCGATCTGTGCGCCTGTGACGTGCGCGGACTCGAGCGTTTGCCTGGCGAGTGAGTCCGCTTGTGCAAATGAGATCGTCGATCCGTCGAGGCGGCGAATCATGCGCGCGGTTTGTGCATCGGAACGCGCGGCGACGCCAACGAGCAATGCGGCGCTCGCTGCGACGCGCGAGATGGTGACATGAAAGCGGCTCGACTGTGACATGAGTCGTCGTTGAGGGTTGCAGTCTGGGTGCTCATATGCTCCGCTACGCAATACGCAGCCGCGCTGTTCGAGATTCACGAAGTCCAACTACCCACACAGGAGTGACCCATGTATCTCGTTCGAGACATCATGTACTGCAAGCCGGGCAAAGTTCGCGCGATGGTCGACAAGTTCAAGGCGATGTCCAAGTTGAGCGACAAGACCGGCATGCCCAAGATGCGCATCATGACCGACGTTGTCGCCGAGCAGTACTGGACGATCGTGTCGGAGATGGAGGTGGAGAGTCTGCAGGCGTGGGAACAGGCGATGGCCGCGCCGCCTACTTCTCCCGACGTCGCGAAGCAGTTCGAGGAGATCATGAAGGACTATCACGAACTCGTCCTACGCGGAAAGCGCGAGATCTACAAGATCGAAGGCTGAGCGAGAACAGTTCAGCCTCGAGTTGTCAGGCGTGAGGGTGCCTCGCACACCAGCATGCGCGGTCCTCACGCCTGAAGCTCGCTCGCGACATACGACGTGCGTCGCGCAGCTAGACTGACACTGCGACCCCGGCTGGAAACACCGCCGCCACGTCCGCGGTAATGCCACGCCCTGATGCGCGTACTTCCTTCAACTTCGGAAGGCGCGCCATTGTCGCAATGCCGGCGTTCGTCAAACCATGACACGTATCGAACGTCACGCGCTCCAGCGAGTTCATGCTCGACAACAATTCCGGAGTGCGATCCGTGATCGTTGTGTAGCTGTTGAAGTAATTCGTGAGCGAGGGGAGATCGACGATGTGCTCAGTCGCCACGTCGGTCGTATCACGACAATACATCAACACGAGCGACTGCAGCTGCTCGCACTTGCCGATATGCCTGTAGCCGTCGTCGGGAACGTCCATCGGCATCAGCTCCTTCAGCGCAGGAAATCGTGGAAGCGCGGAGACGCCCACATCGTCAACGTTCTTGCAGCTCACCGATAGTCCACGCAGCGCCGGCATGTCGGCGAGCGCAGTGAATCCGCGCCGTTTCAGATTGTGACAACGACGTCCCCAGATGTACTCGAGTGACCGTGAGCGGCTCAGCGCGGCGAATCCGTCGTCGCCGGCGGTTGTGTCCTGACAGCCGAGAAATCGTAGCCGAGGCATTGCGGCGATGTAGGGCATTGATTCGTCGGTAGCGTCGAAGGCGAGCCAGCCGAGTTGCGGGAGCTTCACGAGTGTCGCGAGTGCGGCTGAGGTTAAGGCCAACTCGCTCGCGTCGATGTTCAGTGCGAATAGTCCGTCGAGCCCTTCGAGACTCTGCATGCCGCGATCAGTGAACGTGCCACGCAGGAGGAGATAGTTCGGCTCGGCGTCGTAACTCAGTAAGGCCATCGTTGCATCGCCACCGTGCCAACTCTTGAACACGGGCAGATCGTGCAGTAGCGCGAGTCCCGTGTCCGTGACGCCGTTGCCGCTCTTGAAATGACTGAGCTTGTGTTTGCCGGCGAGCGCTCTGATTGCGTCGTCGCCGGTGTGCGTCCACTGCAGATCGACGCGCTGCAGCTGTTCACAGTGCGAAAGCTGTGCAATGCCGACGTCCGTGACTTGCGTCATACTCAGTGCTATCGTCTCGAGCTCTGGCAACTTACGAAGAACGTCGAGCGCGCGATCAGTGATGGCAGTGCCGCTGAGATCGAGATGTCGAAGATGTGGCAGCTGCGCGAGATGACGAATGCCTTCGTCAGTCACGCCCTTGGAGCCTGACAGCTCGAGCGTGGTGATCGTCGGAATGCGCGATACGTCGCGCAATGCGGCGTCCGTCATCGCACCTTCTGCATTCAGGCCGGCGCTCGCGTGATGCGACAGGGCCGCGATGACCGCGTTCCATACACGGAGTGTTGTCATCCCGCGCGCACCGATGGATCTGCCGTTCTCCAGCGTGCTAAAGACGCGCACCGGTTTCGCTGCTACCGCGTCTCGCGACGGACGCGCCGCGATGTACGTCTTCAATGCGCTCCAGCTCTCGAAGCCGTGTTCGATAGCGACGAGATATCGTGCGTCGTCGATCGTGATCTCGACGTCATCGTGGGGACCAGTCAGTCGCTTGCCGAGATCGAGCTGAACGTATGTGCGCATGCCGCGCCAACCGCGGCGATGCCAGGTAAAGTGCCAATGCCGCTCCATCGCCTCGGGAGTACCGGTGCGATATGCGTCGAGCAGCGCTGCGGCCATCTCGTCATACTCGTGCGCAGCGATGGACTCGGCGTTCCACTCGGCGACGCGATTCTTCAGCTCCGTCCACCCGTGAAATCCTTGCTCACGGGCGAGTGCGTGTTGCACGTCGCGCAACGTTGGGGTGGCGGGAGCATCGGGGAGTGCTCGTTGGAAACGGGCGCGCGCGTCGTCGACATTGTTGCGAAGCTCATCGAGCCAGCGCTTCGCTTCTTTCTTGAGGCTGTCGAGACTGCGGCGGCGTGGGAGCTCGTCGCTCATGGAAACCTTCCTCCTGTGCGCCTGAAGTCCGCTGAGTACAGGCATGGAAGAAGGTTCAGCGATGTGGCTGCGAACCTACGTGGGTGGGAGGATTCCCTTGCCGCGGACAGGAGGCGCCCCAATGCGCGCTGAGGGAATTCTCGGCAAGGGATGCGGTGGCGTCAAGGCAGGTTCCTTCCGCGCAACTGCTGTGGGTTTCTCGCAAGAATTCGCGCGCTATCGCAAGGAACCGCCGCGGCCTATGTTGTTGGCTCAACTGCGCTTCGTGTTGTACCCGTGTTGGCGCAAAGCTACTCCGGCCGCGCGTGGAAGTAGCGTTGGCTGCAACAAAAGGCT
>JBDUCR010000378.1:0-43380 GCA_040003345.1 bacterium
TCGTCATCGGTGGCTCGCGCGTCGTGACGTACACGATCACCGGTGGTACCTGATCTCAACGAGCAAGTCCGAGTGCTCCCGTGTCGCGTGCGACTGCCCTGCTACTTGTCATCGGTCTGCTGCTCATTGGCAGCAGGCCGGCGACTGGCCAGTTCGTCACGCTAAGCGTCACGGCATCACCAGGTAGCATGACCATCAATAGCGCAGTCGCAGGTTCTCAGCCCGTCTCCAAAAGTGACAACTCCACCTCGTACAAGCTGACGTCGATCCTGGCGCCGGCGCAGAAGATCACCGCCCACCTGAACGCAGCGATGCCCGTGGGAACGACGTTGACGGGCAACTTCGCGGCGGTGGGTGGAGGTGCCAGTACCGGCGCGGTTGTTCTCGATCTCACGCCGCGAAACATGGTCAACAACATCGGCTTCACGTTCGGCTCATCAGGCACCATCACTTACGTCTTCTCAGCAACAGTCGCTGCTGGTGTTGTTCCGCTCCAAAGCCGCACCGTCACGATCACCGTTTCCAATTACCCGTAGTCGACGAGACGCCACATGAAGCTCACCTCGCTGCTCACCACCTTCTTCCGCTTCGCACCAGTCGTGCTGCTCGCCAGCACACTCGTGCAGCCAGCTCGCGCTGGCGCACAGATCGCCGTCGTCGGCAGCACAGTGGAAGAACACACGGCAGCGCCAGGACAGAGCTATGAAGGCTCCATCCTGATTCGCAACCTGACGGCGGTTCCGCAGCCCGTCCGCGTCTACAAGTCGGACTATCTCTTCTTCGCCGACGGCACCTCGCATTTCGACGACGCGGGCACCACGCCGCGCTCGAACGCGAACTGGATCAAGACCTCGGCCACATCGGTCGTGGTGCCGCCCTCTGGTGAGATCACGCTGGGGTACACGATCACCGTGCCCTCGGTTGATTCACTGCGCGGCACCTATTGGAGCGCCATCATGGTCGAAGGCGCACCGACCGCACCGCCACCCGCGAGCGCCAAACAGATCGGCATCGGCGCTGTTGTTCGCTATGCGGTGCAGCTCGCAACACATCTTCCGAAGACAGGCTCGCGCAAGGTCGCCTTCTCACACCAGGTGCTCTCCACCGACTCGACGGGCCATCGTGTCGTCGAGCTCGACGTGCTGAACTCCGGTGATCGCGCCTACCGCCCGAATCTCTGGATCGAGCTTTACGACGGCGCGGGCGTACTTCGCGGCCGCCGCGAGCAGCAGCGCGGCCTGCTTTACCCAGGCACATCGCTCAAGCAGACGTTTGTGTTCGACGCACTTCCCGCCGGCGCCTACAAGGCCGTCGTCTTCGCCGATTCTGGTGACGACGCCGTATTCGCCGCGCAGTACAAGCTGAATTACTGAGCGAGATGATGCGACTCCCGGCTCGTTTCGCGCTGATTGCGCTCGTCATGGCCGGGGCCATTCCCTCCTCCGCGCAGCGTGTGCGCATTGCGGCACGGGAGACGGCGGTCATCGTCGCCGCCCCAGCTGCCACCGTCACCGCCGCACTTCGCATCACGAACGGAACCACCGCTCGTGTCGCACTCGTTCCCAGTATCACGCTACCTGCTGATTGGTCGGCACCAGTGGGCGCGATGGCCTTTGCACTCGCCGCCGGCGAAACGGACAGCTGGATCGTAAGCATCCGCGTTCCCTCGCGCGCTCCGGCCGGACGCTATGTCATTGCAGTATCGGCCAACGACTCGAGCGGTACCACACTCGTACGCGATTCGCTCGTCGTCGAAGTGAGCGCACAGCGCGGCCTCGATCTCTCCCTGACGAATCGGCCGAGCTACTCGGTTTCTGGCGACGCGTTCCGTTCAACGTTCCTTCTGCAGAACCGTGGCAACGTTCCGACTCGCGTGAGCATTCGCGGCACGAGCGGCCTTGGTGGCATCGTCACGCTTGACTCGAGCGAAGTTGCGCTGAGCGCGGGCGAGGTGAAGACGATCGTCGTCGGCGTCGCGACGCGCCTCAAGGATCAACAGGCGCGCGACGACGTCCTCGAGCTGTTCGCCACGGACATGGCCGACACGTCAGTCAGCGCCGCCGCGTCATCGCGTGTCACGATCGTGCAGAAGGCCAATACATCAGAGCCACTGCATCGCGTTGCATCACAGCTGCGCCTGCGCGCCGCCGACAAGTCGGCCGGCGTGTCGCCGTTCGAGCTGGTGGGCAGCGGTCTGCTGCGTGACGGCGGCACAGAGCAGCTCTCCTTCGTGATGCGCGGATCTGCTGGTCGCGCATCGCAGTTCGGCGACCAGGACGAATACCGCGTCGAAGTGAAGGGCTCGAACTACACCGCGCGTCTCGGTGACGCACTCTATCAGGCGTCCGCGCTGACGAATAGCGGACAGGCGGGCTTCGGCGGCGGTCTCGATGTTCGCCAAGGTGTATTCGGCGCCGGCGTCTTCGCGCAGCGCTACCGCTTTCAGCTCGATTCACCCACAGAGCGCGGCGCGTATGTGAACGCGCGCGGCGCCGACATCTACGGCACACCACTGCTTACAGTGAGCGGCCTCACGCGCACCGGCGGCCTGTTCGAGGGCAAGGTGCTCACGAGTGGCCTGTCGATGACGCCGATGGACGGCGCAACGCTCGAAGTTGAAATGGCGGGCAGCAACGGAATACTGGGCCGAGGGTTGGCGCGTACGGCGCGGATCAGCGGTGGCGAGCGGCTGCGTTACGACTTCGGCCATATCGACGGCGACGATGCGTTCGCTGGTCCGACACGTGGACAGCAGCACGACTACTTCAGCCTCGCATTTCGTCCGAAGGAAGACTTCCAGCTCACGGCCACAACCGGCGCACATCGCTCGAGTGGCGTGACGCTCGGCATTTTTGCGCCGCAGCGCTACCAGTCCACCACGCTCACTGCCGAATACAAGACGCAGTATTCGCTGCAATACTCGAACGTGACGCGCCAGAGCGACTTTCTGCAGACGCACTTCGACGAGTCACAGAATGGCTTCCTTGCAAAGGCCGACGAGATGTTCGGTCGCATGCATGTCTGGGGCGGAGCAGGCGCTGGCATCGCGGCAGGCGTCAATGACGATCGCCATGTCTATCACGAGCTCACGGTTGGAACGAGTGTCAACGCCGGCATGAACTCATTCTCGCTTTACGGCGAGACCAGCAAGGGCATGACGATCACGCGCGGTGCGGCACATCTTCTCACGCTCGGTGGCGACACCCGTGTGCAGCTATTTCAGAACACGGCGCTTTTACTGAGTGGCTTCTCGTCAGCGGTGCTCGACGGTGGCGATCGCTACGGACAGATCGACGGCACGCTGTCGCAGTATCTGTCGACGGGCGCCACCGTGAGCCTTCGTGTTCGCCTGTCTGGCATGAACGCAGGCCAGGCGCGTCAGGTTGCGTTCGTTGAATTCTCGACGCCGTTGCAGATGCCGACGGGACGCGCGCGCTCCGCCGGCCGCGTTCGTGGTCGCGTTGTCGATCAGGAAACAGGACTCGGCGTCGCAGGCACGCTCGTTCGCCTTGGTCCTCAGGCAGCGATCACCGATGACGAAGGACGGGTTGCCTTTGCGGGTTTGCCCGCGGGGCAGTATCGCCTCACCATCGCACAGCAGAGAGCAACGACACCGTCGGTTTTCACCGGCGACGCAACCGTCATCGTTGACAGCACGCGCCGCGTGCCGACGACGTTCTCGCTTGCGGTGCAGCGCGCCGGTGTCGTGGATGGCAGCGTGCGTCAGATGGCCGTCGCGCGCACGGGTCTCGAGACCGCACCTGATTCGCTGTCGGATGCAGGTCCGATCAGCGGCGTAACGCTCGCGCTCATCGGCGTGCGTGACACTGTGTATGCAAGCACCGATGTGAATGGCGGCTTCCTCTTTCCGGAAGTGTCAGGCGGTTCCTGGGTGCTGAAAGTCGTGACCGAAGCCGGTTCCGGCACTCGCTGGGAACCCGCTGAGATCGAAGTAAGCGTTCAGCCGGGCGCCACGAGCACGATGACCTTCCGGCAGGTGCCGCGTCGTCGTGCCGTCCAGATGATTGGAGGCGAAGTAATCGTCGTTCCGCCGAAGCAACAGCAGCTGCGCAAATGAGCACGTCACCTCGTCAGGCACCCATGCAGGCAACCACTCAAATGGATCCGACACGTCACACCATCGTCGAGCGTCTGAGCCACGAGCTTCGTACGCCGCTCAACTCGGTGATCGGATTCTCCCGTGTGCTTCAGGGGAATCGAAAGGGCAATCAGCATCCCGCGGACCTCGCAATGCTCGAGGCCATTCGCGCCAACGGCGAGCGTCTGCTCGCGCTGGTCGAGGACCTCGTCGCGATCTCGGTGACGCCGCAGACCACTGAGCTTCCCGTCGCTCCGCTCGTGAATCTTGCGAACATCGCGGAGGACGTCGTGGAGAAGTGGGCCGACGTCGGCGCGTGCAAGGGCCTGTCCGTAGCGCTCGAAGTCGAAACGGACGAGCCGGTGCGCGTCGATCCGACAAGTCTCGCTCGTCTACTCGACAAGTTGATCGGCAACGCTGTGAAATTCACGCCGCGCGGCGGTGTTCTCGTCACGGTGAAGCGCCGAGCGGATCGGAATGCACCGTCGAGTATTGTGATTCAGGACAGTGGGATTGGAATTGCCGCAGATAGGCTGGACACGATATTCGAACCGTTTGCGCAGGTCGATGAAACGCAGAGTCGCGCGCACGAAGGCGCTGGTCTCGGTCTGCCGATTGCCCGCGCGCTGGCGCGCAGCATGGATTGCTCGCTGCACGTCGAGAGTGAGCCTGGGAATGGAACGCGCGTGGTGGTAGAGCTGCCGAGGTAGCTGTTGAAATAGCTGTTGGAGGTAGCTGTTGGAGGTAGCTGTTGATGCCGCGCGCCTGCAGTGAATCTGCGCAAGTCTGAATAGATGTTCGACATTCCCGCGTTGCTGCCGAGACTCAACGGGGCGGCGATGCGGGTTTTTCGATTTTATGCGGTGAGGCAGGGCTGCGGACGTCGCCCACGCGGGATGATTTTCAAGCGAGCTGGGGCATTACGTCTCAATGCTGTGCTCCAGTGGCATGATCTGTTCGATACTGATACGGGAAGAGGCGAACACCGGGCACGATGCCCTCTCTCCCCATCGAGGCGAACAGAAAATGCAAAACACTCTGAAGATCGTTGCACTGACCGTGTTGGCTCTCGGACTCGGCGTCGAAGGCGCCGGTGCACAGACGGCGACGCAGACAGTGACCTTCAGCGTGGTTCCGATTTCTCGAGTCGCGTTTTCAGGTACTGCCGGCCCGATCACGGTGACGACGGCGAATCCCGGCTCTGCGCCGACGAGCGCCTCGATGGGCGGGACGAGCTACGCAATCACGACCAACGAGACCAACCAGCGCATCTCGGCCTCACTGAACTCGCCGATGCCTGCCGGTGTGACGCTCGCGGTTTCGCTCGCGGCTCCGGCCGGTGCATCGAGCATGGGCTCGATGACGCTGGGAACTGCTTCTGCCGACGTCGTGACCGGCATCTCGCTCGTGAATGCGAGTGCGCTGCCGATCGTCTACACGCTCAGCGCTTCGGCAAATGCGCCGGTTGCTCCTGGTACGCGCACGGTGACGTACACGATTTCAGCTGGACAGTAAGTCTGGGCGAGGGTTCGACGAGGGCGAGCGGAGGCAGCACGAGCGAAGCTATAGTGAACAGGAAACGTGGTCGCGGCGCCAACCAGGCTCCGCGACCGTTTTTTTTGTACTATTTTCGGGGACTCATTCATCGGACAGGGCAGATGCGAGAGCTGGATCGCGTTCGACACGCACTGATCGCGGCAGCACAGCGCGATGAAGGTGTCCTGCTCTGCACCGTGATGGGAGTCGAGGGATCTGTGTATCGCGGAGCTGGCGCGCGGATGATCGTCACGGTGGCCGCAGAGACGATCGGCGCCGTAAGCGGCGGTTGTCTCGAAGCGGACATCGTTGCGCGCGCACCGGAGTTGTTGGCGAGCGGCGTCGCGAAGCTCGCGCGCTATGACACGCGTGCATCCGACGATGCAGTACTCGGCCTGGGACTCGGCTGTCAGGGAATCATCGATGTTTTGCTGGAACCGCTCGCCGGTCACGCGCTCGATGATGCGATTGCATTCTACGACCGGCTCGCTAGGCGGCGCGTTCCCGTCACACTCGTGACGACGGTGCATGCGTCGTCAGAAGTTCCACGGATCGGAACGCGTGTAGTTGTAGATGAATTGGGTCGCGTCATCGAAGGCGACGAGCGCATCCTCGCACTCGAGAGCAACGCTGTGCGCGAGCTCGTACGTCCTGCGACGTCACTCGTTGTGTGCGGTGCAGGCACTGACGCAATTCCGCTCGTGCGTCTCGCGAAGCGGATGGGGTGGCACGTGACGGTGATCGACCACCGTGCGAGCTTCGTGACGCCGACTCGATTTCCGGATGCCGATGCGCTCGTGCAGGTGAATCTCACGGACGACGCTAGCGTCCTCGCCGAACACGTTGTGATCGACGAGCGAACGATGGCGGTGGTGATGGCGCACGCTGCGACGCACGACCGCGCATATCTGCACGCCATGCTCGACGCAAATGCGTCGTACATCGGCGTCCTGGGTCCGCGCCGGCGCACGATTGAGCTGCTTGGCGCGCGCGCGGTTGATGGCACGCTGCCCGACGCGGTGCACGCGCCTGTCGGTTTGGATCTTGGCGCCGAATCGCCGGACGAAATCGCATTGGCGATCGTGGCGGAGATAGCCGCAGTAAGCGCCGGTCGAGATGGCGGGCCACTGCGTGATCGCGACGGTCCCATTCACACTCGAGTGCGTCCGTTGCACCGCGAGCGCATCTCGTAGCCTTCCGGTATCTGGCCTGCGCCAGTCGTTGTATCGTCAGTCATGCCGCCACTTCGCCGCACAGCTGTCATCGCAGTCGCATTCGCGTTGCTCGCAGGGCTTGTCATTGGCTGGCTCGACCTTGGCGCAACGGATGTGCAGGGTCCGCTCCTGCTGCTCATGCTCGCGGCTTTTGTGCTTGCGCTCGTGACGAGCGCGCCGGCTTGGTTAGTCGGAGTGTCTGTCGCGGTCGGGCTGCCGCTCGCTCATCTGATTGCGGGCAGCGCGACGTGGGGTACGCTGATCGCGCTCGTTCCTTCGATGATCGCTGCGTTTGGCGGCAAGGGCATCGCGGCGCTCATGCGCGCAACATCTGCCACGTTGGCGCCTCTTGCAGAGACACTCGACGCCGACGCCTCCTCTCAACGTGGTACGCAGCGGTCGGCATCACCCATCTGGCCACTCGCCTCGGCGCTCCTTGGATGCGCCGCGGCTGGTGCAGTGCCCGTGTACGCGACATCAGTCGCGCGCGGCCAGCCATTCGCATGGTGGCTCACCATCATCTGGCAGATCATCTCATTTCTGGCATGGGTGATCGCCGTTCCATTCGTGCTTCGATCCGTCGATTCAAAAAGGGTAACGCCTGCCGGCATCGCTTCACACGCGGCTATCGCTGCGGGCATCGCTCTGGTTCACGCGGGCGTCCTCCCACTCGTCACCCGTGCGCTCTTCATTCCACTCGGTCCGGGAGGAATCACCGGTGCCGCGACGTGGGCGTTCGCCGCATACCTGCCCCTCGATGCGTTGACATACTGTCTCGCGATCCTGCTCGGTCATGCGTCTGACGCGCGCTTCATGGCGCGAGCCGCTGCAGCGCGCGAGTCTGTGATACGCGGCGAGCTTGCAACAACTCAGCTCGCAATTCTTCGCGCACAGCTTCGACCGCACTTTCTGTTCAACGCACTGAACGCCGCAACAGTGCTCGCGCGTCGCGGAGATTCGGAAAGCTCAGCGCGCGTACTTAATCAACTCGCCGAATTGCTACGCTATGTGCTGCGTGGCGCAGAAGAGGACAATGATCCACATACGATGGTTCGACTCGACGAAGAACTCGACTTCGCCGGCTCGTATCTCGCCATCGAGCAGGAACGCTTTCCTGACCGGTTGCGTGTTGCGATAGACGCATCTGCAGACTCGCGCCACGCGCTCGTGCCGCATCTTCTGCTTCAACCACTCGTGGAGAATGCAGTGCGTCACGGCGTGGGCGCACACCTCGGGGTCGGCACGGTGACCATCCGCAGTTGGCGCGACGCCAACAGATTGCACGTGACAGTCGAGAACGATCGCACGGCATTAGCTGCGGGGACAAAACACGGAATCGGCTTGACTAACACCCGTGCTCGATTGGCGACACTCTACGCCAACCAGGCGGAGCTCACGCTCGACGCACGTGAAGATGGCGCCGCAATCGCGCACATCACTGTACCGTACGTCGAATGAGTCGCATGCGCGCAATAGTCGTGGACGACGAGCTCCTCGCACGCGAAGGATTGCGCAGCGATCTCGTGAGCCTCGGCGTCGATGTCGTCGCGACGTGTGGTGATGGCTATGCCGCACGCGCAGCAATCACGGAGCACCACCCCGATCTCCTCTTCCTCGACGTCGAGATGCCGGAAATCGACGGCTTCGCGATGCTGGACGCACTCGAGCCTGAGGACATTCCACCGGCCATCATCTTTGTCACGGCGTTCGATCAGCACGCGTTACGTGCGTTCGAGGCACGTGCGCTCGACTACCTCCTCAAACCCGTTGCGCCGGCGCGTCTGCGCGAAGCCGTAGAGCGCGGTACACAACGCGTCGAAGAAGCGCGCGCCCTTCGCGACGCAACACGGCCGGAAGAGTCAAGTGAGCCGCAGGCGTCTTATCTCCGCCAACTCATCATCCGCGAGCGCGATCACGTCACGATTGTTCCCATCGCCGAAGTAGAATGGATCGAGGCCGAGACGTACTACATGAGGATTCATGCGGCGGGGGCGCGTCCTCGTTTGCTGCGTGAGCGAATGAGCGTGCTCGAGTCCCGCCTCGATCCCGCACACTATTTCCGTACGCATCGCTCAGCGATCGTCCGCCTCGATCTCATTCGGGCGATCAAGACCATTTCGCGGTATGAATACAGTGTCGTGCTGAGTACAGGTGCACGCGTGCCGTTGAGCCGCGATCGCCGACCGAAGTTGGAGGTGGTGCTCGCTTCGTTGCAGGAAATGTCGTGATCGTTGCAGCGCGCTTTCACGGCGCGAAGATGTGATGCACTCTGGGTGCAATACACTCACCAGCACCCAGTCATGATTCAGCATCTCCTGTTGGCCATCGCGGCAAGCCAGCAATCGCCCGCATGCGCGCGTGTCGACTCGACATCGCTATCATCGTTCGTCACGCAGTTTATCGCCCAGGCTCCTCCGGCTGAGCGAGTTCAACGCGGCGCGTTCGTGCTCGTCTGCGGTGAGCGTATCGTCGTGGCGCTGGGCATTGGAACGGCGCGCAACGGCGCACCGGTGAATCCGGAACGGACATTGTTTCGCGCCGCATCGAACTCGAAACTGATCACAGCGACGGCTGCAATGCAGCTCGCTGCATCAGGTCGATGGAAATTGACGGATGAGGTGAATGCGTACTTGCCGCCTGCAGCAAAGCTCGCGAACGGCTTCGGACGACAGGTCACCATTGCCGACCTGCTGACGCACACGGCAGGTCTCGATGACAAGTTCGCCGGCAGCATCGTGCAGACTTCACAACAAATCCCGCTCGCGGAATTTTTCGCGCGGAACAGGCCAGTCCGAGTGAGGCCAGCTGGTGTCGAAGTCAGCTATTCGAATATCGGCATTGCCCTCACCGGGTACGCCGTCGAAGTGGCCACGAAGGAATCCTTCGCCGACTACGCAGCCACGCATATCTTCGCGCCCCTCGGCATGACGCATAGCACCTTCGCTCAACCGCCGCCGACTGCGTGGCGAGACGACGCGGCGAGTGCGCCCGCCAAAGGCGCGCGCGATATCGCCTTCCTGCCGTACCCGGCAGCGTCACTCGTCACGACGCCAATGGATATGGGCCGCTTCATCACGGCACATCTGTCCGGCGGCGCAACGCACGCGGGAAGAATTCTCTCTGCTTCGTCAATACGCGAGATGCACGCGAGTCACTGGCGCGTACGGTCATCGGTGCCAGCCGTCGCCTATGGATTCTTCGAGGGAGAATTGAACGGACATCGGGTGCTCTTCCATACCGGCGACAGCGGCGATCACTCGGTCGTCTTTCTGCTGCCTGACGACGACATGGGACTCTACTTCGTGTTCTCCGCGAGCGATGAACAGACGGTCGTTCGTGAGAAGCTGGTGCGCGCCTTCATGGACCGATACTTCCCGCGCATCAAACGCGTGATCGCTCCGAGCGACTTGCAATCGACACATGAATTCGACGGCATCTACCGAGGCGCAGCGTACTCACGTACCAACTACGAAAAGCTGAAGGCGATGTTCTATCAGCTTTTCGTCCGCGACGTCGGCGGCGGCGTCATTGAGGTCACGCCTCCAGGTGGAGGCACGCCAGTTCATCTGACGAATCGCGCGCCCGATGTCTTCGTCGGTGACAGCGGAGAAATCGTCGTCTTTCGACGCGACGCACATCACACGGTCACCGGCTTCACCCTCACTGGGTCAATCTGGGATCCGCAGTCGTTCGATCGGATCGGCGCTCTGCAGGACGGACGGCTGCACGTCGCCGCATTCGGCTTCGTTGCATTGACCTTTCTTGCACGCATCGTGTTCACGCCCGTAGCCGCCGCCGTACGACGTATTCGTCGTCGACCGAAGCCTCAGTACTCTGTCCGTGAACGAAGATGGTGGAACTGGTCCGGTGCGATTTGCGCGATGGTCCTGGTCACGCCCATCGTGGGAATCGGCGTCGCGTTTCTCTCCTTTCGCCCAGGGCCAGTCGCGATTCCGCGAGCCGCATCGTTTGTCGGTGTCTGGTTGACGCTCGTGATGATTGCCGGCCTCACGCTCGTTCCCGTCACGCTGGTTGCTTGGCGGCGACACTACTGGTCCACGCCACGCCGCACCGTGTTCACGGGCGTCGCACTCGGCGTCGCCATTGGCTCTCCACTCCTCGCCTTCTGGAGAGTGATTCCCTAAGCGTCGCAACGCTCTACGCACCCAACACCTCGACATCCCACTTGGTGTACCGTATCGTAGCCGTAATGCCACGGCAGTCACGTCCCTCCCGGCAGTCCGTTGCCAGCACGCCAATTCATACCTTGGAGCACGACGCCGTCGCCGTCGCGCTTCAGGCCGCGCTTGGTGCACGCGTATTGCTCATTCGCAAAATCGGCGAAGGCGGTATGGGACGCGTCTACCTCGCACGCGATCCGCAGCTCAAGCGATTCGTCGCAGTGAAAGTGCTCGTGCAGACGCATGGTGCTGACGCGGAATCGCACGCGCGCTTCCATCGCGAAGCGCAGTCGATCGCCGCGGTATCGCATCCGAACGTCGTACAGATTTTCGGCGTCGGTGAGCTTCCTGACGGCGCGCCGTACTTCATCATGCAGTACGTGTCCGGCGGAAGTATGGCCGAACGCCTCGCCGTATCTGGGCCACTGCCTGTGGATGTCGCCGAAACCGTGATCGGCGATGTCGCGGCCGCGCTGGCCGCCGCCCACAAGCGGGGCATCGTGCATCGCGATGTAAAGCCGGCAAACGTGCTCTGGGACGAAGACGGCGAGCGGGCGACCGTGTCGGACTTCGGCATCGCGACTCTGCAACACGTCGACGGCGACGAGAATGACCTCCGCATCACGGCAACAGGAATGGCTGTCGGCTCGCCCGCCTACATGAGCCCCGAACAGCTACTCACGGAGCCAATCACCGCGAAGAGTGACGTCTACGCGCTCGGTCTCCTCGGTTACGAGCTGCTCACCGCACGCGGTCCCTACAACGCGTTCACTCCGAGTGATGTCGTCGCCGCGCATCTGCGCGACAAGCCGCGTCGTCTGTCGGAAGTTCGAGCCGACATCTCAGAATCGTTGCAGGAGTTGTTGCTGAGATGCCTCGCGAAAGATCCTGCGGATCGCCCCAGTGCCGAAGAAGTCATGCTCGCAGTGACACCTGGCGCTGCCGACGCACTCGAGTGGCCACCGCCAGGGCTCGAGCGACTTCGCGCCGCGTTATGGCGACTCATGTCGATGCCGGCGCTCGGTTCCGCATTCCTGATCCTGCCGCTGATTCTCCTTGTGAAAGTCGGACACGTCGGTATCGGTGACAGCGCTCTCGCGATGCCGCTCATCCTCGCAGCATCAACGCTGCTCGCACTCGCCGCGTTCATTCGCGGCGGACATCGCGCGTGGCATCTTGGCCGTGCCCTCATTCGCGCAGCAAGACTCGGATATGGCTGGGGAACGTTCCTCGAAGTCATCGCAGATAGGCGCGGCGACACTGGCGCATTGATCGCCGGCACAAGGGAATACGGCGGGTTAGCAGCATCGCAACGCACAAGACTCCGCATCTTGCGCGTCACGCAGGCCGTGGCGCTTTTCGCCGCAGCACCGCTCGCGATGGTCGCATCGATTCTCGCACTCGCGCTGCGCGGCGGTGAACGAGGTGGCGCCGGCCTCTTCGCCAGCGCGTTTCTGATCACACTCCTGGCGCTCGGCGGATGCGGTGTGTTAGCAGGCCTCTATGAGAGCGCGCGACTGTCGA
Source organism: bacterium (assembly GCA_040003345.1). GTDB lineage: Bacteria > Gemmatimonadota > Gemmatimonadetes > Gemmatimonadales > Gemmatimonadaceae > AG11. The sequence continues at coordinate 12,555 of JBDUCR010000378.1, forward strand.
GAACACGACACAAGCGCGCCGAGCGTCCGCATCGCACGAATGAACGAGAGCTGGCTCCAGCGTGGTATGCCGCGTTCGAGCGCTCGCGAGAAGGACAAACCTTCGGGCCCGGTCGTCCCGCGTCTCGCATGATGACTGCGCTCCTCATGTCAGCGAGTGCACTCGTGGTGCTCTTCTGTGCAGCAGCGATTCTCGCCGCAAGCGCGATAACCGTCATCGGACAGATCGCGAACAGTCGCGAGAGCTCGTTTGCATATTCGCAACTGGTTGCACTTGCACAGAGTCCCATCGGAGGAAGCAGTTATCGCCTGCCGCCGGACGGCCACACTACGCCCCTCGAAGCGGGAGAGGCGTTGCTCGCGATCATGTCGACTGGAGAAGCACGACGATCGTCTCCACTCGAGCAACGCATCAGCAACGACTATCCGCGATGGCAACGCGTCGTGGTACCAGCCGGGCTCTTTCCAGTATCAAGACTGACGTCGTGGACGACCGCCGCGATTGTCGCCGCCGGCAAAGGCCTGACACCGGCGCAGCGCGACTTCCTCACGCGCGCCTCGGCGCATCCCGCACGGGATGAATTCTCTCGCGTCGCTCTCGCATCGGCGGCTGATCCTTACGGTGCATTGCTGAAGCTGCCGCTCAAGGCGCCAGTTCATCCCTTCAACTTTCCGCAGATCTATCTCGCGAGTGTGCGCGACGCAGCGGAAGCGCATTCGGCGCTCGCTGCGCTCGACATCGCGGATCATCGTCCGCTCGACGCCGAGCGTCACGCGCGGGAGATCATCAGCGTTGGCATGTTGGTGCTCGACGTGCACGAATCGCTGAATACGTCGACGGGTTTGCAGATTCTCAACCGCGGCGTGAACACGTTGGAGGCGGTGTACGTCGCAACAGGACGTGAGCGCGATGCACGCATCCTCCTCGACTCGGTCGCCGTCGCATCGACGCGCGCGAATCAACGACCGATCACGCCGACGATTGCAGGTCTGGAGCGAACACTGCGTGATTCATCGCTCCTGCGCGGCGCGCGAATGGAGCTCCTGTTTCCGCTGATACTGCATGTCTGTGCGGATCCGCAGCAGCTCTTCTTCGGTGTCGACGACGACTATCGAAGAAACATCGTTTACGCGCGTGATTCACTCGCGCAGTTCCCGAGTGAGCGCGCGTGGATCGCATCGCTCGATCAGATGCTCGACCTCGGCGCTGTCTCGATCGGCGGAGCGGAGCAGTCAACCGCGCTTGCACTGATGGCGCGAGCGATCGACGGTGTGGTGGGGGGAAAGCGCTTCGAAAGCTGCGCTGGTCTCACGTCGATGTTTGGGGCTGGGAGCTAGGCTCTTCCCCACTCCCCACTCTCAACTTATAGCCAGCCAAGGGGCTTGCGGCAAGCCCGGGGAAGTGCTGTAGAGTCGCAGGCCTCGGCCAGATCTTCTGGTCCGAGACCAGACCCTACAAAAGGCGGACGAGCGACATGAGTACAAGACGCTCTTACGCGAGGAAGGTGAGCGGATGAGCTCCTACGTGTTGAGCTTCGAACAGATCGACCAGACGCAGCATGCGGTCGTTGGCGGCAAGGGCGCGAACCTGGGCGAACTTTCGCGAATCAAAGGCGTCAGTGTGCCGGCTGGCTTTTGTGTGACAACGGACGCCTTCCAGCGAATCATGGCGGAAGCGTCGATCGACGAGCAGCTCGACCGACTGTCGCGCCTGAAACCCGATGACCGCGAAGCGATTCGCGCGCTCAGCGCGGAAGTTCGCCGGATCATCGAAGCGATTACGATCCCCGATGAAGTGGCGGAGGCGATTACCAGTGCGATCTCGCTGCTCGGCGAAAAAGCCGCGTACGCCGTTCGCTCCAGCGCTACGGCGGAAGACCTGCCGACGGCCTCGTTCGCCGGCCAGCAGGACACCTACCTGAATGTCATTGGACCGGCGGCGATCCTCCAACATGTCAGCCGGTGCTGGGCCTCGCTCTTTACGGAGCGCGCTGTGACCTACCGCCTGAAGAATGGCTTCGATCACCGGAAGGTCCACATGGCCGTGGTGGTGCAGCAGATGGTCTTTCCGCAGGCGGCCGGAATTCTGTTCACAGCCGATCCTGTTACCGGCAACCGGAAGGTCGCCTCAGTGGAGGCCAGTTTCGGCCTCGGCGAAGCGCTGGTCTCAGGCTTGGTGAACGCCGACGTCTACAAGGTGCACAGCGACAACGTCGTCTCCATGACGTTAGGCACGAAGAAGCTCGCCATCCTGGCGTCGCCGGCAGGAGGAACGCAGGAACAGGCGATCGAGCCGGAGCGGCAGCAGCAGGCCGCGCTGACGCATGGCCAAGTCGTACGTCTCGCACAGCTGGGCAGGGTGATCGAAGAGCACTTCGGCCGGCCACAGGACATCGAATGGTGCCTTGTCGACGATGAGTTCCAGATCGTCCAGAGCCGACCCATTACCACCCTGTTTCCCATCCCCGAGGCAGGCGATCAGGAGAACCACGTCTACGTCTCCGTCGGTCATCAGCAGATGATGACCGACCCGATGAAGCCCCTTGGGCTCTCGGTGTGGCAACTGACGACCCCACGTCCGATGGCGGAGGCGGGCGGAAGATTGTTCGTCGACGTCACCCAGATTCTGGCGTTGCCGGCGAGTCGCGACGGCCTGTTCGCGACGCTGGGGAAATCCGATCCGCTGATCAGACAGGCGCTCGAGACGCTCCTCGACCGCGGCGACTTCGTCCGCTCGCGTCCGGATGAAGGCCCCGTGTGGACGCCGCCGGGCGGCGGCTCGTCCGCGCTCGAGACCGATCCCGCCATTGTCACCGAGCTGATCGAGCGCAGCCAGGCCTCAATCGCCACGGCGAAGCGCGACATCCAAATGATGTCCGGATCAGCGCTGTTCGACTTCATCCTGGCAGACCTCGAGACACGGCTGCGCGTCCAGTCCGATCCGCGAAACCTTCAGGTGATCATGGCGGCGATCGAGTCCGCGTGGTGGCTCAACGAAAAGCTCGAGGCGTGGCTTGGCGAGAAGAACGCCGCCGACACGCTTACGCAGTCCGTCCCCAACAACGTCACGTCGGAGATGGGGCTCGCGCTGCTGGACGTAGCGGATGCGATTCGCTCGCATCCCGAGGTCGTGGCTTTCCTGCGGCACGTCGAGGACGATGACTTCCTCGACGAGCTGCCCAAGCTCGCTGGTGGCCGGGAAGCACGAGACGCCATCCAGACCTGGCTCGACAAGTATGGCATGCGAGGCGTCGGCGAGATCGACATCACGAGGCCGCGGTGGAGTGAACGTCCCAGCATGCTCCTGCCCTTGATTCTCAGCAACGTCAGGAACTTCGAGCCGGGCGCTGGCGAGCGACGCTTCGAACAGGGGCGGCAGGAGGCCTGGAAGAAAGAACAGGAACTACTGGCGCGGTTGCGAGCCCTGCCCGATGGAGAGCAGAAGGCCGACGAGACGAAGCGGATGATCGACCGTGTCCGGACCTTCGCCGGGTACCGGGAATACCCGAAGTACGCCATGGTCAGCCGCTATTTCGTCTACAAGCAGGCGCTGATGAAAGAGGCCGAGCGTCTCGTGCAGGCAGGCGTGCTTCACGAGGTGGAAGACGTCTTCTATCTCAGATTCCAGGAGCTTCAGGAAGTCGCGCGCACGAATCAGGTGAACGAGCAGCTCATTCGCGAGCGGAAGGACGCGTTCAGATCATATCGGGCGCTCACTCCGCCGCGGGTGCTCACGTCGGATGGTGAGCTCCTGAACGGAGCGTACCGGCGCGACGATTTGCCAACGGATGCGCTGGTCGGTTTGGCGGTTTCCGCCGGCACCATCGAGGGGCGGGCCCGCGTTATCCTGGACATGGCGGAGGCAAATCTCGAAGCGGGCGACATCCTGGTCACCGCCTACACGGACCCCAGCTGGACACCGTTGTTTGTCGCAATCAAGGGACTGGTGACGGAGGTAGGCGGCCTGATGACCCACGGCGCGGTGATCGCACGGGAGTATGGATTGCCGGCAGTCGTGGGAGTGGAGCATGCCACCCGGCTGATCAAGGATGGGCAGCACATCCGCGTGCATGGAACGGAGGGATATGTCGAGATCCTGTCTTAGCCGGGCCAGGCAGACAGGTGGTTGGGCGCACCAAACGGTCGGTCAGCGGGCAGCTATTTCTTCCCGAGCAGCGAACGCCCCACGTCCTCCACTGATTCGCCGGTCACGAGTGATGCCAGCCAATCGCTGAACATGACGCCGTCTACCTTCGTGGTGTAGACGGCGTTGCTGTGCAGAATCGTGTGTGCCTTGCCCGGCGTTGTGTAGGTTCGAAACCACGTCGCGCCATTGCGGACTTGCGTTAGATCCTGCGACAAGAGCTTCGCGAGCGGTTGTCCTCTGACGCCGAGGAGCGAGAGAAAAGAAAGCTGCGTCGCGTCGTCCACAGAATTGACCTGCGCGAAGTGCACCCTCGGCGCCGCACGACTTGCGGCGAGATACAAACGCTCGAAACTGAAGTCGGCGGAATCGAGTGCGCGGTATGCAGGATCGCTCGACAAATAATCTGTCGCACCCCAGCCGGCGAGCAACGCAGGAATTGTCGGTGCGTGATACCCGCCTGCGCCGTCGCCCAATTGCATCACGCGCGCACGCGGGTAGTGGCGCGCGACCTTCTCTGCCACGACCGGAGATGGAATCGCACCAGCGCTCACACCGGTAACAAACACGACACGCGGGCTCTTCACGTTCGCGTACACCCAGTCGAGCACTGCTTCGACATTTGCTGCGCCCTGATGCCGAACAACGAAGGTCTTCGTCACACCCTTCGTGCCCTTCTCGTACGTCACGGTGCGAGTGCCGAGGTGTACGTCGCCGGTGCAGTAGGGGACATAGATCATCGTGAAATCGCGCACTGGATTTGCCGGATTGGCGACGTCGAATATGCCCTGTCTGACGGAGGCGTCGTTTGCGGAGTCGGACTTCATCGTATATGTGGGCTTGCCGCGCGGGTCGCACTCCTGTGCACGCCAGCATGCGCCGCCGCCGTTCAAGTAGATCATCACCTTGTCCGGCAGTCCCGGTCGCACACGAAAGGCAAAAGTCGAGTCGTGTGCGCAGCCAGTTCCTTCTCGTCCCGGTACCCTGTTCCACCCCCGGCTTAGTGCGGCAAGTGGCTTAGTGGTGTCCGCCCATGTGCGCGGCGGTTTTGGAGCAGCGGGTTTCGGCGCGGGTGCCGCGGCGACTTCTCCGCCCGACTGCACGACATGGGCTTGTCCGGCGCAGCCTGCAAACAGAAAGGAGGCGAGAACGAAATATCGGCGCATGTATGCATCCATCCGGTAATCTTGCGTCGCGGGGCTACTTTACCTGTGACACCCCTTACAAGTCTTAAACATCAGAACAGGAGTAGCACAACGCTACTTCCGAGCCCGCGCGTACACCTCGAGGCACCCTTTTCGGAATGCTGGGTGTCCAACCGGGCGTCGATGCCGGTATGCCGCACTTCCCTCCATCCGCACGCCCGTGTCCCGCCGTATCCTCTCTATAGTAGTGGCCGTACTTATTGCAGTCACGGCGACGAGTCGCCAGGCCATCGCCCAGCAGGTCGACGTCCTTCGTGGCGTGATCGAGGGCCCCGACAATGCGCCGGTCGAGAATGCGAACGTCACCGCGACGTCGGTCGCCGGCGGCGTCAACCGGTCGGCACGCACCGACAAAAGTGGCCGATTCACGATCACCTTTCCCGGCGGCGAAGGCGACTATTTCGTCAACGTCACGGCGATCGGCTTCGCGCCGAAGCGCTTTGAGGTGAAGCGCACGGCGGATCAGGACATTCTCGTCGCCGACGCGCGGTTGCAACGCATGGTCCTGCTCGACACCATGCGCGCCGTCGCCGAACGTGGAAAAGTCAATCGCAACGACAAGCCTAGCGACATCAGCGGCTCCGAGATTGCCGCGAACGCGGCGGCGGTGAGCGCCGCGCAACAGGGCGACCTCAATGCGATGGCCGCGTCGATTCCCGGCGTCACGCCTGTTACCGGGGCCGACGGCGATCCGGCCGGTTTCTCCGTGCTTGGCCTCTCGTCGGACCAGAACTCCACCACGCTCAACGGCTCGAACTTCGGCAGCACCAATATTCCGCGCGACGCCCAGGTGACGAGCTCCCTCATCACGACGCCGTATGATGTGAGCCGAGGGGGGTTCAGTGGCGGGCAGTTCAATATCAATTCGGGCTCGGGCTCGAACTTCATTCGTCGCAGCACGAGCCTGAACCTCGATTCGCCGAAGCTGCAATGGACGGATCCCACCGCGCGCGCGCTGGGGCAGCAGTACTCCAATCTGTCGCTCGGCGGCGCGGTGTCCGGTCCCATCGTGATGGACAAGGCGTACTACAGCGTGTCGTATCAGCTCGGCCGCCGCGCGAATGATCTGCAGACGCTGATGAACACCGATCCGATCGGGCTCCAGGCCACGGGCATCTCGTCGGATTCCGTGGCGCGGCTACTCACACTGACGCAGCTCGCCCACATTCCGACGAGCATCAACGGCGGCATTCCGAACGATCGCCTGCAGGATCAGGGCTCCGTGTTCGGGAGCCTGAACTTCACACCGCCCGGCTCGAGCTCTGGTCAGACGTTCAGCCTGACGTTCAATGGCAACTGGAACAAGCAGACGCCAGTCGGCCAGCTGACGTCCGAGCTGCCGGCGCATAGTGGTGATCGTACGAACTATGGGGCCGGGGTCCAGGGGAGCCACACCGCGTACGTCAGGAACACGATCCTCAGCGAAAGCACGATCAACCTCAATGCCAACCGCACTTACGGGACGCCATACACGCTGCTGCCGAATGGCAGTGTGTTGGTCAACTCGACGTTCGCCGACGGCACGAGTGGCGTGCGCACCATCGGCTTCGGCGGCAATGCGAATCTCAGCACGCGCAACTCGAATGTGACGGCGGGTGTGGCGAACCAGCTCTCGTGGTTCAGCAAGGACAACAAGCACCGTCTCAAGCTTGCCAGCGAGTTGCGCCAGGACGGCTACGAGCAGGATCAAACGTCCAACAGCTTGGGCACGTTCTTCTTCAACTCGCTCGCCGATCTCCAGGCGAACCGGCCCGCGTTCTATTCGCGCCAGCTGTCGCCGCGACTGCAGAGCGCGAGTCAGACCATCGGGGCTCTTTCGCTCGGCGATTCGTACAAGCGGAGCAGCGATCTGCAGTTCCAGTATGGCGTCCGTCTCGACGGCAATCATTTCTCGGCCACGCCGGCGGAGAATCCCGACGTCGAGCACCTGTTTGGTGTGCGCAACGACGTTGCGCCGAATCGACTGTATGTGAGTCCGCGGCTCGGGTTTTCGTGGACGTATGGCGAAGCCCCACAGGTTGCAGCGTTCGACGGCGCGGTGCGCGGGCCGCGTGCGGTGGTGCGCGGCGGCGTCGGTGTGTTTCAGAACATGCCGGGTGCATCGCTGCTCGGTGGCGCGATCGATAACACCGGTTTACCGGGTGCGGTGCAGCAGGTGAACTGCGTTGGGCTGGCGGCGCCCATTCCGAATTGGGCCGCCTACGCGGCAGACCCCACGAGCATTCCGAATACCTGCGCCGACGGCACCAACGGCAGCGTATTCGCGAGCAACGCGCCGAACGTCAGCCTGTTCGACAAGGACTATCGCGAGCGCAAGAGCGTGCGCGGCAATCTCCAGTGGAATGGCCCGCTGCTCAACAACCGGCTCGCCGCCACGGTGGAGGCGACGTACGGCGTGAACATGAATCAGAGCAGCTTTGTCGATCTGAACTTTGCGCCGGTCGTTCGCTTCAATTTGACGGACGAAGGCGGACGCCCCGTGTACGTGAACAATACGAGCATCGTGCCAACGACTGGCGCCATCGCGTCGCGTGATGCGCGGGTGAGCCAGCTCTTCAACCGCGTGAGTGAGCTCAAGTCGGATTTGCGCAGCACGAGCAAGCAACTCCGGTTCTCGCTCTTCCCGACCAACTTCAGCAGCAACCTCACCTGGTCGGCGTCGTATGTGCTGGCCGACAATCGCGAACAGGCGCGCGGCTTCTCGAGCACGGTGGGGGATCCGACCACCATCGAGTGGACGCGCAGTCAGTTCGATTCGCGTCATCAGATCACGTACTCCATCGGCTACAACTTCTTCGATGCGGTGCGTGTGAACTGGTTCGGACGGTTTGCGAGCGGAAGCACGTTCACGCCGAGTATTTCCGGCGACGTGAATGGCGACGGCTACACGAACGATCGCGCGTACGTCTTCGATCCTGCGACGGCGGCTGATCCGGCCGTTGCCGCGGGCGTTCGACAGCTGCTCGAGTCAGGCTCGGGGCCCGCGAAAGCGTGTCTGTCGAGCCAGCTCGGCAGGCTCGCCCAGCGCAATAGCTGCCAGGGGCCGTGGACGTCCACGGCGAACCTGAGCATCTCCTTCAATCCGATGAAGGTGCGCATGCCCCAGCGCACGACCATCAGCTTCGCCGTGAGCAATCCGCTCGGCGCGGCCGACATCCTGATGCACGGGGAGAACAAGCTGCATGGGTGGGGGCAGTTCGCCATCAGCGATCCGACGTTGCTCTATGTGCGCGGCTTCGATGCGGCGACCAATCGCTACAAGTACGAGGTGAATCCGCGCTTCGGCAGCACGAATCCGCAGTTCCAGACTTTCCGTGCGCCGGTCACGCTGACGATGCAAGTGCGTGTCGATGTCGGCCCATCGCGCGAGCGACAGATGCTCACACAGACGCTCGATCGCGGTCGCACGCGCGACGGGCAGAAGATGCCCGAGCCCATGCTCAAGGCGATGTATGGTTCCGGAAGCGTGATGAATCCGATGGCGCAGTTGCTCCGTCAGAGCGACACGCTCGAGCTCACGGGACCACAAGCCGATTCGCTTGCAAGCATGAATCGATCGTACACTATTCGGCTCGATAGCATCTGGACGCCGGTAGCTAAGTACCTCGCGGCGTTACCGCAGGAGTACGATCAAAGTGAAGCGTATCACACGTACAAGGCCGCGCGCGAAGGGACCATCGATCTGCTCATGGGGCTCGCGCCGAGGATCAACGGGATACTGACGGCGGATCAGAAGCGGAAGCTGCCGTCGCTCGTCGCGAGCCATCTCGACCAGCGGTATCTCGCCGGCATTCGCAGTGGCACGGCGGGGAATACCGGCGGCGGTGTGTTCATGGGAGGGTTCATGGGTGGGTTTGGAGGCGGTGGTGGTGGAGGAGGCGGAGATCGTATCATCATTCGAGGACCGTGATGCAGACAATTCGTAATACCGCGTGCGGCGCGTGCAGCGCTCTCGCGCTCACACTAGTGGTGGCCGGAGGTGCCGGTGCACAGGCGCAGGCCACGTCCACCGCGTCGCCGTCGACGGCGACGACGAAGATTGTCACACGCCAGATGCCGACTGCGCTTGCAACGAGCACCGATAGCATCGGTTCCGTTGCGGCCGTTCGTCAGCTGCCGAACGGCAACGTGCTGGTCAACGATCAGGCGCGTCGTCGCGTGATCATGCTCGACAAGGACATGAAGCTCGTCGGCGTTGTTGCCGACTCCACGAGCAGCACGGCGAACGCGTACGGTGTACGGCCAGGTGGATTGCTCGCGTATCGTGGCGATTCGACGCTGTTCATCGATCCGGCCTCGCTCTCGATGCTCGTCATCGATCCAGCGGGGAAAATTGTGCGCACCATGGCCGCGCCGCGACCGAACGACGTGAACTTTCTCACTGGCGGCGCGTTCGGGAATCCCGGCTTCGATTCACAGGGACGCCTGATCTATCGCACGATCGATTTCGGCTTTCGCGGTGTGAGACCGGAACCCGGCAAGCCATTCAATCCGCCAACACCACCGGACAGTTCGGCGCTCGTGCGTTTCGATCTCGCGACGCGGAAGCTCGATACAGTGGGATTCTTCAAGATCCCGAAGAGCAACGTGCAGATGAGTCAGGACGCGAATGGTGGAGTGCGAATGTCGGTCTCGATCAATCCATTGCCTGTGCTCGATGAGTGGGCGGTGATGAGCGACGGGACCGTCGCGTTCGTGCGTGGTCACGACTATCACGTCGATTTCATCGATGCGAATGGCGGCAGAACGTCTGCGGAGAAGATTCCGTACGAGTGGCAGCGCATGACGGATGATGACAAGACACGCTTCCTCGATTCTGCAAAGGTTGCGATCGATAAGCAGCGCGCTGCGCAGGCGGCTACTGGTGGCAACGCACCGCGCGGTGATCTCGCTGGTGCAGCGGCGGCATTCGGCGCTGGCGGCGGCGGTGGCATGACAGTGACGATGACGCGTACTCCTGGAGAAGGTCCTCCGCGCATCGATATAGGTGGAGGTGGTCCCGCTGGTGGTCTACCGCCGATCCAGATGGTGCCCGCGTCAGAACTGCCGGACTACAAGCCTGTGTTCGGAAATGGCGCGGTGAAGCCGGACATGGATGGGCGACTCTGGGTGCGAACCATTCCGACCAAACCGACACCGGGTGGTGCGATCTACGACGTTATCGACCGGAGCGGCAAGCTTGTGGATCGGGTACAGGTTCCTGCGGGGACGACGATCGCCGGTTTTGGTTCTGGCGGTGTCGTGTATCTCGGGCAGCGTGATGCGAGTGGATTGCACGTGCAGCGCATCTCTGTTCGTTGACGCGATCCATGGCGCGTGAGCGCTGAGACGAGATACGGCTACTGCGCACAAGTATGGGGCTGGCATCGATCACTCGGTGCCAGCCCCGTAAGTTTGATCCTGCTGCCTCAGTTCGTTTCCGCCCTTTCGTGTGCACGCTTCTGATCGACGCTGTTCCCCTGTGCTTCCACGGGAGAAAACTCATAGCCTGCGCCGCGAGCAAAGCGAATCGCCACCTGCGCACTGGCGGCGAGCTTCTTTCGCACGTAGCTGACGTATACCTGCACGAGCGTGCGCTTGTTCGTCGATTCCTGATCTCCCCACACGAAATCGGCGAGCGTGTCCACCCCGACGGGTTTCGGTGCGTGCCAGAAGAGGCAGTCGACGATGCCGTATTCGTGTGGGGTGAGTGACACCTCGCGACCAGCGCACCACACGCGCCGAGCTTCGCGATCGAACACGATGTCGCCGACGGCGATGCGGTTGCCGGCGTTCACGGTGCGCGCGCGTCGTGTTGCGGCTTGCAGTCGCGCAATCAGCGTCGGTGATGAATTGATGATCGCGTCGTCGGCACCGCAGTGCAGCAGCGTGATGCTTCGCTTTTCGTCGGGGACGCGTACGTAGACGATGTGCAGCGACGGCTGTCGTCGCCGCAGCTGACGAATGTCCTGGGATGCATCGCGTTCGAAGCGGTCGTCGAGCATGACGACATCAGGCGCAATCGCCGCGAACGATGCGAGCAGTTCCGCGAATGATGCGTACACGTCCACGGAGGTTGTCTCGTCGCCGATCGTCGTTTTGACGAGGTCCGCGAGCGAGGCGTCTTCGGAGACCAGTGCGATGGTGGCGGTCGCGGCGCGAATTCGCTGCATGCGCGGTGGGTGGAGGGAGGTCGACTGATCGCGCCCAACCAGTGTAGGTGTTTCCGGCCGAGCCCGCAATTCAGATGTTTTAGGTCGGGAAGCGCTGACCCCTGTTTTCAGTGACCCAAGCCACACCGCGCTTAAGATTTTCTAAGCGTAATCCCTTCGCAAGCCGAATTTACTGCCCATTTTCGGCCTCAACGCGAGGAAAGTATGGCCGAAGGTTCCGGAAAATGGAACCCGGGCTCTACCGCCAGCGGATGCGTACGGCAGCGTACGGATCGTTCACGGCCGCAGACCCGCCGCACAGCTGCATCTCACCGGCCATAACAACGTGGTATCGGCCAAATACGTATCACAGCGAAAGACTCCCTCCTCGAGAGATCCAGCCGATGCACAACAAACGGATCGCCGTGGCGATGGCGCTGCTCACCGCCATTGCACCCGCCGCATACGCACAGGCCGCACAGACGGCGCAGGCCGACCAACGTATTCACGCCAATTGGCTGCTCGCGAATCGCTACAGTGCCACGGCACTGCGGAACGTCGTTTTTGGCACAGCCGTGCAGCCGCGCTGGATCGGCAAGACCGACTCGATGTTCTACAACTGGAAGAGCAGAAACGGCTCGCAGTTCACGCTCGTGGTACCGATGAACGCGAGCAAGCGGCCGCTGTTCGATCACGAGAAGCTCGCCGTCGCGCTTGCGATGACGACGCGAAAGCCGATCGAGGCGACGAACCTTCCATTCACGACCATCAACTTCACGAAGGATCACAAGAATATTCGCTTTGCCGTCGACTCGACGCGCTACGAATGGACGCTCGCCAGCGAAACACTCAGGAGCCTCGGCAAAGTCCTTCGCGATTCCATTCCGCAGGATGAGGAGCGCGACGCTGGTGCGGGTGGTGGAGGGGGCGGGGGCGGGGGCGGGGGCGGCGGATTCGGCGCACAAAACGACGACTTTCGAAATTGGTCGCCGGACAGCACGGCGTTCGTGTTCGCGCGCAACCACAACCTGTTCATCGTCGAGAACGCGAAGCCAAACGTCGCGAAGGGTGACACGACGCAGATCAGCACCGACGGCGTGAAGGACTACAGCTTCGGCTTCCGCGACAGCGCGCAGGTGCAGCTGGACGAACAGCAGCAGCAGGAGCAGCAGCAGCTGGACGGAACCCAAAGCGGCGGCGCCCAGCGTCGGTCGCGCGATCCGCGAGTGCGTCCGCAAGTCGTATGGTCGCCGGATTCAAAGGCGTTTGCGATCTCGCGCGCCGATCAGCGCAAGGTGAAAGAGCTCTACCTCGTGAGCTCACTCGCCGAGCCGCGGCCGGCGCTGACGTCGTATCGATATGCGATGCCCGGTGAGGAAAACGTGCCGCAGCAGGAGTTGTGGGTCTTCAAGCGTGGCACGCCGAAGGTGACGCAAGTGAACACCAAACGCTGGAAGGATCAGCGTCTCATGAACGTTCACTTCAACGAAGGCAGCGACCGAGTTCGCATGGTTCGTCGCGATCGTCTGCAGCGGAATCTCGATCTCATCGAGATCGACCTCGCGACGGGTGCGACGAAGACGCTGTTGAGCGAGTCGCTCGAGAATGCCGCTCTCGAGCCGCAGAACGTGCGGTACGCGAGCAAGGGCGGCGACATCATCTGGTGGTCGGAGCGTTCGGGCTGGGGCCAGTACTATCTGTACAGCAATGATGGTGTCTACAAACGTCCGCTGACGACAGGCTCGTGGCACGCGGACAACATCGCGGCGATTGATTCCGTGAAGGGCGTGATCTGGTTGACTGGCATGGGCCGAGAGGAGGGAGAGAATCCGTATCTTCGCCATCTCTATCGCGTGAACGCCGACGGATCCGGCTTTCACGCTCGTCGATCCAGGCACCTTCGATCACAACGAGCGCATTTCGCCAACGAAGAAGTACATGGTGGACACCTACTCGCGAGTCGATGCGCCGACGAAGAACGTCGTGCGTGATGCGAACGGGAAGGTCGTGATGGCACTCGAGGACGCGGACGTCTCGCGGCTCAAGGAGATGGGCTGGAAGATGCCGGAGCCGTTCGTCGTGAAGGCCGCTGACGGTGTGACCGACATCTACGGCAACATGTGGAAGCCGTTCGACTTCGATTCCACGAAAAAATATCCCATCATCGCGAATGTGTATCCGGGGCCGCAGACCGAGAGCGTGAACACGAGCTTCATTGCTGGTGGCGTGCCGCAGCAGCTCGCGCAACTCGGCTTCATCGTGATTCAGATCGGCAACCGTGGTGGTTCGCCGCTGCGCTCACTCGCCTATCATCGCTACGGCTACTACAACCTTCGCGACTATGCGCTCGCGGACAAGAAGTCCGGCATCGAGCAACTCGCCGCCCGGCACGCATTCATCGACGTCGAGAAGGTGGGAATCTTCGGGCACTCTGGCGGCGGATTTCTCACCGCTGCGGCGTTGATGCTGCCGCCGTACAACGAGTTCTTCAAGGTTGGTGTGTCGTCATCGGGAAATCATGACAACAACATCTACAATCAGAACTGGAGTGAGAACAACCACGGGTTGAAGATGGTGCCGGCGAAGAAGGACACGACTTCGCGCGGTCGTGCTCGGGTGATTGCAGGCGCGGTAACGCAGCAGGGAACATCGGACGGCGGCGCGCCGGCGGATACGGTGCTGAGTGCTGACAGCACGTTTCAGATCCATGTGCCGACGAACATCGAGCTCGCGCCGAATCTCAGGGGCCGGTTGCTGCTCACCACGGCCGACATGGACAACAATGTTCATCCGGTAACACCATCCGCATGGTGAACGCCTTGATCAAGGCGAACAAGCGGTTCGACTTCATGGTGATGCCGGGGAAGCCGCACGGCTATGGGGACATGCAGCCGTACTTTACGAAGTTGTTGATAGAATACTTCGCGGAGAATCTGCTCGGCGACAACTATCGGGTAGACGCGAACATTCGATAGGATGTCGCCGAGTGTGATCGTCAGATGTCGTGCGCTATGGAACTGCTGTCTTGAATTTGAATGAGGAAATCAGACGTGGTTTTCCGCCGGTTGGATTCGACGCGTAGCCCGCACTTGCGTTGATCCAACCCACAGTGGGAAGGCGCGCCTCGACTCCGCTGTTCACCAACCACTGTGCTTGTGTTTTTGATGCGAGTGCCTGCTGACCTTCAACGAATGCCTTGATATCGTTCGAGCCCAGATAGAGACGCGCGGCAAACGTATTTGAAGACTGAAAGCTTCCAGTGCTATCGCGTGCGGCTCCCACCTTGGCGCCGAACAGGAACTGTCCCCATCCCTGAAGTCCATTCGCGTACGTGAGCCATGCTGCCGTTTCGTCCACCTTTGGGTCGTGGCCCAGCGAGTCGGCCGTGCGCGCGCGGGCGCCGAGCGCAAATTCGAGTGAATTCGCATTCCAGTATTTGTCGGCCCAGTACTGCTTGATGGAATCACTGAGTGCTTTGACAGCCGTCTTCTCTTCCTCATTGAGCGTCAGCGCCGCGGCTGGCCCCACTCGTCTCCGAACAGCGGTGTACACCGAGAGGATACTCGCCGTAAGACGCGTCACTTCAACATCGCTTCCTGCTGCGCCTTTATTGCGCATGTCTTGCTCGTCGACCAGTGAGAAGCGCACGCCGGCAGCAAGTTGACCGTGATTGAGTGAGTCTCGACTCGCGGCGCCGGAGAATCGCGTGGCATACAGATACTTCTTCGTCGCGTAGTCGGAGACTTTCAGCTGGCCGCTTCCGACCAACAGACCAGGGGACAACTCGACGCCAAACTGCTTGGGTATGACAAATGAGTTGCTATTTCCACGGAAACCGTCAAGCGCAACCGTGAGGTCACGGGCTGTCTGGGGTCGAAGAATCGCTGACTGGTCGACCTCGAGCAACTTGAACGCCGGGGCATCGGGGATTGCGAAGTCAATCTTGTAATCTTTTGCAAAGGGACTCAGACCAGTTGCTTGAACGAGTTGGGCATCGGCAGTGTTGCCAACAGAGAGTGTCAGCAGCGCGAAAAGCCCGACAGGAAAGAGGCGATGAGTATTCATTTGCTCACGAGCTTGATGAAGACGTCGACCAATTGGCCTGGTGACCCTGGTGGTACCGATGCACCATCATGCTGGAGTTCAGCGCCATCCTGAGTGATGGAGAGTGTCACGTCGCTCGGTCCCAGACCCGCCGGTATCGCAACAACCACCATCGCTTCTACCAGCCTTCCCGCATGATCGCCGTTCGGCGTGCTCAATTCATACGTGTCATCATCGGAGTTGATGAAATTTCCGGAAAACTCCTTCACGATTTGATTTTTCTCCGCCTCCCATAGAAAGATGGTGTAGGACCCGTTGCGATTCGGCTCGCATTTCACGGAGACCTGAATCGGCCCGCCGGTGGGATTGAACTTCGCTTCCTTCATGATCGACCCATGGTGATTGGATTCGTTTGCCAGCGAGAGCGAAGATGAACGCCGTCTGCACGACGGCGACCTTAGCTATTCACGCGATTTCACGCCAGCGTTCGCCTAGAATTTCCTAATACGGGGCAAAAAAATCCACGCGTATCGTGAAAGCGCTTCACACCTACGAGGCTCATTGTCACCGAGTCCACTCGTAGTCAGCGAGTGTCATGGCGATGTGCGATGCCGCCGACCCGCTACCCCCACGGTTGTCCGTGGGATACATTCGCGAGCCCTCCGAACCGATGTTGTGGGCTCAGTCTTCCCTCGTGCCGTGAACACTTTCAGCGACATGCACATCCTCACGACTCGCCTCCTCGCCGCCGCCCTGCTCGCGTCCGCGGCCAGCACCGCCCACGCGCAGACTCGAATGCTCCGCTCCCCGAGCGTGAGCACGAAGAGCATCGCCTTCGCCTACGCCGGCAACATCTGGATCGTCGATCGATCTGGCGGCGCCGCACGCCGACTCACGTCGTTTGCCGGCGAGGCATCGAACCCGAAGCTGAGTCCAGACGGATCCAGAGTCGCCTTCTCGGCACAATATGCCGGCAATGTCGACGTCTATGTCGTGCCCGCCGAAGGTGGTGAGCCGAAGCGGCTCACCTTCCACCCCGGTGCGGATCTCGTTCAGGGCTGGACTCCCGACGGCCTCGAGGTGGTCTTCAACACGGGCCGCAATACGAACGCGCCGAGCCCCGTGCCGCGCTTCTATAAGGTAGGGCTCGACGGCAGCGTGGAATCACCGATGCCGCAACCCCGCGCATTTCAGGGCAAAATCTCTCCCGACGGAAAGCATCTCGCCTACCGGATGAACAACTCGTGGGACGACGAGCGCCGCAACTACCGCGGTGGACAGAATCGTCCGATCTGGATCGAAGATCTGTCGACACACGAAGTCACCACGACTCCGTGGACCGATAGCAAGGAAATGGATCCGGCGTGGATCGGCGATGCGGTGTACTTCCTGAGCGATCGCGATGGCGTCTCCAACGTCTTCTCGTACGACACCAGGACGAAGACGCTCAAGCAGCAGACGCAGTTCAAGGACTACGACGTCAAGACGCTCGACGCATCGACGTCGGCGAACTCCGTCGTGTTCGACCAAGGCGGATACATCCACGAGCTCGATCCATCAACGGGACGCGAACACGTCGTCAATATCACTGCGAACGGCGACTTCCCATGGATGATGCCACAGTGGAAGGACGTCACGACGCGCATCGCGTCGCTCGCACTTTCACCAACAGGCAAGCGCGCCGCGGTCGAGGCACGTGGTGAGATCTTCACCATCCCTGCCGAGAAGGGTGACGCGCGCAATCTCACGAACTCGAGCACGAGCGCGGAGCGTGATCCCGCGTGGTCGCCCGATGGAAAGTGGATTTCATACTTCTCCGATTCGAGCGGTGAATATCAGCTCATCCTCGCATCGCAGGATGGATCCACGAAGCGCGCGATTTCGCTGCCGGAGCCAAGTCACTACTACACGCCCGAGTGGAGTCCAGACGCAAAACGAATCGCGTTTCATGACACGCATCTGCGTCTCTGGGTAGTGGACATCGCGTCAGGCAAGGCGACGCATGTCGACACGGATCAGTACATGGTTCCCGAGCGTTCACTCGCACCGAAGTTCAGCCCTGACGGGCGATGGATCGCGTACGCGAAGCGACTGCCATCGATGTTCCGCGCGATCTTTGCGTACAACGTCGAGACCGGCGCGAAGATCCAGATGACCGACGGACTTGCCGACGCGAAGAGTCCCGCGTGGGATGCGAGCGGCAAATATCTCTGGTTCCTCGCGAGCACAAACTTCGGACCGACGTCGGGCTGGCTCGACATGACGTCGTACGATCACCCGGTCACCTCGGCGATGTATCTCGCCGTTCTGAAGAAGGGCGAAGCGAGTCCGCTGCTTCCCGAGAGTGACGAAGAGCGTGAAGCAGCTGCGAACGCAGCGCCTTCGACGATGCCTGCACCTGTGCGCGCTGACAGCACTCGTCCGGCAAATGCCGCTGCAGCGACCGGCGACAGTGTGCGTACGTCGCGCTCGTCACGTCCCACCGTCACGATCGACGCTGATGGAATTGCACAACGCACGATCACGGTGCCAGGACTCGCACAGCGCAGTTATCGCGATCTCGTTGCCGGACCTGCGGGCACGGTGTTCTGGGTCGAAGCGATTCCTGCGACTGGTACCGTGGATGCGCCGCCGGGCGGAGCTGGTGGCGCACTGCATCGCTACGTGATCAAGGATCGCAAGGCTGCACAGTTTGCGTCGAACGTCGTTGACTACGCTGTGAGCGCAGACGGACACAAGTTGTTGTATCGCACGCCGGGTGCGCAGGGTGGTCTCTATCTCGTCGATGCGGACAAGGTCATTCCGGCGCCGCAGGCGGGACGTCTCGCCGTGCAGCTCCGCGCGAATGTCGATCCGCGTGCTGAGTTCAAGCAGATCTTCGATGAAGGCTGGCGCATTCAGCGCGACTACATCTATGTCAAGAATCTCCAAGGCACGGACTGGCCGAAGATGAAGACGATGTACGGCACGCTGTTGCCGTCGGTGAATCATCGCGCGGATCTCAACTATCTGCTCGACATGATGGGCGCCGAGATCGCGATTGGTCACTCGTTTGTGCGCGGTGGTGACATTCCTGAAGTCGCACCGACGACCGCCGGTTTGCTCGGCGCCGACTTCACGGTTGAGAACGGCCGTTATCGGATCTCGAAGATCTATGATGCGGAGAGTTGGAATCCAGAGCTGCGCGCGCCGCTTGCTGCGCCAGGCGTCGACGTTCGCACGGGTGACTATCTGCTCGCGGTGAACGGCGTCGAATTGCGCGGCACGGACAACGTATATCGTCTGCTCGATGGCACGGCGAACAAGCAGACCGTGATCACGGTATCGAGTCGCGCGGCGATCGATCCCACGGCACGACGCGTGACCGTCGTTCCGATTCCGAATGAGGCGGGTCTTCGCTCGCGCGCGTGGGTCGAGCGGAATCGTCGCATCGTTGATTCGCTGAGCGGCGGCAAGCTCGCGTATGTCTATGTGCCGAGCACGGCGCAACCGGGTTATGTGTCGTTCAATCGGTATTACTTCGCGCAGCAGGACAAGCAGGGTGCCATCATCGACGAGCGATACAACAGTGGCGGTTCGGCGGCAGACTACATCATTGATCTGCTGCAGCGTGACTTCGATGGCTACTTCAACAATCCGGTTGGTGAGCGGTATCCGTTTACGTCGCCCGCGGCGGGGATCTGGGGACCGAAGGTGATGATCATCAACGAGATGGCCGGCTCGGGCGGCGATCTCATGCCGTACATGTTCCAGTATCGCAAGATCGGCCCGCTCGTTGGCAAGCGGACGTGGGGAGGTCTTGTCGGCACGTGGGATACGCCGCCATTCGTCGACGGTGGCGCGATGATCGCGCCGCGTGGTGGATTTTTCTCGCGCGCCGGCAAGTGGGCGGTGGAGAACGAAGGAACGTCGCCTGATATCGACATCGAGAACTGGCCACGCGATGTGATTGCGGGTCACGATCCGCAGCTCGAGAAGGCGGTTGCGGAAGCGATGCGGTTGATGGCGGCGAAGCAAGTGGTGCGCATGAAGAACGAGCCGCCGAGTCCGGAGTGGGGCAAGAGGAAGCCGTAAGTGCCACCTCTCGCGGCTATTTTTGCATTGGAGCAGGATCGCCGACAAACGCGATCTGTAATATCAATCTCAAATGCTTCGCATCACCGAACGCGGACTCTACTGTGCCGCCGCCGACATCTACATCGATCCGTGGCTCCCTGTCGAGCGCGCGGTCATCACGCATGCGCATGGTGATCATGCACGTTGGGGGAGCCGGCACTATCTCGCGTCGCGCGAGGGCGCGCGTGTGCTTCGCACCCGGCTCGGCCCTGATGCGTCGATCGAGCTGCTCGACTACGGTGAGTCGCACGACATCAACGGCGTCTCGCTCACGCTCGTGCCCGCGGGCCACATACTCGGCTCCGCGCAAGTGCGGCTCGAACATCGAGGCGAGGTATGGGTAGTCTCCGGCGATTACAAGACCGAGCCTGATCCAACGTGCTCGCCGTTCGAGCCTGTGCGTTGCCACACATTCATCACGGAGTCCACGTTCGGGCTTCCTATCTATAGATGGTGTGCGCAGGAAGAGACGTTCGCCGGTATGCGCGCGTGGTGGCGTGAGAACGCAGAGCGTGGGCAGGCGTCGCTCGTGTATGCGTACGCACTCGGCAAGGCGCAGCGTGTGCTTGCCGGCATGCTCGGCGCGGATATTGGACCAGTTTACACGCACGGCGCCGTCGAACGACTCACGGCGGACTATCGCGCCACTGGCGTGGAGCTGCATGCGACGACGCCTGTCGCATCGCTACCCAAGGGCACGAGCTACGCCGGTAGCTTGATCATCGCGCCGCCGTCAGCGGCTGGAAGTCTGTGGCTTCGTCGTTTTGGCGATACGTCCACTGCTTTTGCGTCCGGATGGATGCAGGTACGTGGAGCGCGCCGTCGCCGATCGCTCGATCGTGGATTCGTGTTATCCGATCATGTCGATTGGCCAGCGCTCATTGCGACGATCGAGGCAACTGGTGCCGAACATGTGTGGGTCACGCATGGCTATCGGGACCAGGTGGTGCGGTATCTCGTCGAACGCGGCGTCGACGCGCAAGCCGTCGCGAGTCATTGGGAGGGCGAGAACGATCAGGAGCCTGCCGTCGCCGGCGAAGAGGCAATGGCATGAAGCGTTTCGCGCGCCTGTATTCCGCCATCGATTCGACAACGAGTACCAATCGCAAAGTCGATGCGATGGCCGCGTATTTCAGCGAAGCGCCGCCGGCAGATGCGGCTTGGGCCGTGTATTTCCTCTCAGGTAGCCGGCCGAAGCGACTGATTCCCATTCGTCGCATTGCGACGTGGGCGATGGAGGAGTCAGGCGTTCCTGACTGGCTGTTCGAGGAGAGTTATCACGCGGTTGGTGATCTCGGCGAGACGATCGCGCTGCTGCTGCCAGATCGTGGAAATGGCAACAATGAATCGAGTGGTGTCAGTCGTCCTGCACGAAGCGACGGCTCCGCACCCCTACACGAGTGGGTAGAGCAACGATTGCTTCCGCTCGCAACACAGTCCGAGAACGAGCAACGCATCACGGTTTTGAATGCATGGCGCGATCTCGATAGCGCCGAGCGGTACATCTGGAACAAGCTGATCACGGGAAGCTTTCGTGTTGGCGTCTCCGAACAGCTCGTGGTGCGTGCACTGGCTCGCGCGAGTGGCGTCGAGGAAGGTGTGGTCGCACATCGGTTGAGCGGACACTGGACGCCTACTGCCGCGAGCTTTTCTGCGCTCGTCGCGGTGGATGGCAGTGATGCAGATCGGTCGCGGCCATTTCCATTCTACCTTGCCTATGCGCTCGAAGGTGATCTCGAGACGCTTGGTGATGTGCATGAATGGCAAGCGGAGTGGAAGTGGGATGGCATTCGGTCGCAGATCATTCGCCGCGATGGAAGGACGTACATCTGGTCGCGTGGCGGAGAGCTGGTCACTGAAAGATTTCCAGAGCTTGCGGAGGCTGCGGAGCTATTGCCGGAGGGCACAGTGCTCGACGGCGAGATCATGCCGTGGAAGAACGGCGTTGCGCTGCCATTCGCGCAGCTGCAGCGCCGTATCGGGCGAAAGGTGCTTGGTCCGAAGATTCTGAGTGATGTGCCGGTGGTGTTGATTGCATACGACTTGCTCGAGTTGAACGGTCGCGACCTGCGCAGCGCAGCGTTGTCCGTGCGACGCAAAGAGCTAGAGGGGCAAATCGCTCGACTCGCGTTGCTTACGCGGGGTAACGACGTCTCGCAACCGAAGCTGATCGATGAGCTCCCTCAGCTCGTTCTGTTGAACGATCCCGAACAAATCGAGAGATCCGCGCACGCCATTCCGCTCCTGCTCTCTCCAACGATCGCGCTTTCGAGTTGGGACGACGCACGCGATGCACATGCACGCTCGCGAGATCATCGCGCCGAGGGATTGATGCTCAAGCGGCTCGACAGCGAGTATGGTGTCGGTCGTCGCAAGGGCAGTTGGTGGAAGTGGAAAGTGCAACCATTCAGCGTCGACGCCGTGATGGTGTATGCGCAGCCAGGACATGGTCGCCGAGCGTTGCTGCACACCGACTATACCTTCGCGGTGCGCGATGGCGAGGCGCTCGTGCCGTTCGCGAAAGCGTATTCGGGGCTCACCGATGTCGAAATTCGCGAGCTCGACGCGTGGATTCGTCGTCACACACTCGAGAAGTTCGGCCCCGTGCGGCATGTCGAGCCGGTGCAGGTGTTCGAGCTGCACTTCGAGGGACTGCAGCACTCGCCGCGCCATAAGTCTGGAGTTGCTGTGCGCTTTCCACGCATCGCGCGCTGGAGGACGGACAAGCCAGTCTCGGAGATCGATACCATCGAGACATTGCGCGCACTGCTCGAGGCGTCGAAGTGAACGCTGCCGAGCGTTGGTTCGCGTCGAAGCGTTGGGCGCCACTCGACTTTCAGCGCGACGTGTGGGACGCATACCAAAATGGCGAGAGCGGACTGATTCACTCGGCGACGGGAACGGGCAAGACACTCGCCGCGTCGTGGGGTCCGCTGATGGAGTGGCTCGACGAGAGTGAGCTGAAAGACAACACACGAAGAGTTCGACGCTCAACCGCGCCGCCGTTGCGTGTTCTCTGGATCACGCCTCTCCGCGCACTCGCTGCGGATACGCTCGCATCGCTCGCCGTTCCGATCAACGATCTAGGAATTCCCTGGACGCTGGAATCGCGAACCGGCGACACGAAGCCCGGCATGCGAGCGCGACAGAGCAAGCGCCTTCCGACGGCGCTCGTCACTACTCCGGAGAGTCTTACGCTTCTCCTCACGCGCGATGACGTCGCAGAGATCTTCAAGGAGCTGAGATCTGTTGTCGTTGACGAATGGCACGAGCTGATGGGAAGCAAGCGCGGTGTGCAGATGGAGCTCGCACTCGCGCGCCTTCGCACACTGGCGCCGAATGCGCGCACATGGGGACTGTCGGCGACGATAGGCAATCTCGATGATGCACTCGAGGCATTGCTTGGTATGGACCGTCCAGCGTCCAGAATCGTGCGTGGTGCCGAATCGAAGGACGTCATTGTCGACTCACTCATTCCGTCAGTCGTCGAACGATTTCCCTGGGCTGGCCATCTCGGCACCCAGATGATTCCGCAGGTCGTGCAGGCGATCGACGAAGGAGAGAGCGCGATCGTGTTCACGAACACGCGCTCGCAAACCGAGATCTGGTATCAGGCAATTCTCGCAGCGCGTCCTGACTGGGCCGGGTCAATCGCTCTGCATCACGGGTCACTCGATCGAAAGACGCGCGACTGGGTGGAAGACGGCATGCGCGCCGGCGCGCTGCGCTGCGTTGTCGCGACATCATCACTCGACCTCGGCGTTGATTTCTCGCCGGTCGATCGCGTGTTGCAGATCGGAAGTCCGAAAGGTGTCGCGAGACTACTGCAGCGTGCGGGACGCAGTGGCCATCGCCCGGGCGCGGTGAGTCGTGTGACGTGCGTGCCGACGAATGCACTCGAGCTGCTCGAGGTCGCGGCTGTACGCGATGGAATGGAATCGGGAAGAATCGAAGCGCGGTTGCAGATGGAGCGTCCGCTCGATGTTCTTGCACAACATGTCGTCACCGTTGCGCTCGGTGGTGGCTTCGATGCGGATGAGCTCAAAGCAGAAGTGCGAACCACGCGCGCGTATGCCGGCTTATTGGACGACGAATGGGAATGGGTATTGAACTTCGTCGGCACCGGCGGCGAGACGTTGCAGGCATATCCCGAGTACGCGCGGCTCGAGCGCGAGAACGGACGGTATGTCATGCGAGATCGTGAGCTCGCGCGTCGTCATCGGATGTCAATTGGCACGATTGTCAGCGACGCGCAGATCATGGTGCAATACCTCCGCGGCAAGATGCTCGGCTCCGTCGAAGAATCGTTCGTTGCACGACTCAATGCGGGCGACCGATTCTTCTTCGCGGGAACACCACTGGAATTCGTGCGCGTGCGGGACATGCGCGCCTGGGTGCGACGAGCGCCGAACACCAAGGGCGCTATTCCGCGATGGCAGGGAAGTCGGCTGCCGCTGTCGCACGAGCTTGCGGCATTGCTGCGAGAGCGACTCGGCGAAGCTGCAAAGGGAATATTTCGCGGCGCCGAGCTCGAGGCATTGCGGGCATTGCTGGAGATCCAGCGAAAATGGTCGGCGATACCGCGTGCGGACGAACTACTCATAGAGCGCGTCAAGACTCGCGACGGCTGGCATCTTTTCGTGTATCCACTCGACGGACGCCTCGTACACGAAGGCTTGGCGGCGTTGTTCGCATACAGGATGTCACGCGTGCAGCCGATCTCGTTCGTGATGTCGAGCAATGACTGGGGATTCGAGCTGCTGTCGCCAACCGAGCCGCCACTCGAGGAAGCGCTCGATCGGTTTCTCCTGTCTCCCGGCAACCTCGTGGAGGACATCCCCGCATCCCTCAACGCCGCCGAGATGGCGAAGCGTCAATTCCGCGAGATTGCGCGTGTCGCCGGCTTGGTCTTTCCGGGCTTCCCAAGATCAGGTAAAACGGCGCGGCAACTTCAGGCGTCCAGCGGACTCTTCTTCGACGTCTTTCAGCGCTACGACCCTGGCAACCTGCTGCTGGTCCAGGCGCATCGTGAAGTTCTGGAACGTCAGCTCGAGCGAAGTCGGCTAGGTCAAACGCTTCAACGATTGTCTGACTCGAAGGTCGTCATCACGAGCCCAAAGCGGTTTACCCCTCTCTCGTTTCCGCTGCTCGTTGATCGCACGCGGAACAAGGTCTCCAGCGAAAAACTGTCTGACCGCATCAAGCGCATGCAGCTCGCGCTCGAGCGCGCTGCAGGATGAGGTTGCCGCGAGACCAATGACCTCAACGACAACCATCGCCGGCGAACAGATCGAACTACATCCGGAACGCGCGGCGTATTGGCCACGGAGAAATACTCTTCTCATCGCCGACCCGCATTTCGCCAAGGCTGCCTCGTTCCGCAACCTTGGCGTCTTCGTCCCGAAAGGCACGACTGAGTACGCTCTGCAAACGCTCGACACACTCATCGCACGCACGCGATCGGAGCGCATCATCTTCCTCGGCGACTTCCTCCACGCGCGCGAGGGGCGCAACGCCGACACTTTCAACGCAATCGCCGAGTGGCGCGCGGCGCATCGCGACGTCGAAATGCAGATCGTCCGCGGCAATCACGACAAACGCGCCGGCGATCCGCCTGATGCTGTCGGAATCGGTTGTGTCGATGGACCCATCCTCGAACCACCTTTCGCTCTCACACACCATCCGGTCGTCGTGGCGGACTACTATGCTCTCGCCGGCCACCTGCATCCGCGCGCTCTGCTTACGGGCCGCGCGCGACAGTGGGAACGCTTGCCGTGTTTCTGGTTTCGACACGACGTCGGCATACTGCCAGCGTTCGGCGACTTCACTGGTGGCGTGGACGTCGAGCCAGCTGCGGGAGAAGCAGTGTGGGTCGTCTCGGACGACGGCGTCATTCCGGTCGCGATGAGCACTGAGGTCTCACCATGAATATCAAGCGCGCCCGATGACGTGCGCTCACTGCCGGCGAATCACCAGCCGTCCCGCTCCCTGCTCGACAACCCGATAGTCGTTCGCGCCCTTCGCTTCCGCATCGGCAAAGCGAAACACCACGGTTCCGTCTTCGACGCGCCATATGGCGCGATCGACTTCGTGCGCACGGTCATCGGCGCCGGTCGCAAGTTTGCGCACTGTGCCGTCGTCGCTGAACTCGAGAAATTCCTTCGGGCGACGCGAGAGCGGAACGTCACCCGTGGCGTCGTGGAACACCGCGTCGTGATCGGCGTCGTCTCCATCGACGTGCACCCAGCGCGTCTCTACGAGCCTGCGTCGTGCGTCCGCTAACGCGTCGCCCATCACCACATCGAGCGTCGAGGTCCGTCGAGCGTTGCACGCATGCGCGCGACCTGTTGCGTCGTGAACATGAACATTGCGTCGTCGTCCACATAGTCCATGTAGTTCATGAACATGTCACCATTCGGACCGTTGTTGCATGTCACGGTCGGGAACGGCGGCTTGCCGAAGTTCGGGCCCGCGGCATTCGGCGTGTCGGCTACCATGTCGGTCCCGCTGCAATCCGGCGTGTCGCCCCAGATGTGGCGGAGATTGAAGTAGTGACCGATCTCATGCGTCGCAGATCGACCGAGCTTGTACGGTGCCTGCGCAGTGCCGTTCGTGCCGAACGCGCGATAATGAATGACGACACCATCGGTGGAGACCGGTCCTCCCGGAAACTGCGCGTAGCCCAGAAGTCCGCCGCCGAGTGCGCACACCCAGATGTTGAGAAACTTCCTGGTGTCCACTGGAGCAACACCGCCCGTCGCAGCCTTCTTCACGCCGTTGTCATCGAGAAACGACGTCTTCGACGTTTGCGTGCGCGTGACGCGATCGAGCACAAACCTAATCTTCGGATCACTCACGAGCCCCTTGAAAGACACTGGCGTCTTGCTCCTGTCCGTGTTCTTCGCGCGGAAGTCCCGGTTGAGCACAGCGATCTGTGTCTTGATCTGCGCATTGCCGATATTCTGCGACGGATCGTTGTACACGACGTTGACAACGACCTTGATCGTTGCAATGGCGACGGACGCGATCTTGAGTCCAGACGCTCGATACTTCTGCGTCTGCTGCTCGAGCTTGAACTGCTTCGCCCGAAAGGCCGGGTACTGTTCGAGCAGGTGCATGTGATTTGCCATCGTGCCGCAACTGCGATGCGGTGGCAGCGGCGCGGCACGTTCGGCAGCCGATCTATTTGCGGGAGCTTTCCGTCTGTTGGCGCTCTTGGCGGCGGACTTGCGCGCACCTTTCTTCCTGGCTGCCATGAGTACTCCTGCTGGCTGAGCCGGCGACGAGACGTGGGGCTAGGACGTCGAGCCGCGCGCGAGCGCGAGGCGATGCAACATGCGCCCCACTGATTCGCGCGTAAAGAGCAAGTTCACTCTGTTCTCAGGGTTGTTGCCGGTTCGATGTGCGCTGCGCGCCACGCGGGAAGGAAACAGGCAATCGCCGATACCGCACCCAGCAGTGCGACCACGGTGACGTACGTCATCGGATCGAGACGTGAGACGCCAAACAACATCGCCGTAATCGATCGCGTCGCGGCGATTGCGCCGAGCACTCCGATTGCGATGCCGATCGCGGTGAGCGTCATTCCCTGGCGAAGGACAAGCGTGAGGATGTCGCGTCGGGATGCGCCAAGAGCAGAGCGCACACCGATCTCTCGCGTGCGCTCGGCGACACCACCAGACAGCACTCCGTAGATGCCCGCTGTGGCGAGGACGATCGCCGCGAGTGCGAATGCCTCGAACAGTGTCAGCGCAAAGCGTCGCTGCGCTGCCGTTGCCGCAAGCAGATCCTCCATCATCGCCACGCGAACGATCGGCTGGTCCTTGTCCACCGACCAGATTGCACTGCGAATCGTGGGCGCGAGTACGGAGATGTTGCCGTTGCTGCGAATGACGAGCGACTGTGCGGCGTCTTCCCAGTGCCACTGGCTAGTCGTGGTGTAAACTGCTTCGGACTGCGTGCCGGAGAGCGATAGCTGCTTCACATTGCCCACCACGCCGACGATGACGTATGGTTGCGCAGTTGGCGAGCCCGCGACGCGCATTCGCTTTCCTAGTGGCGACTCCGACGGGAATCTCAACTTCGCGAGCGATTCGCTGATGAGCGCAACGGGCGGCGCGCCGCCGCGATCGTTCTCGTCGAGGTAACGGCCACTGCGCAGCGGAAGGCGCATCGTCTCGAAGAAGCGCGGTGTCACAGAGTAGCGAAAAACATCGTAGCCTTGCGTCGCGTCGTTTTCGAAGCGCGCGCCGTACGCATCTCCGTCGCCGCTCAATGGCAGCTGACTCGTGAGCGCAGCACTCTCGACGCCGGGCACCTGTAACACCGCATCAAGTGCTTGTGTGAAAAACGCATGACGTACGCTATCCGCGTCGAACTTGTGACCGACCGTCTGTATCTCCATCGTGAGCAGATGCGACGGGTCGAAGCCGATGGGCACGGCGAATAGATGATTCAGGCTTCTATAGAGTAGTCCTGACGTCACGAGCAGTACAATCGCGATCGCAACCTCAGCGACAACCAGCGTACTGCGCATTCGTCCACGCCTGCCGACTGTGCGCAGCGTGCCGTGCTGAAGCGCCTCCTGCGGATCGCTGCGCGCGGCCTGAAGGGCGGGCATCAATCCAAATACAATACTGATCAATGTGGTGATTGCGACGCCGAACAGAAACGCGCTCGTGTTCAAATGAATCGCACCGACGCGCGCGAGTCCTGGTGGACTAAGCGCAACGAGTGCGCCAACGCCAAGTTGCGCGATGCCCATTCCAGCAACGCCGCCGAGCAGTGAGAGAAGCAGACTTTCGGTGAGCAGTTGCCGTACGAGCCGCGTGCGTCCGGCGCCGAGCGCGGCGCGCAGCGCGAATTCGCTGCGTCGCTGTACGCCTTGTCCGAGCAGGAGATTGGTCACGTTGACGCACGCGATCACGAGCACGAGCATCACCGCACCGGCGATGACAAGCAGCGCGGGCTTCACTGCGCGCGTGACGTCGTCGCGAAGTGGCGTTGCGACGAACCGCGTCTCGAGGTCATACGTCTCAGGATGCTGCTCGTTGAGGATCGCGTGTCCCAGCATATCGAGCTCCTGACTCGCCCGCTCCGACGTGACGCCCTCACGCAGCCGACCAACCGTACGCACGTTGTGCCCCCATGCGCTTCCCAGCGACATGTCGCCCTGAAGCAGCGCCCACACCTCGGCGGCAGGTGTCAGCACATTGTCAAAGCCACTCGGCAACACACCGATCACAGTGTAGCTGTTGTCGTCGAGCGCGACGGTGTGGCCGATGATCGTGCTGTCCGCAGCGAGCCGTCGACGCCAAAGAGCGTCGCTGATCACAACCTCTTTCGGGCCGCCGAGCCGGTCATCACTCGCACGAAAGTCGCGACCAAGAGACGGTATGACGCCAAGTGCATGGAAGTAGCGTGCGCTGACGAGTTGTCCGTCGAGCCGCTCCGGATGTTCGGCGCTCGTGATCGTCGGCCCCCAGGGCTTGAGAACAGCCATGCTCTCGAATGAGCGAGCGCGTTCCGATAGTGCGTGGTACATGCCGAACGTCCCGTCGACGCGCGATCCGCTGCGACCGAGCTCGAGGATCATCGCTAGTTGATGGGCACCAGGGTACGGCAGTGGCTCGAACAGAATGGGATTGACCGCGCTGAAGATCGCCGTCGTTGCACCGATGCCAATTGCAAGTGTGAGTACGACGATAGTGGTGAATGCCGGCGTGCTGCGCAGGCGTCTGGCGGCATAGCGCAGGTCAGCGAGTAGCGTCGCGATCATGTTCTCCCATCCGTATGCGCGCATCTGTTCGTTGACGCTCGTTATGTTGCCCAACTCCAGTCGCGCGGCGCGCAACGCGGCGTCCGCCGAAAGTCCGCGCGCCAGGTGTGTCGCTTTCGCATGCTCGAGGTAATCGTGTACCTCGTCTGCGATATCGCGATCGGCTGAGTGTCGATGCGTGAGTGCGCGAAGTCCGCGCGTGACCTGACGCCACATGGACATGACGCTACGCCTCGGCTTTCAACAACCGCGAGATTGCGGCGACACGTCGTGTCCAATCGGCGGTCTCTTCGTCGAGTTGCTTGCGACCAGCGCGCGTGAGCTTGTAGTACTTCGCTCGGCGCCCAGCTTCGGTCTGGCGCCACTCGGCGTCGAGCCAGGCGGCGCGCTCGAGTCGCTGGAATGCAGTGAGCAGGGAGCCCGGGTTGACCTTGAAGACGCCGCGCGAGATCTGCTCGATACGGCGGGCAATGCCGAAGCCGTGCAGTGGCTGCAGGCTGAGTGTCTTCAGGATGAGCATGTCGAGTGTGCCCTGGATGACGTCGGTGCTGGGCTCGTTCATGTCAGCTCGTGTGATAACGGAGGGTGTGGCTGCACAGGGCAGTCTGTAGCGCCACCTATTGGCTGTCAAGATGTGGACGTCAAGCGGGCGCCGTTCCGCGATTCTCGACGTGCTTGCGCAGTTCGATGGCGTGCATACCTTGACCGCAACAACCATCAAGAGCCGCGATGCCATACACGCCCGGCCGGCCGTTTCTCGTCGCTGCAGTGCAGATGAGTCCCGTCTTTCTCGATCGCGACGCTACGATCGACAGAGCGTGCGAAGCGATCGACGCCGCGGCCAAGCGCGGTGCGCGACTCGTCGTGTTTCCGGAGGCGCTCGTGCCGGGCTATCCGCTGTGGGTCTGGTCCATCGCCGCCGGCCAGACGCAGGCGCTCCGCGCGCTATACGTCGAGTTGCTCGACCAATCGATGACCATCGGCGACGAGGCGACGAACCGTCTCTGCGAAGCAGCGAGAGCCGCGAACGTCCATGTCGCCATCGGCATCAATGAGCGCAACGCGGAGTCGAGCGGGACGTCGCTCTTCAACTCACTGTTGTTCATCGGCGCCGACGGCCGCGTACTTGGAGTCCATCGCAAGCTCGTGCCGACCGCTGGCGAGCGACTCGTCCACGCGCAGGGCGACGGTTCGAGTCTCGTGGCCTACGACACATCGCTCGGCAAGCTTGGTGGGTTGATCTGCTGGGAGAACTACATGCCGCTCGCGCGACAGGCGCTCTATGTCGCAGGCGTGCAGATCTACGTCGCGCCGACATGGGATCGCGGCGAGCCCTGGACTTCGACGCTGCGACACATAGCCAAAGAAGGGCGCGTCTACGTGATTGGGTGTTGCAGCGCGATGCGCCC
>JBDUCR010000142.1:0-4354 GCA_040003345.1 bacterium
GCCACGCTGTCGATGGGCACGAGTACGTTCGTCTCGGGAAAGTATGTCGCCGCGCACCGTCGCGGAATCTCGAACGGCACAACGACAAATTGGCGTGCGACTCGTGTCTCACCACGAAAGTGGCTCGTGATGTCGACGACCTGACGATCGTGGAGTCCGAGCGCGCCAATGTCATGGGAGTTCATGAATATGACGCGGCGCTCGTTGCGGATGCCGCGATAGCGATCGTCGAGACCATAGATCGTGGTGTTGAACTGATCGTGGCTGCGTACGGTCATCATCACGAGCTGATCTGGCGCTAGCGTCGTGCGTGGAATCGGATGCGCGAAGAAACTTGCCTTTCCCGACGGTGTCGGCCAAGAGCGTTCATCGCGCGGAAGGTTTGGCAGCGCGAATCCGCCCGCCATTCTGACGCGCGCGTTGAAGTCGTCAAAGCCGACGACCACGTGCTCGATGTGGTCGCGAATTCGATCGTAGTCGGATGTGAGCTCGTTCCACGCGACGGTGGAACGGGCACCGAGCGTTGCGTCGGCGAGACGGGCGACAATGACGGGCTCGGAAAGCAGATCACCTTCAGGTGGATCGAGGCGTCCCTGTGACGCGCTCACGATGCCCATCGAGTTCTCGACGGTGACGAACTGCTCTTGGCCGTTCTGCACATCGCGCTCGGAGCGGCCGATCGTCGGCAGGATCAGCGCTTCCCGTCCTGTGACGATATGCGAGCGATTCAACTTGATCGCTACGTGCGCGGTGAGCTCGCAGCGCGTGAGCGCTTCCGCCGAATACGTGGTATCGGGAGTGGCGGAGAGAAAATTGCCGCCCATGGCGAAGAACACCTTCACCTTTCCGGCCTGCATTGCGCGCAACGTCTCGACGGTATCGTAGCCATCCTTGCGCGGCGGCTCGAAGGTGAACTCGGCGCCCAGCTTGTCGAGGAATGGAGCCCAGGCGCGCTCCGAGATGCCCATGGTGCGATCGCCCTGCACGTTGCTGTGACCGCGCACGGGAAGCGCGCCGGCGCCACGCTTGCCGATTGCGCCCTTGAGCAGCAGGAGATTCATGCATTCCTGGATGGACGCGACTGCATTGCGATGCTGCGTGAGTCCCATCGCCCACGCGACGACGAGCCGATCCGAGCTCATGACGATGCGCGCAGCTTCAGCGATCGTCTCGCGCGAGATGCCGCTCTCCTCCACGATGATGTCCCAATCGGCGTCGCGCAGCGCGGCGACGTACGCGTCGTAGCCGAGCGTGTGCTGCTCGATGAACTCATGATCGAAGACAGTGCCTGGCGCCGCGTCTTCGGCTGCAAGCATCTCCTTCATGATGCCCTGCAGCACGGCGACGTCGCCGTTGATGCGCAGTGGCAGATGGAGATCCGCGAGCGGCGTGCTTCGCCCGGTGAGCACTTGCAACAGCTGCTGCGGATGCTGAAAGCGCGTGAGCCCTGTCTCGGCGAGAGGGTTGATGGCGATGATCTTTCCGCCGTTCAGCTTCATGCGCTGGAGTGCGCTGAGCATGCGCGGATGGCAGGTGCCCGGATTGTGTCCGAGGTCGATCAAGACGCCGGCTTCGTGCACGTCGTCGAGCGTGACGGTGCCTTTGCCGGTACCGATCGACTCGGAAAGTGCTGAACCGCTCGACTCGTGACACATGTTCGAGCAGTCGGGAAGATTGTTCGTTCCGAACTGCCGCACGAAGAGCTGAAAGAGAAACGCAGTCTCGTTCGCCGTGCGTCCCGACGTGTAGAATGCCGCTTCGTCGGGATGCGAGAGGCCGTTGAGCTTTTGTGCGATCAGCGCGAAGGCGTTCTCCCACGAAATGGGCTCGTAGTGTGTGGCGCCGGCGCGAAGCACCATCGGACGGGTGATGCGTCCCTGCTTCGCCAGCCAGTAATCGGATCGCTGTGACAATTCGGCGACACTGTGCTCGCGCCAGAAGGAGTCATCGATGCGTTTGCGTGTATTCTCCTCACTCGCTGCCTTCGCGCCATTCTCGCAGAACTCGGCGAAGGAGCGATCCTGTGGCTCGGGATCGGGCCATGCGCACCCAGGGCAGTCGAAGCCGTTCGTCTGATTGAGTGCGCGCAGCAGGCGCACGCCTTTCGCGAGCCCCAAGTTCACGAATGCGGACTTCGACGCCGTGACGACTGCGGCGATGCCGGCGGCGTATTTCGCAGGTGCGGCGACGTCGATGCCAGTGAGCTCTTCGGGCGATTCGGCGCGAATGCCGTCGCCGTGAGAGCTCTCCGTCAACGCAGTGCTCCGCTCATGTCTGTCCGGACAAGAAGGATTCGATCACCTCGAACGCGGCCGTGCATACCCGACCATCGTCGTCGTAGCTCGGATCGAACGCGGTCACGGTGAGCGCCGCGACAGTCTCGAGTGAGCCGAGCGATCGCATGGCGGCGCACAATGCGTCGGTCGTAAGGCCCCCGGCACACGAAAACTGATTCACGCGTCCCTGCGTGGGGTCGAGCACGTCCAGATCGCAGTGCACGTAGAGACGCTCCGGCGCATCGAGCTCTCGTCGCACGAGATCGCCGAGATCTGCGCCGATAAGATCCGCCGACAGGCGACTGACCGGCGAGTCGAGCAACACCTCCTCTTCGGCGGCGTCGAGGTCACGTGCGCCGAGGAGCCAGACATGCTGCTCGCGCACGGGTGCGAAGCCCGCGAGCTGTGACGTCATTCCGGTCCAGCAGCGTCCGGCGATGGTCGCGAGCGCCATTCCGTCGAGGAATCCGCCGATCGTCGTCTCCGGCGAATTGAAGTCGCCATGTGCGTCGAACCACAATACGCCCGTGCCTGCACCGAGCGCGGTGGTGACGCCCACCGACGAGAAACAGTTGCCCGCGAGCACAATCGGGAAACGGCCCGTGCGCTGCGAGTTGCGGACGCGTGACGCGATCATCGCCGCGAGATCGAAGGCCGTGCGGATCTCGGCGCGCCAGCTCTCGCGGGGCATCTCGATCGTCACGAGGCCAACGTCGTGTCCGCGTTTCTCGAGATACGCTGGGAGCCCGTGCGAGATCAGGTGCTCCGGACCAGCTCCCATGCGGGCGCCACGCAGGGCAGAATCGTAAGGCACGAGGATCAGATCAATGTGCATGACCGAGTATCGATGCCGGATGGCAGTTGAGCAACGGGTCCGGGCCCGACTATCCGGTATCCACCCTACATGACATGTTTTGCGTCACTGTGCGGGACTACCATGAACTCACCGGAAACGATGCTCCGTTGCACCAGGCTTCTCGGACTCTTTCTCCTCGGTCCAGTGTTGTGCGCTGCGCAGCAGCCGACACGCGCTCGCATTCCATTCGACGTCACCGAGACGACCATCGCCGATATACATGCCGCGATGCGTGCCGGCACACTCAGCTGCCGCGAGCTGGTGAACGCGTATCTGCAGCGCATTGCAGCCTATGACAAGAACGGACCGTCAATCAACGCGATCATCGTTGTGAATCCGAACGCGCTCGTTGTCGCGGATTCGCTCGATCGTCGCATGGCGAACCGCGGAATGGTGGGCGCGCTGCACTGCATTCCGATGATCGTGAAGGACAATTTCGAGACGACGGATCTTCCCACGACCGCGGGCTCGCTCTCGCTGCAGGGAATGATTCCGCGCCAGGACGCGTTCATGGTGCGACGCATTCGTGAAGCGGGCGCCATCGTGCTCGCGAAATCGAACATGGCAGAGTTCGCGTTCACGCCTTTCGAGACCGTGAGCTCGATCCTTCCGGGCTATACGAAGAATCCGTACGCGCTCGACCGAGTGACTGCAGGCTCGAGTGGTGGCACGGCGGCCGCGGTCGCGTCGAGCTTTGGAGAATCGGGACTCGGGACCGATACCGGCAACTCGATTCGTGGTCCATCGGCGCATCAGTCGCTCGTTGGTATTCGATCGACGATGGGACTGACCAGTCGCGATGGCGTTGCGCCGCTCAGCCTCGCGGCCGACATCGCCGGGCCGATGGCGCGCACTGTGGCGGATGCGGTGGCGGTGTTCCAGGTTGTCGCCGGCGAAGATCCTGCCGACACAGTAACCGCTCGCGGCCGAGGACATCGCGCGACGGACTATGCTGCGTTCCTGAATCGCGATGCGCTCAAAGGGGCGCGAATCGGCGTGCTGCATCAGGCGTACGATCGCGATACGACCGATCCCGAAGTGGTGCGTGTGTTCACCGCGGCGCTCGACGACATGCGTCGTCAGGGCGCGACGATCGTGGATCCGGTTGCGGTGCCGAATCTCGACGCGCGACTGCGCACCGCGGGCGGATGCAATCAGTTCAAGTGGGACATCAATGCGTGGCTCGCGCGGCAGGGCGATCGTGCGCCCGTGCACTCGTTGG
>JBDUCR010000210.1:0-14718 GCA_040003345.1 bacterium
GCGCGATCGAGTTGCTCCTCGAGCTCGTCGATGATCGTGACGCGGAGAATTTGCGTCTCGGCGAGCGGAATGCCTCGCTCGGTATGTGCGCGACGAAAGCCCTTGAGGCGCAGCGTGCTGATGCGCTGGCGCTGATCGCCGAACACGCCGACGATGCGCGTGTGTCCGCGGTCGAGCAGATACGATGCCGCCTCGCGTCCCGCTTCTTCGTCGTCGATCGTGATCGTCGTGTACTTGACGGTGTCGATCGTCTTGTCGAGCAACACCACCGGAATGCCGCAATCGTGCAGCACGTCGAGATGCTGCAGGTCGGACGTTTCTGACGAGAGCACGAGCAGAACGCCGTCGGCCGAGAGGTGCGTGCAGTACTCGGCGAGCCGTCGTTCCTGGACGATGGAATTGTCCGACTGGAAGACGATCAGCGAATAGTCGTTCGCCTGGACCACCCGGTTGATGCCGGTGATCATCGACGGAAAGAAGAACATGTTCATTTCCGGGACGATCAGCGCGATGAGGCGGGAGTGCTTGGCGCGGAGATACCGGGCGCGGTAGTTGGGGATGTAGCTGAGCGCCTGCGCGACCTCTCGCACGCGGTCCTTCGTCTCGCCGCTGATGTCGGGATGATCGGCGAGGGCCCGGGAGACGGTGGCCATCGAGAGGCCGACCTTCTTCGCAATATCCTTCAAAGTGACGCGATTGGCTGCCATGTGGTCCTCAAGGTAGACACGTCGCCTGCAACATTTGCGCAAACGATTGCACAATGTATTACGCAGGTCGACTCTTGTCTTGCTCCGGTATTACTGCTATTCAGGGGGATCGGGAAAGTCGTCTGTATGTCGTTTCGCTTGACTTTCCCGCGAAGTGTACGGACGTTTTGCACGAATTGTTGCGACGAGCCAGCGATGCCGCTGCCACGTTCGCGCATTGTCACGTACCACAGTGCGAGCGAAGACGTAAGACGTGTTGAAGACCGATTCGGTGTTTTCGCTGTGTGCTAGTGCTTTTGTAACCCCATCGGGCAAAACCGGTGGCGGCGGTTGCGAGTCCCTCTATCAACCGCTGTGCGAGAGCGATCCCTCGTCCAATCTCGTCCAATCTGGAGGCAGACGAATGGCAGTCACTCGATGTGCGTTGGCCGCAGTGCTGGGTAGCTTGCTCCTCGCGGCGCCGCTCACCGCGCAAACCGCGACCG
Source organism: bacterium (assembly GCA_040003345.1). Classification (GTDB taxonomy): domain Bacteria; phylum Gemmatimonadota; class Gemmatimonadetes; order Gemmatimonadales; family Gemmatimonadaceae; genus AG11. The sequence continues at coordinate 1,193 of JBDUCR010000210.1, forward strand.
GTATCGTCACGGGACGGGTTCTGGACTCGGCCTCTCGGCAGCCCCTCTCCGCCGTCAGCGTCCGCATTGTCGGAACGGCGAACGGAGCCCTTTCGAGAAATGATGGCAGCTTCACGATCGCCGTTGTCGGCGCGGGGCCGCAGAAAGTGCGGGCGAGCCGCATCGGTTTTGGCGCACAGACGCGCGACATCAACGTCACCGCCGGTGGGACCACCAATGTCGATCTGGTGTTGGCGCCGCAGGCTGCCGTCCTGAGTGACATTGTCGTCACCGGATACGGGACGCAGCGGCGCGAGTCCATCACCGGCTCGGTGGCCACGGTGAACGCCGAAGAGGCGAACGTCGGTGTCGTCACCAATGCCCAGCAGATGTTGCAGGGTCGCGTGGCCGGCATCCAGATCACCACGAACAACGGTGAGCCTGGCAGCGGCTCGCAGGTTCGCATCCGCGGTGGTACCTCGATCCAGGCGAGCAACGATCCGCTCTATGTGGTCGACGGTGTGCCCCTGCAGAACGAGGCCGGCGTTGCCGGCGCGATGACGCCTGGCGTCAACGCGGCGCTCAATCGCAATCCGCTCAACGCAATCAATCCGAATGACATCGAGTCGATGACGGTGCTGAAGGACGCATCCGCCACGGCGATTTACGGTAGCCGCGGCGCCAACGGCGTCGTACTGATTCAGACCAAGCGCGGATCGCGCGGCAACTCGTCGATGGATTACGATACCTACGTCGCCGCCGCGAGCCCCGCGCGTCATCTCGACTTCCTCACCGGCGATCAGTATCGGACCTTCGTCACCGAGCAGATCGGCCTGAAGAAGCTCCCCGCCAGCCAGGCCGCTCTGAATGGCACGGCGAATACGGATTGGGAGCGCGCACTCGAGCACACCGGAGTGTCCAGCAGCCACAATGTCGCGTTCTCCGGCGGCTCGCAGATCACGCACTATCGCGCGTCGCTCAACTACTTCGACCAGAACGGCGTCATCATCGAGAATGGTCTCAAGCGCTATCAGGGCCGGTTGAACGCGCAGCATGCCGCACTCGATGGACGTGTGAATCTCGATCTCAATCTCACGGCGTCGCGCGTGAACAATCAGTACCTCGCCATGGAGAACGGTGGTGGCTTCACCGGCGGCGTGTTCACGAATATGGCGATCTACAACCCAACGCTGCCGATCCAGGTGTTGGACAGCGTCACGAACTCGCTGACCTATTACGAAATGGGCGCGGGCTCGCAGTCGGTGCGCAATCCAGTGGCGCTGGCGAACCAGATTCAGGATGGAGCGCCGGAGAACCGCGTACTCGGCAACATCACGGGTACGGTGCAGCTGCTGCCGCGCCTCACCGCGCAGACGACGCTCGGTGCTGACTACACCAACTCCGTGCGTCAGACGTACGTGCCGCGCTCCAGTCCATTGGGTGCGGAGTTCAGCGGTCTCGCGCGACAGGCGGAGCGCAGCCTGCAGAATCTCAACTTCCAGCAGCTGGTCACGGCCACACCGAAGATCAGCGACCGACAGGAGCTCGAGATCGTCGGCGGCTATGAGTTCAGTCAGATTGCGAACACCGGTTTCGAAGTCGTCATGCAGGGCTTCGTCACCGACGCCTTCACGTTCAATAACTTCGGCGCAGGAACGCAGGCCAGTTCGCCGGTGCCGATCTCGTACATCCAGGAGAGCCGTCTCGTCTCCTTCTTCTCGCGCGCCAACTACGGCTTCGCGGACAAGTACTTCCTTACCGGCGTCATTCGTCGCGACGGTTCGTCGCGTCTGGCACCAGGCAACAAGTGGTCGGTGTTCCCGGCCGTGTCGGCATCGTGGCGCTTGAGCAACGAAGATTTCATGAAGGGCGGTTCCTTCTCCAGTCTCGCGCTACGCGCTGGTTGGGGACGTCAGGGCAACCAGGCGGTGCAGCCCTACGCCACGCAGCTGCTGCTCAAGACGGACGCTGCTGCACGGTATCCATTTGGAACGTCGGTCACCACCGGTCTTTCGGCTGCGCAGGTTGCGAATCCCAATCTCAAGTGGGAGACGTCGGAGCAGACCAACCTTGGAATCGACTGGGGCATCAAGAACGATCGCTTCACCGGCGTGATCGATTTCTATCAGAAGACCACGAAGGATCTGCTGCTCACGGTTCCCGTGCCGCAGCCGGCAGTGGTCTCCACGCAGATCCAGAACATCGGGTCGGTTCGGAACCGCGGCTTTGAAGCCACCGTCGACGCACGACTCATCGAGGCGAGCACCAAGACGCTTTCGTCGGGCCTCGTGCTGTCGATCGAGCGTAACTCAGTGCTCAACCTCGGCGACGCACCGTTCATCATCACCGGGACCGTCTACGGTCAGGGCCAGTCCGGGCGTTCTTCTCAGCGCCTCATCCCTGGCCAGCCGCTCGGGACGTTCTGGGGAGCGAAGTTCCTGCGAGTGAATGCCGCTGGTCAGCAAGTCTTCCAGTGCACCAAGGCGAGCACCGATTGCGTCAATGGTGAGACGTTCGCACCGGTGGGCGACGACGAGCAGATCATCGGCAACGCGAATCCGAAGTTCAGCCTCGGTCTGCGCAGCAACGGCTCGATGAACAAGTTCGACGCGAGCTGGCTGTGGCGCGCTGAATTCGGCCGTGACGTCTTCAACAACACGGCGCTCGTGTACTCGACGAAGGGCAACGCGAAGTCCTCGCGCAACTTCCTCGTGTCGGCGCTGTCCGATCCCATCGGCATCGACGAACCGGCCATCTATTCGTCGCGCTGGATCGAGAATGGTCGCTTCGTCCGCCTGCAGAATGCGACGGTCGGCTACACGTTCGCGCTGCCTGGCTCCATCGGCGGCGGACGCACCACCCGCGTGTATGTCTCCGGTGACAACCTGTTCCTGTTCACTCCCTACACGGGCTACGATCCGGAAGTATTCGTCGACGCCGGCATCGCGACTCGTGGAATCGACTATCTGACCTACCCGCGCGCGCGCACGTTCACGATGGGCGCGCACGTCCAGTTCTAAAACGGCCCGGATCACGTGATCAATCGTCCCATCATCCAGGTACTGAGTCTTATGACGACGTTCAACTCGAGGTCGATCCGGCGAGCCATCGCGAGTGCACTGCTCTTCGTGCCCGCGCAGATGGTCTTCATCGGATGCACCAATCTCGCGGAAGTTCCGAAAGACGCGCTGACACCGGACAATGCGTTCCACAGTGACGCAGAAGTGCTCGCCGGCGTAGCGTCCGTCTACGCTGGTCTCCGTGGGACAATGTGGGAGTACTACAATCTGTCCGAGATCAGCACGGACGAGATCATCGTCCCCACTCGCGGCCAGGACTGGTACGACAACGGTCGATGGCTCGAGGTCTACAAGCAGCAGTGGAACTCGAACAGCGGAGCAACGCTGGTCGACGTGAACGGCGCGTGGAACGTGTTGTTCAGCGGCGTTGCGCGGTCCAACCTCATGATCGACGTGATCACCAAGGCTGGCGGACCGACGGCCCCGCAAACGCTCGCCGAGCTACGCACGCTGCGAGCGTGGTACTACTACATGCTGATGGACTTCTTCGGCGGAGTGCCGCTCGTCACGGGCACGGAAGTCGGAGCGGCCGCGCGTGTGTCGCGCGACTCGGTGTTCCACTTCATCGAGTCGGAGCTCAATGCGACGCGCACAGTGCTTCCCGCAACGCGTCCGGCTGATCAAACCGGCCGGCTCACCAGCGGGGCCGCAGACGCAATTCTCGCAGGGCTCTACCTCAACGCGCAGGTCTACACGGGCACGGTGGGCACTGGTGGATTGACCAAGGGCACGCAGCGCTGGCAAGATGCCATCGCTGCCGCCGATCGCGTCATCAACTCCGGACAGTACGCCCTCGAAGCCAACTGGGCGCACAACTTCACACCGGATAATCACGATTCGCGCGAGAACATCTTCTTCATCTCGAACACCAACGCGCAGCCCAGCCTCGGCATGAGTCTCCCGATGCGCACGCTGCACTACAATCAGTTGCTCGTGCAGGGCGGTCCCTGGAACGGCTTCGCCACGATCGCCGAGACGTACCGCGCGTTCGATCCGGCGGACAACCGTCGCAACATGTTCCTCATCGGCCAGCAGAAGAGCTTCGACACTGGCCTGAACGTCAAGGACCGTGCAGGCAACCCGCTCATCTTCACCGACAGCATCGGCAACGAGAACGCCGCCGCCGAGAACGAAGGCCCGCGCTTCAACAAGTTCGTTCCGCTGCCCACCGCCCTCAACGGCGATTCGCATCCGAACAACTATCCGTTCTTCCGCCTGGCCGAGATGTATCTGATCAAGGCTGAAGCAATGAACGAGCTTGGGCAGACGTCGGCGGGAATCGCGCAGCTGAATACGGTGCGCGCTCGCCAGTTCACCCCGGCAAAGCCAATCTCCGCGGGCTTGAGCCAGTCCGATGCGCGCGCAGCCATCTTCGCCGAGCGTCAGTTCGAGTTCATCGCGGAAGGCAAGCGTCGTCAGGACATGGTTCGCGCTGGCACGTACGTCACGTCGCGGCGCTTCAAGGCGGCCACGGCAGCGTACAAGGTTCTGTTCCCGATTCCGAGCACGCAGATCGCGTCCAATCCTCTGCTGGTGCAGAATCCCGGCTACTGATCCACGCTGGTAGCTCCACTCTCCGCCATAGCCTGTCCGACTTCGGACAGGCTATGGTGCAGAAGGGCCTTCACTGGCTGGCACTCGGCCGCTCCGCCCGGCAGACTTCCCTATCGCCGTTGTGCTTTCCCCGCTGCTCCCGCCACGCTGCATGAACCGGCTCTTCGCTCTTAGGTCATCGCGCCTGCTTCCGGCGCTCTGTGCCGTCGTTGTCGCTGTAGGCTGCTCCGGTACCCATGAGAGTGCCGAAGTGCTTCAGGCGGGTGCTCCAACGGCCGGCAACGAGCTATTCTCGAGCCTTCCCTCTGCAGTCACCGGCGTGCGATTCGAGAACACGCTGAAGGAGACCGCGGAACTCAACGTCTTCACCTATCGCAACTTCTACAACGGTGGCGGCACTGCCATCGCCGACCTCAATGGCGACGGGCTGCCGGAAGTCATCCTCGTGTCGAATACCGGGGGACCGCGCGTCTATCTCAATCGCGGCAACTTTCACTTCCGCGACATCACCGACGCGTCAGGAATCAAGACGCGACCGGGCAGCTGGAGCACCGGCATCGCCGTCGCCGACGTAAACGGCGATGGCTTGCTGGACATCTACATCTGCCACGCCGGCACCGGCGGTCCCGAGCTCCGCGCGAACGAGCTGTGGATCAACAAGGGCCTGAACGCCGATAGCACTCCGACGTTCGAAGAGCAGGCGGCGAGGTACGGTGTCGCCGACGGCGGATACTCCACGCAGGCTGCCTTTCTCGACTACGATCACGATGGCGATCTCGACCTGATTCTCATTCGCAATTCGCCCCGTCCGGTGAACAGCTTCGGATTGCGCAACATGCGCAATGTCCGCGACCCCAATGGCGGCGCAAAGCTCTATCGCAACGACGGCGGCCACTTTACCGATGTGAGCGCAGCGGCCGGCATTCATAGTCCGGAGATCGCGTTCGGCCTCGGTGTCGTCGTGGCGGACGTGAACAACGACGGCTGGCCGGACATCTATGTCTCGAATGATTTCTTCGAGCGCGACTACCTCTACATCAACGCGAAGAACGGCACCTTCACCGAGACGCTCGACCAGCAGATGCCGGTGACGAGCTACTTCTCGATGGGGCTCGACGCGGCCGACATCGACAACGATGGATGGCCGGATGTCTACACGACGGACATGCTGCCGGAGGACGAGTACCGGCTGAAGACGACGACGCAGTTCGAGGGCTGGGACGCCTACGAGACCAAGGTGCGCAACGGGTACGGGCATCAGCTCATGCGCAACATGCTCCAGCGCAACAATCGCGACGGAACATTCACGGACGTCTCGCAGATGGGTGGCGTGGCACGCACGGACTGGAGCTGGAGCGCGCTCATCGCCGATCTGGATCTCGACGGCAACAAGGATGTCTTCGTGACGAACGGCCTGACGAAGGACGTCACCTCGCAGGACTACATCGCGTATCTCGCGAACGACGAGACGATGAAGAGCGTGACGGGCGGCGGTCGTAGCGGCGTCGATTTCCAGAAACTCACGAACGCGATGAGCTCCACGCGAATCGCCAACTACGCATTTCACAACGACGGCAATCTGCAGTTCACGAATCAGGCTGCCGCGTGGGGTCTGGCGACGCCGAGTTTCTCGAGCGGCGCTGCGTACGGCGATCTGGATGGTGATGGCGCGCTGGATCTCGTGGTGAACAATGTCAATCAGGAAGCGTTCGTCTATCGCAACAACACGCGCACGCTCCACCCGGCAAATCACTACCTGAAGGTCAGGCTCGACGGAGTAGACAAGAACCGTTTCGGCATCGGCGCGCGCGCAACCGTGTTTGCTGGCGGAAATACCTTCATGCAGGAAGAGTCGCCGATGCGCGGTTTTCAGTCGAGCGTCGACTATGTGCTCGACTTCGGTGTCGGCGCGCGCGACACGCTCGATTCGCTGCGCGTCGTGTGGCCGGATGGGCGCGTGAGTGTGAAGCAGCATCTGACGTCCAACCAGCTCGTGATGGTGAAGCAGTCGGAGGCGGCGATGCCGACGGCTTCGTCATCTCTGCCAGCGACGCTCGCGCTCCTCAGCGACGTCACCGACAAGGCGGCACTCGGCTTCAGGCACCACGAAAACGAGTTCGTCGATTTCGATCGCGAGCGGTTGATGCCAAAGCTCGTGTCGACGGAGGGTCCGATGATGGCGGTGGGCGACGTCAATGGCGACGGGCTCGACGACGTCTTCATCGGCGGCGCAAAAGGTCAGGCCGGACAGCTGCTGCTGCAGCAACACAACGGGACGTTCGCGCGAAGCAATTTCGGACTGTTCGAGAAGGATTCGATATCCGAGGATCTGGGCGCCGTATTCTTCGATGCCAACGGCGATGGTCGTCCCGACCTCTATGTCGTAAGCGGGGGCAACGAATACTCCGAGGGCGCGTCTGCGCTGCAGGATCGCCTCTACATCAATGACGGACAGGGGCGGTTTCGCAAAGCGGAGAACAGCGTTCCTCTCGAGAGCTCGAGTGGGTCACGTGTTGTCGCCGCGGACTACGACGGTGACGGTGCGATCGATCTCTTCGTCGGCGGACGCGTAGTGCCGTGGCGGTACGGCACCGATCCGCAGAGCATGCTGCTCAAGAACGATGGCAAGGGACACTTCACGGATGTCACCGCGAAGCTCGCTCCTGGTCTGGAGCACGTGGGCATGGTGACGGACGCGCTCTGGCGCGACGTCGATGGTGATGGGAAGCTCGATCTTGTGCTCGTCGGCGAGTGGATGCCGATCACCATCTTCCGCAACATGGGTGGCGGCAAGCTCGCGAAGATGGACGTGCGAGGTCTGGAGAAAAGCAGCGGCTGGTGGAACCGAATCATCGCCGGTGACTTCGATGGTGACGGCAAGGTCGATTTTGTTGTCGGCAATCTCGGGCTCAACGGACGTCTGCATGCCTCGCTGGCGGAACCGACAGAGATGTATGTCAAGGATTTCGACGGAAACGGTTCCGTCGAGCAGATCGTGACGCAATTCAACGGTGGCAAGAGCTATCCGATCACAATGCGTGACGAGCTACTCAAGACACTGCCGTACCTCAAGCCGCGTTACACCGGTTACAAGGCGTACGCAAAGCAGACCATCACCGATATCTTCACGCCGAAGGAGCTCGCCGACGTCGGCCACAAGTCGGCATACGTCTTCGCGACGTCACTGATACACAACAACGGGGACGGATCGTTCACGCTGGTGCCGTTGCCGTCCGAGGCGCAGCTCGCGCCGGTGTACGGCATGCTTGCGACGGACGTGGATCACGACGGCAAGCTGGATCTGTTGATCGCCGGAAACTTCGATGGCTTCAAGCCGGAGATCGGGCGCATGCACTCGAGCGAAGGGCTGCTCCTGCGCAATGACGGCAAGGGAGCATTCAAACCGGTTCGCGCGATGGAGAGTGGGTTTCGCGTTCCAGGGCAGTCGCGCGACATTCAACGCGTTCGCACTGCGGAGGGTGAGATGATCGTGGTCGCACGAAACAACGATGTGCCGCTGGTCTTTCGGACCGCGCGGCCAGTCGGTATTGCGGGAAGGAGATAGCCATGAAACGTGTTCCGATTTTGCTGATCGCAACGATCAGTCTTTCACTTGGCTGCGCCGTGATGTCGCGCGACGCGCACCCATCGAAGGCGCAGGAAGCGGAGCCGCTACACTTGGCGATGCATCAACTCACGAGCGTCATGGTGTACGACATCATGAGTCCGCCGCAATCGAGTCGCGCGTACGCGTACGCGAGCGTCGCCGCATATGAGACGTTGCGACAAGGACACCCGGAGTATGGATCGCTTGCGGGTCAGCTGCACGGACTGACTCCCGTTCCCGCGCCCGAGAAGAACGTCGCGTATTCATTCCCGCTCGCTGGAGTTCACGCGCTCATGACCGTGGGTCGTGGCCTGACGTTCTCTCGCCCGCGCATGGACTCGCTGCGTACGGCGATGGACGCGCGCTTCAGGAACAGTGGAATTCCCGCGGACGTGTACGATCGCTCGATCGCCTACGGCGACACGGTGGCGAAGCATATTCTCGCGTGGGCGTCGAAGGACAAGTTCGGCCCGACGCGCGGCTACGCGAAGTACACCGTCATTTCGCAACCGGGACGCTGGATGCCAACGCCCCCGGCGTACATGGATGCCATCGAGCCGCACTGGGCGGAGCTGCGCCCGTTCGTGCTGGACAGCGCGAGCCAGCTGCGGCCACCGCCGCCGCCAGCGTACGATATGAAAGAGGGAAGCGTTTTCCTCGCGAACGCGAAGGAAGTATGGGAGACCGGCAAGCATCTCACGGAGGAGCAGCGTGCGATCGCGAGCTTCTGGGATTGCAATCCGTACGTCATGCATGTGCAGGGACACGCCATGTTTGCGACGAAGAAGATCTCCCCGGGCGGACACTGGATGGGCATCGTGGCGATTGCCTCGCGCAAGGCCGACGCCGATATCATGCAGTCGTCCGAAGCCTATGCGCGAACGTCCATTGCGCTGGCCGACGGATTCATCAGCACCTGGGACGAGAAATTTCGGAGCAACCTCGTGCGTCCCGAGACGGTCATCAACGGCAGTCTCGACGAGGCGTGGCAGCCAGTGCTTCAGACGCCGCCCTTCCCGGAGTATCCGAGCGGGCACAGCGTCGTGTCGAACGCTGCGGCCACGGTGCTGAGCAAGCTGTTCGGCAGCCCGTTCGCATTCTCGGATTCGTCCGAGGTGGAGTACGGACTTCCGGTGCGCTCATTCCCCTCGTTCGAGGCGGCGGCGGCAGAGGCGGCCATCAGCCGGCTGTACGGCGGCATTCACTTTCGGCCGGCGATCGAGAACGGTGCGGTGGAGGGGAAGCAGGTCGGCCAGATGGTCAACGACCGCGTTCATACCAGGCCGAACGCGGTCGCGCTCACACACTGATCACGGTTTCTTCGTCTTGATGATGATGACACCGTTCGCGCCACGAGCTCCGTACATCGTGATGTCCGTAGGCTCCTTGAGCACCTTGATGGAGGCGATATCGTACGGATTGATGCCAACGAGGCCGCCGTTCGCTCCGGTCTGAACGGGAATGCCATCGACGATATAGAGCGGCGCATTGTTGCCGCTGAACGAAGACGTGCCGCGAATCCGAATCGCGATGCCGCCGTCGTCCGTGCGATTCACGACGATCCCTGCGACCTTGCTCTGCAGCAGCTGCTCGATCGGAACGTTGGGGGAATTCGCGACGTCCTGTGCCGTCAGAGTGCCTTTCGCTGCCACCGGCGAGGGCTCGGCTGGTTCCTTGGGCGCCGACGAACAGCCAGCAACGAGCGCGATCAGCAGGAGCTGCTGGACGCGTGCACGTACTTCAAGGTTGGACATGATAACCTCTACCCTCGGTACAGTGGTCTGTGCCGCAGCGTTGTGGTGGGCAACCGCTCACGCACATCGGCACTCAGCGAGAGATCGCAGGTGCTTAAATGGGCTGCACGGGAGGTCTCCCGTCAAGTAAGGCCGGGCTCGCCGCCATACTCCGCAACCACCATCGGATGTTGATTACGCATCAGCTGCGCCGAGGCTGCGTTCTGATCGCCGTCGCCGCAGCGCTCGCGACGGTTGCCTGCCACGCGAAGGTGGCGCCGACGTTGTTCGAGCTGCTGCCACCTGAGCAGACAGGTGTCACCTTCGTCAACAAGGTGCCCGAAGACACCGCCTTCAACATTCTCAACTACCTCTACTACTACAACGGTGGAGGTGTCGCGGTCGGTGACATCAATGGCGACGGACTTCCGGACCTGTACTTCACCTCCAATCTCGGGCCCAACCGTCTCTACCTCAACAAGGGCAACTACAAGTTCGAGGACATCACCGACAAGGCCGGTGTGGGCGGAGTCGACGGATGGACAACGGGGGTCACGATGGCTGACGTCAACGGCGACGGCCGCCTCGACATCTACGTGTCGGGCGTCAGCTACCTGACGAAGCACGGCCACAACATCCTGTTCATCAACAACGGCGACGGAACCTTCACCGACAAAACGAAGGAGTACGGTCTCGAGTTCGTCGGCTACTCCACGCAGGCGCTGTTCTTCGACTACGACGGTGACGGTGATCTCGACATGTTCCTGCTGAATCACTCCGTCCACACGGAGCGGCAGATCGGACAGCAGGCCAACCGCAACGAACGGAATCCGCGAGCGGGGAGCAGGCTGTTCAGAAACGATGGCGGCCATTTCGTTGACGTGAGTGCTCAGGCCGGCATCTACGGCGGCGTCGAAGGTTTCGGACTCGGCGTCGCTGCGAGCGACTTCAATCAGGACGGATGCCCCGACTTGTACGTCGCGAACGATTTTCAGGAGAACGACTTTCTCTACGTCAACAACTGCAACGGGACGTTCACCGAGTCGATCGCGAAGGCCACACGGCACACGAGCCGATTCTCGATGGGTGTCGACGCCGCTGATTACAACAACGACGGCTGGCCCGATCTCTTTTCCGCCGACATGCTGCCCGAGCGCGAGGAAATCCTCAAGACGTCGGCGAGCTCGGAGGGATTCAATCTCTTCAACCAGCGTTTGAAGGCGGGCTACCATCCGCAGTACGCGCGCAACGCGCTTCAGCTCAACCGCGGCGGCGGCCGCTTCAGCGAGATCGGCTATCTGGCTCGCGTGTCGGCCACTGACTGGAGTTGGGCGGCGCTGTTCGCCGATCTCGACAACGATGGCCGCAAGGATCTTCTGGTAACGAACGGCATCTATCGTAGGCCCAACGATCTCGACTACATCAACTACGTCGGCAATGAAGCGGTGCAGGCGTCGCTCGCGCGCGGCATCACGCAGGACAACATGGCGTTGCTGAACAAGATGCCGCAGATCGCGCTGTCCAAGTATGCGTTTCACAACAATGGCAACCTGACGTTCACCAATATGGCGGCGCAGTGGGGACTCGCCGAGCCGGGCTTCTCGAACGGCGCTGCGTATGTGGATCTCAACAACACCGGCGCGCTCGACCTCGTGATCAACAACGTCAACGCGCCAGCGTCGATCTATCGGAATCGTGCGCGCGAACAGAACGGCAATCACTCGCTGACGATCAACTTGCACGGCGCTGGCGCGAATACTGCCGGCATCGGCGCGACGATCAGAATCAGCCATGACGGCACGACGCAGATGCTCGAGCAGATGCCGACGCGCGGCTTTCAATCGTCGGTCGATCCGCGGCTGCACTTCGGTGTTGGCCGCTCCACGAAGATCGATTCGCTCGTCGTGATCTGGCCGGATCACCGCTATCAGACGCTGACTGGCGTCAGGGTGGATACGGCATTGACGCTCGATCAGCGCAACGCGTCCGGCCAGTACAGCTATCGCGGCGCCGTGCCGGTGAATCCGTTATTCACGGATGTGTCTTCGACGACTGGGCTCGACTTCAAGCACGCGGAAGACAACAGCTTCGTCGATTACGATCGCGAGCCGTTGATGCCGCATCTGCTCTCGACGGAAGGGCCGGCGCTCGCCGTCGGTGACGTGAACGGCGACGGTCTCGAGGATGTGTTCGTCGGCGGCGCGAAGTGGCAGGCGGGCCGAATCTATCTGCAGCAGCGCGACGGAACGTTCCGCGCGAGCACGCAACCCGCGCTGCAGGCGGACAGTCTTGCCGAAGATATCGACGCCGTGTTCTTCGATGCGAATGGCGACGGCAAGCTCGATCTGTTCGTCACGAGTGGTGGCAACGAGTTCTGGGACAATGCCGACGCGTTGCGGAGCCGTCTCTACGTCAACGACGGTCACGGTAATTTCCATCGGGATGTCGCCGCAGTTCCTGACTTCCTCGAGAACGCGTCGTGTGTCGTCGCTGGCGATTTCAATGGCGACGGCTTCGTCGATCTTTTCGTCGGTGCGCGTGTCGTCGCGCGAAAGTATGGCGTGTCGCCACACAGTCATTTGCTGCAGAACGACGGCAAGGGTCATTTCACTGACGTCACGCTGGAGAAGGCGCCGGGACTGTCGCAGGTGGGCATGGTGACGTCAGCGGCGTGGGTGAGCTCCGGGCAGAAGGGCCTCCTGGATCTTGTCGTCGCTGGCGAGTGGATGCCGGTCACGGTGTTCCGGCAGGAGAGCGGCCACTTCGTGAATCGCACGAAGGAAGCAGGTCTTGCGGGCAGTGGCGGTTGGTGGAACAGCGTGACTGCGGCCGATCTGCGCGGCAACGGCCGAACGGATCTCGTGCTGGGCAATCTTGGACTCAACTCGTATCTGCGTGCAGGGAGTGAGCAGCCGGCGCGTCTGTACGTCGGCGACTTCGCACACAATGGATCGCTTCAGCAGATTCTCACGTTCTTCAAGAACAATGTGAGCGTTCCGATCGCAGGGCGAGATGAGCTCGTGAAGCTGATGCCGTCGCTGCGCAGCAAGTACACCTCGTACAAGTCATTCGGCGCGAGTGGGATCGAGGATATTTTTCCGCGTGCCGATCTGGACAAGGCCACGGTGCTCGCGGCCAACGACTTTGCGAATTCTGTTGCGTTGAGCAATGGCGACGGGACGTTTACGCTCGCACCACTTCCGACTGAGGCGCAGTTCGCGCCGATCTACGCGTCGGTCGCTGGCGACTTCGACGGAGATGGTCACACAGATTTGATCGTAGGTGGAAACTTCAACGGCGTCACGCCGGTGCAGGGGCGCTACGACGCAAGCTACGGTCTGCTGTTGCGCGGCAACGGCGCGGGGGCCTTCGCGCCGGTGGACATGGGGTCGAGTGGCGTCTCGATTGACGGGCAGGTGCGGCACATGCAGATGCTTCGCGGCGCGAAGGGCGAGCGGCTCATTGTCGTTGCGCGCAACGACACGACGCTTCAGGTGCTGCGCGTTGGTGGTGCGCCGACGTCGCGCGTTGCGAGGAATGCGAAGTGATTGTCGGCGCGCAGGAGCGGTCATC
>JBDUCR010000002.1:0-4334 GCA_040003345.1 bacterium
CGATGGCCGAACGCATTGCCGTCATCGGTGCGGGACAGATGGGAAATGGAATCGCGCACGTGTTTGCGCAGTCCGGTTTCGAGGTGACGATGATCGACGTCGCTGAATCGGCGCTGGCAAAAGGGCGCGACACGATCGCGAAGAATCTCGATCGTCAGATCAAGAAGGCCACGCTGCAGGAGAGCGACAAGACTGCCATCCTTGGACGACTTTCCACGTCGTCATCGATGGAGTCGGTGAAAGGTGCCGATCTCATCGTCGAAGCGGCGACGGAAAATCGGGATCTCAAGTTCAAGATCTTCGCCGAGATCGACCGTCTTGCCGATGCGAGTGCCGTGCTCGCGTCGAACACGAGCTCCATCTCGATCACCGAGATCGCCGCGAAGACGAAGCGTCCCGAGGCTGTGATCGGGATGCACTTCATGAATCCGGTGCCGGTGATGCAGCTCGTCGAGATCATCCGCGGGCTCGCGACATCCGACGCGACGACCGAGCGCGTCGTGAAGTGGAGCACGGTCGTCGGGAAGACGCCGGTGGAGGTGAACGACTTTCCGGGCTTCGTGGCGAACCGCATTCTGATGCCGATGATCAACGAGGCGGTCTATTGCGTCATGGAGGGCGTCGGCACTCCCGACGCGATCGACACGGTGATGAAGCTCGGCATGAACCATCCGATGGGGCCGCTCGCGCTGGCGGATCTCATCGGGCTCGATACGTGTCTCGCCATCCTCGAGGTTCTGCACGACGGGCTCGGCGACACGAAATACCGTCCGTGTCCGCTGCTTCGGAAGTATGTCGCGGCGGGGTGGCTCGGCCGGAAAACGGGGCGCGGGTTCTATACTTATTGAGTGTGACTGTCGTGTCATCCCCGCAGGAGTGAAGCGAAGCGAGCGAGTGTCGGGATCTACTTTCGTTGCGATTATGGCCGGCTACTCGGCGGGGATGGTAGATCCCGACACTCGCTTCGCTCCTGCGGGATGACATTCACTCGCTTCGCTCCTGCGGGATGACACCGTAATTTCATCGCAAGGTTATGTCACCAGGCTTGTTGACCGAGACGCAAAGAGAAATTCAACACCTCGCCCGCGACTTTGCCGCGAGTGAGATCGCGCCGCATGCCGCGCGCTGGGACAGGGAAGCCTGCTTTCCAGTCGCCGTCGCGCATCGCATGGGCGAGCTGGGATTCCTCGGAATGCTCCTTCCAGAGCAGTACGACGGCCTCGCACTCGACACCACGTCGTACCTCCTTGCCCTCGAGGAAATAGCGGCCGCCGATGCTTCGGCGGCCGTTCTCATGAGCGTGCACAACTCGCTGCCCACGCAGATGCTGCTCAACTTCGGCAGCAGCGAACAGAAGGAACGCTTCCTCAAGCCGATGGCACGCGGCGAGATGATCGGCGCGTTCGCGCTGAGCGAGCCCGAGGCGGGATCAGACGCATCTGCATTGCGCTGCCAGGCTGTGCGCGATGGCGACGATTGGTTGCTCAGCGGTACGAAGAGCTGGGTGACGTCGGGCAGCTTTGCCGATGTCATCATGGTCATGGCGCGCACGGATTCACCCGACGCACGACGCGGCTCCAAGGGGATCTCGGCGTTCATCGTCACGCCGGATCTGGCGGGATTTCACGTCGGCAAGAAGGAAGACAAGATGGGACTGCGCGCGTCGCCGACGGTGCAGCTCAACTTCGACGGACTGCGCGTGCCTGGCGCGAATCTGCTCGGCGACGAAGGGCAGGGCTTCATCTACGCAATGAAGTCGCTCGACAACGGGCGGCTCGGCATCGCAGCGCAGGCACTCGGCATCGCGCAGGCGGCGCTGAATGCGTCGCTCGATTACGCGGCCGAGCGAAAGCAGTTTGGTCAGGCGATCAGGGAATTTCAGGCGATTCAGTTCAAGCTCGCCGACATGGGCTCGCGCATCGCGTCGGCGCGCGCGCTGTTGCACATGAGCGCCGCCGCAAAAGATCGCGGCGAATCGACGACCATGCACGGCTCGATGAGCAAACTGCTCGCGAGCGAGACGGCGATGTTCGTCACGACGGAGGCGGTACAGATCTTTGGCGGATACGGCTACGTGAAGGACTATCCGGTGGAGAAGTATTTCCGCGATGCGAAGATCACGGAGATCTATGAAGGAACGTCGGAAGTGCAGCGCATCGTAATCGCACGTGAGTTGTACGCAGCACGGAACAACGGTTGAGTGCGCACGTCGACAGTCCGCACCACTGAACTACTAACCTCGAGCCAAGAGCATGAACCTCTTTGATACGATTGCCGGCATGGGTCACGAGCAGCTCGTGATCTGCAATGATTCATCTGCCGGTTATCGCGGCATCATCGCCATTCACAGCACGACGCTCGGCCCCGCGCTCGGCGGCACACGCTTCTGGCAGTATGGAAGCGACGAAGAAGCCATCGTCGACGCGCTGCGCCTCGCGCGCGGAATGACCTACAAGAACGCCGTTGCCGGACTCAATCTTGGCGGCGGGAAGTCGGTCATCATCGGCAACAACAGAACGAACGATCGGGAGATGATCTTCCGCGCCCATGGACGGTTCGTCGAATCGCTCGGCGGTCGCTACATCACCGCGGAAGACGTCGGCACCAGCACGGCCGACATGGACTTCGTGCACATGGAGACGAAGAACGTCTCCGGTCTTGCTGGACGCTCGGGCGATCCATCACCAGTGACGGCGCATGGTGTCTTTCGCGCGATTCAAGCATCGGCGAAGGAACGCTGGGGCTCCGATGATCTCAGCACGAAAACTGTTTCGGTGCAGGGCGCTGGGCACGTCGGCTACTACCTGATGAAGGAGCTTCACGAGGCGGGCGCGAAGCTCGTCGCCACCGACATCGACGCCGAGCGCGTCAAGCAGGTGGTGACGGAATTCGGTGCACGCTCTGTTGCGCCGGATGACATCTACGCTGTGCAAGCCGACATCTTCGCCCCGTGCGCACTCGGCGGCATCGTGAATGACAAGACGTTGCCACAACTCAGGGTCGAGATCGTGGCCGGCGCCGCGAACAATGTGCTGCTCGAAGAACGCCACGGTGTCGCGCTGGAAGAGAAAGGAATTCTCTACGCGCCCGATTACGTGGCGAACGCTGGCGGTGTGATCAACGTTTACTCCGAGCTCGCGGGGTGGAGCTCGGCGCGTGCGTTCCGCAAGGCGGATGAGATCTACGACACGATCCTCAAGGTCTTCGCGATCGCGAAGAAGGATAAGATTCCGACGTTCGTTGCCGCCGATCGTCTCGCCGAACAGCGCATCAAGGCCGTTGCCGGAATGGTGAAGACGTGGCCGGCGTGGCCCAATAAATAGCAGGATGATAGGACGATAGGATGATAGGAAGACCGACCTTCCTATCATCCTATCGTCCTATCTTCCTATCCTCCTCAAACAAGCCAGTGTCAAAGCAGACGATTCTCATTGCAAGCGACCACGCCGGCTTCGAGCTGAAGGAAAAGCTCGAAGCCGAGCTGAAGGCACTTGGCTACGACGTCGAAGACCTTGGGCCGAGCAGCGATGCATCGATCGATTACGCCGACTACGCGCACCCACTCGCCGAGCGTGTGTCGAGTGGCGCGAATGAGCGAGGCGTCTTGCTCTGCGGCACCGGGCTCGGCATGTCGTACGCTGCGAACAGGCATGCGCATGTGCGGGCAGCTGTCGCGTGGACGCCGGAGATTGCGTCGCTCGCGCGCGAGCACAACGACGCCAACGTCCTCGTGCTGCCCGCGCGGTTCGTCGGCGAAGAGGAAGGACGTGCGATATTGAAAGCCTGGCTCGACACACCATTTGCCGGCGGTCGTCACGCGCGACGTGTGGCGAAGATCGAGCTCGATGAGCATCCCACCACGGAGAATTCCTGATGTCGTCCTGGACCGATTGGAAGCGGTGCCCGCCCGGTGAAGCGTTGCGCGAGGCCGACGCTGAGATCGCCGCGCTGATCGGCGACGAGATCACGCGTCAGAACGACGGACTGGAGCTCATCGCGAGTGAAAACTTCGTGTCGCCGGCGGTGATGGAGGCGATGGGATCACCGCTCACGAACAAGTACGCCGAAGGCTTGCCGGGCAAGCGCTACTACGGTGGTTGCGAAGTCGTGGACAAGGTCGAGCAGCTTGCGATCGATCGCGCAAAGCAGCTGTTCGGTGCGGAGCATGCGAACGTGCAGCCGCACTCTGGAGCGCAAGCCAACGCCGCAGTGTTCCTCGCCTTCCTCAAGCCCGGCGACACTTTTCTTGGCATGGACCTGTCGCAGGGTGGTCATCTCACGCACGGCTCGCCGGTGAACTTCTCGGGGCTGTTGTACAAGGCCGTCTCGTACGG
>JBDUCR010000496.1:0-14691 GCA_040003345.1 bacterium
GCGTTGCTGAAGACGAGCGCGCGCCGCGGCCGCTCGGCGCGGGGCGGACCCGCGCGAAAGCGGCCGAGGTCCACCGAGTTCAGGCAAACGTGCACGCGTTCCGGCGGGATCCCGTGCTCGAGGCAGAGCCGGTCGCGACAGGTTTGGTCCACCGCCACGTATCGCAGAACGCGCGGAAAGCGAAGTGGTGCTTCTACCCAGTTCACCCAGCTATGGCAAAAACCAACTGCCGGCACGCCAGGGAACGCGAGTAAGGCAGCGAGCGTCACGGTACTGTGGTGCCCATGAATGATGTCGGGGGGTTCGGCGATGGTCGAGAGATCATTCGTCACGGCGACCGTCGTCGCTCGGATCTCCCGAGCGAGCTCGCCCAAAAGCGGGCTGTAGACGATCGGGGTATGGCCGCGTGCGAGCAGCGCTGCAGCGAGGTCGCGCACGTACGTCTCGGTGCCCGTGCGGCTCGCCAACGCGTGGTTGGTGATCAGAACCCGCAGCGCACCGGCCTCATGCACGACGCTCGGTGTGGGTCCAGAGCGCGTCAGCGATTGGACGCACGTGTTCCTGGAAGCGCAGCACTCGGCTGTACACGCCGGCAGCTACTCGCTCCGCGCCGTAACGCTCATAGCTCGGCACTTCGTCGGCGGCCCAATCGTGACGGTCGGACGGATCCACGGGCCGCAGGCATTCAGTGCGAAATGGTTCGATGCCGAAGCGACCGAGCGCGGCGCTCACCTCGCCCGCGAGCTCGGGATATGCGTTCGCCGCATCCAGTTTGCGTGCGAGAGCGTCGTCGTCGAGGTGGAGGAAGAACGACGACGCCTGCAGGGACTTCGGACACTGGCCTGGTGCACCCATGAGCAGGAAATCGTAGTTCGGAATTGCCGTACCCCGCGAGCGGCTGGCCATGCGGACTGCCGCGTCGATGATGAGCCGACACACGTCGTGCGAGGGGTTGTAGCCCTCTACCGCGTCACCCGCAACGCAGTCGGCGTCCCGCGCGCAGAGCACGTCGGCCAGGTCGTCGGCGAGGCGGCAGAATATGTCGACGTCGTGGTCCAGCATGGCCGAATATATTGCGCGGTCGGACAACGATCCGTAAACGGCGCCCGGCGTCGCTGACGTGGCGCGCAAGGTCCGAGTCGTCGACTCGAGACGCCCCTCGGCCCCGGCGCCCGATCCGTCGGTGAGCACGCAGACAAGTGGATGCGCTCGTTCGAGCCATCCAAAGACCCGCAGCTCATGGCCCGGGTGCGCGACGACCAACACCGGTGCGGTGCATCGGTCCGGGGCATCCCCGTGAAGCACGGATGTGGAGGAGAGCGTCAAGATCTGAATGCCCCCGTCTGTGCTAAGAGAAATGACGTCGTAGCGTCGATAGCGGACGCGTCTACCGCGGCGGGAGGTTGCCCGCTCGCGTGGTGCGTACTGCAATCGACAATCCACTCGGGCGCGCGAGGCGCGAGTGACGACGGCGCACTCGACGTTGCAAGCGCGCGAGTTGGCACAACGAGACAGCGTCGCGTGACCGGATCGCCTGATACCGCACGCGAGTCACCCAGGCACGCGACGTGGTTCAGAAAAAGGACTTGCCCGGTTGCGACATGCGTTTCACCGTAGAGCATGTCCACCTACGGTCAGTTCTGCCCGGTCGCACTCGGCGCGCAGATTTTCGCCGAACGTTGGACGCCGCTCATCCTGCGTGAGCTGTTCGCCGGTGCGCGGCGGTTTCGCGACATCCAGCGCGGCGTACCGAGAATGTCGCGGAACCTTCTCGTGCAGCGGCTCGTGTCGCTGAATCACTCCGGTATCATTGAACGGCGAGCGACACCGGATGGACGCGGGCACGAGTACCATCTCACGCAGGCCGGTCGCGAGTTGCAGGGCGTCGTGGACGCGCTGGGCAATTGGGGTTACAAGTGGGCCAGCAAGGACCTCTCAGGTGAGGAGCTCGATCCGGACTTCCTCATGTGGGCGCTTAGGCGGATGGTGCGTGTAAACGAGCTGCCTGACGCGAGAGTCGTCGTGCTCGTGCAGTTTCATGGCGATGCAAAACATCAATATTGGCTCGTGCTCAATCGGCCCGATGTTGATCTGTGTCTCATCGATCCCGGGTTCGATGTCGATGTCGAGCTGCGTGCAGAGATCGATGCATTGGCGCACGTCTGTCTCGGCCACCTACCATTCGTGCAGGCGGTGAAGGCCGGCCACATCAACCTGATCGGCGCCCCACGACACCGTCGCGGGATCTGCAATTGGCTCGGCGTTACACGTTTCGCCGCGACCGCGACCTAGTTCACTTTTTGGGCTGTGCGAGTTTGTACGTCCGTCCTACCATCGTCGAAACGGTGCGGCCGCGAGAGCTGCACGCTAAGAGACAATCGAGATGGAGGATGCAATGAAGTCGCTGCACGCAATTCCTGTCACGGTCAGCATGCTGCTGGCAACACTCAGTGCCTTCAATGGCTGCGCGACCGATCGCTCGATCGGTTCGAGCCAAGAAGACTCGATAGCGATCTCCGAGCGCGCGGAGGCGACGCGTACGATCGCGACGTGGAACACAATCGCACTTCGCACCACTGCGGCCGGACCATTCAGCCCGCCGCAAGAGACTCGCTCGATGGCGATGGTGTCTGCCGCGGTGTTCGATGCGGTGAACGCGATTGATGGTCAATACGAACCGTACGTCGCGCACATCATGACGCGACGAGACGCCTCACTCATCGCGGCGGCGGCGGCGGCTGCACACCGGGTGCTCGCTGCGCTGTATCCGAGTTCTGCGACGGTGCTCGACGCCGACTTCGACTCTACGCTCACGCACATTCCCTCTGGCGCCTCGAAGGAGGCGGGAGTTGCTGCAGGCGAAGCGGCTGCCGAGGCGGTGCTCGCCGCGCGCACGGGAGACCACGCAGCCGACCACATCACGTATGTCCCGCGCAATGCACCAGGAATGTGGGCGCCGACACCACCGGCGCTCTTGCCTGCGCTCGAAGCCGCATGGGGGAGCGTAAAGCCCTTCGCGCTCGATTCGGGATCGCAGTTTCGTCCACCACCTCCTCCCGCGCTAGGAAGCGCGGACTACATCCGCGATTTTCTCGAGATCCAATCTGTCGGTGTCGCGGGCAGTCTGTCGCGAACGGCGGCACAGACAGAAGCTGCGCGCTTCTGGATCTCGACCGCTCCGCAACTCTGGAATCAGGTGGCTCGACAGCTCACCGTTGCGCGCGCGCTCGATCCGGCCACCGCAGCGCGTGTGTATCTGCTGCTCAACATCGCCGGTGCCGATGCGATGATCGCCGCGTGGGACGCGAAGTTCGTCATGCATCAGTGGCGGCCCGTGACGGCGATTCGACGCGCGGCGGCCGATGGTAGTTCGCCGAATCCTCTCGATACGACGTGGACGCCGCTCATCACGACTCCGCCCTTTCCCGATTATCCGGCCGGCCACACCGTTTACGCAGGCGCGGCCGAAACCGTACTCGACGCACTGCTCGGCGAAGCTGGTGAGGTCAGCATCACTAGTGCGACAGCGGCGGGAGCGACCCATCGCTACTCGACGGTGCACGCTGTCGCTGACGAGGTCGTGAACGCGCGCGTTTGGGGCGGCGTGCACTGGCGCACATCGTCCACCGTCGGCCGGGAAGTGGGGAAGAACGTAGGAGCCATCGCTCTCGCTCGCGTGGCGCGAAAACGATAAGGCCTCCGGGTAGGAGAGACACAATCGCGCGTTGAGCGAAACCAATGGGGCGTTGCGTAAGACGGTGAATTTCACGTACGCGCCACCTTGGCTCCGTCTGTGCTAAGGCATTGGCGCAGAATCAATGGCAAACAGCGGGCGACGGTGACCGGACCTACCTCCGGTGCACGCCAACGCCCGCTCACTTTCCCGCTGGTTATATGATGCGTAGGCGGAGGCGATCGAGCTCGCGCGGCGCATAGACGCGGCCGTCCGTGACCACGGTGACGCGTTCTTGCGGTGTTAAGAATGATCGACGATGCCTTCGATGTCGTTCCGGCTCGCGCTAGCCATGTGGATCACTCACTGATACTGTTCATCACTCATGAACCAGGATATCGTGTGATGTTCCTCGGCCGCGTTCTCCCCACCGCGACTTACGCTGTGTGTCGTCGAGTTGTCCTGATGGCCGCGGTACTCGCTGTAGCGTGCGGTGGAGCTTCGGAGCAGCCGACAAAGCCCAAGGTTCCGGAGCAGCCGACAACGCCCAACGTTCCGGCCATCGTACCCAGTCGCATCAGGGTTACGCTGAAGCGCGAAGGGAATGGTCGAGACGCCGATGGTGTGACCGTTACTTTCGATGGTCGTGAGCGTTCGCTGCAGGAAGGCGTGCCCGTCGTCTTCGACTCGGTGACTCCCGGAACGCACGTGGTTCGCTTCGGCGGCATTGCGCCGCAGTGCGTCGGCTCTGCGGACAGCGCGGCCACATCGGTGGTCCAGGGCGCCACGAGCGACGTGTCGCTGAGTATCCATTGCGTGGGCGGACTCGTTTTCCGCGAGATCGGTTTGCCCGGGAATACTGCTCTCGACTATTTGGGCGAGGACGGACGCGTCGTCCCACTGACGACGGCGGTCGGAAACTACTTCTACGATGATTTCTCTCGCGATGGCTCGCGAATTCTGTTTTCGGATCGCAGCTCGGAGGGCGGAATCCCGACCGCACATCTGTTTTCCGTGCGAGTCGATGGCAGCGACCCACGACAATTGACCTCCGGCGCCGTCGACGACGTTCGGCCGCGTTGGTCGCCCGATGGCACTCGCATTGTATTTTTTCGCCTGAAGGTCGTTGCAGGCGGGTATCAGTCGGTCGGGCTCGTGATGATGAGTGCGGACGGCTCCAACCTGCACTCGATCACCGATAGCCTGAGCTTCGATATTGATCCGGTGTGGTCCAACGACGGCTCGAAAATCTATTTCGGATGTTCTCGCTTTCATGCCCTGGGAGGCGTGTGCGTGATTTCCCCGGACGGGTCGGGCTTGCGCGCCGTCTCACTCTCCTCAGTGTCGACGATCGATGACACCTGCGCTGGCTTTTGCCTCGGAACATCACCGCAGCACCTTGTTATGTCTCCGGACGGGAAGGCGATCGTGTTCGAGACGAACGTCACGGCGGGACGGGGCCCGCAAGGCATCTGGGTGGCCGCGCTCGACGAAGCGGACGCCACGCACGTCACCTCGGGCGTAACGGCGTTTGATGCGCGTTGGAGCCCCGGCTCGGATAAGGTGCTCTTCAATATTGGTACTCCGGCAGGACAGTACGCGATCGGCACAGTGAGCAAGACCGGTTCCGGATTTCGGCAGCTCACTCGTTTCGATGACGGTATCGGCGAGTCAGCCGACTGGTCGCCAGATAGCGCCACGATCGCGTACGAGCGACTCACAGTCGAGACGCAGACGCAGCAGGTGATGATCATGAAGCCCGACGGCACCGGCTCGCGTGCAATCAGCGGGGGACTTCTGCAGCGCGGGTTTCCAAGGTGGAATCCACTCGCCCGTCCTGGCATCCCATCGTTCGCGGCGTGGCGAAGTGCCGATGTCAGCCGGGCACTGCCCTCGGCCCGATTTCGAACGGCTCCAGTGAATAGCTCGCTCCGGGATGCTGAGACGAAGAGCCTTCCCTTGCTCGGCGCCTCGAAGTGCGCGGTTGTAGTCAGAGGGCCAGATACGCGCGTCACCTGCACGCGCTGAACTCTGGACGTCATCTCGCGCAGGCGGGATCGGTGCGGGCCGTGGTCACTGCGCGAGGCGGCAGCGGCGCCTTCTCCACGAGACGTCTCAGTTCCGCGATCGGCTCCGCGCTGTCGTCGACCTGGAGACGCAGCACGACGTCGTTGTGCAGCCACACCCCGCCGCACTTCTTCACGATGAGCATCGCCGCGGACTGCTTACCGCGCTTGTCGCCGCCAGCAACCTGACCGGCCTCGATCGCCGCGAGCAGCCTGAATGCGAGATGGCCGTTCGTGCGCTCATACGCGGCGATCATGCTATCGACCACCGCCGTGTTAGCGAGTGTGTTCCCCTGCGCGGACACGTGCGCGCCCTGCTTGTCGGCGGCAGCGGTGGGTGCGGTGGGTCCGGTGTACGCTGCGACGTTTCCCTTCGCGTCGACGACGGCGAACTGTCGTCCAGTCTTCGCCCATCGCGCGGTGTCGGGATCCGGATCGCGCTCCCAGACCTGCTTGACGACTTCCGCTGCGGACTTTCCCTGCCGCAGGAGTGCGAGGGCCTGCGCGCCGTAGCTCACGTCCACCACCGCCTGCGACGCCACGACACCCACCCCCGCCTCGGCGCTCAGTACGCCGTTGCCCACGGAGAACACTCGGGACTGTACCGCGCCGCCCCATTCGCCGGTCGCGGTGTCGTACGCGATGATGGAGAAGGTGCCTGTCTCGGGGAGAGGGTTTGGAGGCGACGCATGATTGCACGACGAGAGCGCAGCCGTGAGCCCGACGAGCGCAACTACATGTAAACACGGGAGTGAGGATCGCATGCACCAACGTCGGTTCTGCGATGCTGTCCGTCAACGGACGATGTAAACGCCGCTCTCCCTAAGAAACGAGATGGTTAGTGCTGACGCTGACTCACGGCAGCGCCGACACGTGTGGCGACGTCTGATCCACGTGCGCCGCACTGAACCGCGCACGGCGGCTTGCGGCGAGCCGCGGTGCGTGCGCCGCAAGCAGATCACTGCGTGTGAGAATGCCCACGACTCGCCGCGGGTCCGCGCGCTCCACAACCGGCAACCGGCCCACGCCCTGAGTGACCATGAGGTCGGCGGCGTCTCGCAGCGTACTGTCGCCATACACCACGGCCGGCGCGCGGCGCACCACATCACGCACGCGCCGCAATCCATCCAGACCGATGTCAGGACCAGACAGCAAATCGCGACGCGTCACCACGCCCACCAGCAGTCCGTCGCCGTCGAGCACGGGGAAGCCCTGATGCAGCGCCGACTCTGCCGAGTCGAGCCAGTCACGCACATCGGCCAGTGCTGTCTCGCCGCTGAGCGATACGATCTCTTTGCTCGCCGCGTCGCGAGCAATCACATGGGCAAGGTGATCTGCCTCGTACTCAGTGCGCACCGGCGCGCCGCGACGCGCCATCTTTTCCGTCATGATCGAGTGGCGGCTCAACAGCAGCGCGGCGAGGTACGCCGCAGTGCAGCCAGCGAGCAGTGGCAACAGTCCCACTGGTTGCCGAGTGGTTTCGAAGGCAAAGACGATTGACGTCAGCAGCGCGTGCGACGCTCCGGCGAAAGTTGCAGCCATGCCCACCAGTGCAGCAACACGCGCGTCGACGCCGAGTGCGGGAGCGGCCGATGCGATGCCCGCACCGGCGAGCGCGCCCGCACCGCCGCCAATCGTAAACAGCGGCGCGAGGGTACCGCCACTCGTACCGCTGCCGAGATAGACGGCCCAGGCAATGAGCTTCAATGCCACGAGAATGAACAGCGCCTTCCCGATGATCGTCCCACTGAGAATGCCTTCGATGTTGCTGTAGCCTACACCAAGCACGCGCGGTTCTACGTAGCCGCAGATGCCGACCGCGATAGCGCCGACTGCCGGCCACCACATCCAGTGGATAGGCAGTTTCTCGAATACATCCTCGATCACGTACGTGAATCGGCTGACGCCGACCGCGAACGCACCAATCACGGCGCCGAGCAACGCGTAGATCAACAATGCTTCTCCGCCTGGCTGCACGAAGGCCGGCACCGCGAACACCGGCGCCGTCCCTTCGAATGCAACGCGCACCGCCGCGGCGACGGCAGCGGCCAGCGCCACCGGAATGAGCGAGCGCGGGCGGTACTCGAACAGCAGAAGTTCAACGGCCAGCAGCACCGCGCTGACCGGGCTGCCGAACGTCGCCGCCATGCCCGCCGCTGCGCCGGCCGCCAGCAGCGTCTTACGTTCATCCGAGCTTACGTGGACGTATTGCCCCACCATCGATCCAATCGCGCCGCCCGTGGCGATGATGGGACCTTCTGCTCCGAAGGGACCGCCGGTGCCGATGGCGACGGCGGCGGACAATGGCTTGAGGAACATCACGCGCGCGGGGATTCGACTTTCACCACGGAGTACTTTTTCCATGACTTCGGGGATGCCATGACCGCGAATGGCGGCCGAGCCGAAGCGCGCCATCACGCCAACGAGCAGCGCACCCACCATCGGAATCACGAGCACCCACGCGCCAACATGCGCGTCGGCCGGCGACGAGAACGCCGTGCTCGCGCGATGGAAGAACGCCAGGTTCGTGATCAGGCCAATGAGCATCACGAGCAGTCGCGCAACGAGTCCGGCAGCGCAGGCGATGAGCACCGCCAGGCCGCAGATGAACACCGTGCGCCGGTCCACCGGCAGGTAATCGTCCGGCACGTGATGCTCTGACGTGACGAACGCGTCGTACTCCTGCGCGAGGCCGATCGACACGGGTAACGCTCCGTCGGTGCGGTCGTTCATCGTGCGCGCACCGTGTTAACGCCATCGTCTGTGTCGCTCTCAAAGAAGAGTGGCGCAGGCTCGCCACCGAGCCCCGCTGCCTCGAGCCATGCCTCGAGTGTATCGGCGAGGGCGGAGCGTTGCGAAGCGGTCAAGCGCGCGAGTCCGCTCACGAGCTGCGTCTGCACGGTGGGTGGCGCGGCGCCGACCAGTGCGCGACCGCGTGCGGTGAGCGCAATGGAAACGCGGCGTGCGTCGTCCATCGCCGGCGTGCGCGTGACCAGGCGCCGCTCGACGAGCCGTGTTACCACCCCGGACACCGTGCTCTGATGTGTCAGCGTCTTCTCAGCAAGCTCGTTGACGCTGAGCGCCTCGTTGGCATCAGCGAGTTGGCGAAGGATGAATAGCTGTGCTCCGCTAATGCCGGTGCGAGCGTGCGTGGCGCGCGCCGAGCCGGCGAGCGCGCGCACGAGGTGTCGAGCCGCATCCATTACTCGCGCGGCGTTTTTTGTATTGGTACCCATGTTATCATGATATCGGGCGTGAGTTGCCCGTACAAGTCCCTTCGCATGTGCGCGCGCAGGCACTTCTCCGAAGGAGTTGGCGCTACCACTCGACTTCGTCTTCCAGAAATGGAGCTGACAACCGCCGTTCGTCGCGGACGCCGCTTCACCCTCCCGGGTGCGCAACATCGGCTAACCAGATGTCACTCTGTCGGTCTTCCAGGGTAAAGTAGAAGCGCTTTCCGTCGCTCGCGAAGTCGAATCGGTTCGAAGCATGAGCAGGATCGTCGAGCCGAATGAGCAACCGTGGTCGCCCACCCGCGATGGGCATCGACCAGAATGATGCGCCGCCGCGCGCATCGTGGCTCTTGAAGTACACCGCTCGCCCGTTCGCCGCGAACACCGCCAGTTCTGCCAACGGGTCGCCATCGTGCGGCACGTAGAGATCCCGCTGTGGTCCCCCGGCCGCCGCTACGATCCCGATGCGCCCATCCGTTGGCGACACGAATGCGATTGTCGCGCCGTCCGGCGACCACTCCGGGCGCCAACCACCTCGCGCAAGAACGCGTGGAGACTCCCATTGCCTCATCGCGTTGCGACGCATCACGAGCACTTCGCTCGTGGTGATGTCGAACAGCGCGAGCGCATTCCCGTCAGGCGACCAGTTCGCCATCGATCGCTGACCATGGCCGAAAGTGATCTGCTGCACGCGCCCACCGATTGGCATGAGGAACACATTTCGCGAGCCCCGATCGAACGCATGAAACGTCAACTCCTTGCCATTCGGGGAAATCGCTCCGCGAAACTTGTCCGTGGCGCTGCTTGTCAGGCGCTCAGACTCGCCACCAGACAGGGAAAGACGATACACCTCGGAGTTACCGCTCAGGTCCGAGTCGTAAACGAGATACCGCCCATCCGGAGAGACGCGAATTCCTTCGACCGTTTGATTGCCCGACGTGAGCGGTACTGCAGAGGCTACCGTGCCAGGAGGATGGATCGGGATTGGCACCGTCCAGGCATTTGCACTGCTCCGGTAAACGGCATATGCGACTCGCATCCCGGTGCTCGAGAAGCTGAGTGAATGCGCACCGAGCCCCGTGGTGATGCGGACTGGCTCCGCGCGCCCCGGAAATCGCCGGCTCACATCCAGCGCATAGACATCGCGCGGTCCCTGATGATTCGAGACGTAGTAGAGCGTGCGCGAGTTCGGTGACCAGAGTGGGCTTTGATGCAGCGCCCCCCTATCCGTTACTGCGAGCGGTGATCCTCCAGCAGCCGGCACGAGCACGATCGCGCTCGGTGCCAGGTTTCCGAACATCGGTCCAAGGCCGTGGATCGCACCAACCGTGACGTAGTAGTAATTCCCCGAGACGCATGCCAGTCGTTCGCCATTTGGAGACCAGCTGCACGAGTGCAACTCACCTCCAGTGGCAATGAGACGTTCATTGCCTGAGCTGACTGCGCGCGCCTGGAGTGAGTCTCCCCTCACGTACGCGATCTCGCGACCGTCGGGGGACCAGGTAGCCGATACCACGATTGCACCCGGGCGACTCGCGATTTCCTCCCGTGCCGGTCCGCCGGTTCCCGGCGCGCTGAACACTCCGCCTCTCGAAAGAAACAGAATACGCCTGCCGTCAGGTGACCAGTGCGGAAGCCACTGATTGTCGCTTGTGTCGCTCGTGAGACGAACAGGTTTTCCGTCCGCGGTTGGTCGAACGAAGATGTGCATCCGCAGCGAGTGACCAGCAGCGAACGCTACGTATCGTCCATCGGGCGAAATCGAAGGTTGTACCTCGAGTCCGGGGTCCGACGTCAGTTGCGTTGCGCGTCCCAGCGAGAGTGGTGGCGCTGGTTCACGACTAATTGTCTTGAGGGCAACGACAGCGATCAGTGCGACAACAGCCAACGCGGCGGCGCCGATGAGCGCAAGAGACCGTGAAGATTGTCGTCGTGCGATCGTGGCCGGCGGATCGAGGTGGAGCAGCAACTCGTCAGCGCTCGGCCAGCGATCGTCAGGGTTTTTCTCGAGGCACCGCATGACGAGCGCCTCGAGCGCCTCCGGCACCTCCGAACGATGCTCGCGGAGCGTCGGTGGCGTTTCAACCGCGTGCGCGCGCAACACCTGACTTGGCGCGCCATCAGCGAACGGAGGGCGACCCGCGAGGAGCTCGTATGCAAGCACACCGATCGCGTAGATATCCGCCCGCTGATCGACACGTGAATTAGCAGCCTGTTCGGGCGCCATGTAGGTGGGTGTGCCCAGCGCGATGCTCGCATTTGCGGCGGAACCTTCCGCGACTGCGTCGGTCGTCGCTTCGCTCACTGCGCGTGCGACGCCGAAGTCGGTCACCATCGCATGGCGCCCTGAGAGGAGCACGTTGTCCGGCTTGATGTCGCGGTGGACGATGCCTTGGTGATGCGCATACGCGAGCGCATCGCAGACGTCGCGCAGAATCGCGACCACGTCGTCGACGGGGAGCGCTCCGTCTCGCTCCAGCCGGCGGCGCAACGAGTGACCCGGCTCGTAGGGCATCACGTAGTACAGAACGCCCTCGCACTCTCCGGAATCGTAGACGGGCACGATGTTCGGATGCCGAAGCCGCGCCGCGATCTCTATCTCGCGAAGGAACCGTGCGCGGCCAAGCGACGCGGCGAGCTCGGGGCGCACGACCTTTACCGCGACGTCGCGTCCATGCCGCAGATCGCGTGCGACATACACAACCGCCATGCCGCCGCGGCCCAGCTCCCGCCCAATCTCGTAACGATCGGCAAGTGATTGTGGAATCGACGACGCCTGCTCCCCGAACAACGTCGTGAATCGTTCGCCGGCCGAATGTTCTAACGGCGCGTACTCTCGCTCACAGTCGACCACGAGCCTGGCAAGTTCCGCACGACGTGCGGCATCGCCGCCGCTCAACTCCGTCAACAGCGTCTCTCGTCGATCGGGCGATGCGTCGAGCACGGCGTCGAGCAGCGGGGCAAGCTGGCGCCATTCGTCGGGCGTAATCGAGCGTGAGCCCGCCGCCGGCGCAGATCGGTGCTCTTCGTTCACGACTCGAGGGTTCGACGTAACAGCATTCGCGCTTTGGCCCAATCGCGCTGCACCGTCCGGACGGTAATGCCGAGTGCCGCCGCGATCTCCTCCTCGGTGAGTCCACCGAAGAAGCGGCATTCCACCACTCGCGCGAGACGCGGCTCCAACTCGGCGAGTCCCGTCAACGCGGCGTCGAGATCGAGCATCGCGCTGGGCTGATCCTCGACGCACATGATGTTGTCGTCGAACGTGATCAGTCCGCGCGCGTCGTCGCGTTTCAGAGTGTTGCGTGCCTTCGCGCGGTCCACCAGCACGTGTCGCATGGCGAGGGATGCCAGCGCCAGAAAATGCGCGCCGTCGCGAACGCCCTGGTGCGAATGACCGGCGACCTTGAGATACGCCTCGTGAACGAGCGCCGTGGTTTCGAGCGTGCCGCCTCGCGGTTGCCGGGCCATCTGTCGGTGGGCAATGGCACGCAGCTCGTCATAGAGGCGTGGAACGAGCCGGTCGAAAGACTCGCGGCTTCCGCTCCGCAACTCCGTCAGAAGGTCCGCTCGAATCGCTGAGGCGCTCATGGGCATTGACGCGGACCGCTCTTGCCGCACAACCGAAGGGCCCGATGTCGTGTTTTCGCGCGGGTTCTCGTTAGTGCGTAGTGACACCTCGATCCGCCCGCGTCGGCACGCCAAAGGTACAGCGCGGGTTCCAAACAGATAAGGAGACACCATGACGCTACGACCCCGATCCGCCAGCCGCCTCTTGATCCTTGGGGCGATCACCGCGCTGATTGGCTGCGGCGACGCTGGAGCTACACTGGGACCGTCTGCGACTGAGGACGACACGCTGACGTTCTTCGATGGGCTCGCGAGCACTCGATGGAACGACCGCGCGATCACCCTGCTGGATCAGCGCCCTCCCGCGAATGGATCGGCTGCGTCGAGCCGCATCCTCACGTACCTCTCGCTCGCACAATATCGCGCAGTTCTTGCTGCCGAATCCCCCGCGCAGGCTTCGGCACAGCCGTCCATCGCGGCCGCGGTCAGCCGTGCGTCCGCGACGGTGTTGAGCTCGTTCTTCCCGCTCGATGCGCCGACCATCGCTCAGGACCTCGCGGTGGATCTCGCCCATCAGGAATGGGCAGGTGCGAAGAATCAGGACGTCGGCGCGGGGGATGCAGTCGGAAAGCAGATCGGTGACGGAGTCGTCGGGCAGGCGGCAACCGATCTTTACCTCACGGTTTCGGTTGGCGCTCCCCCCGTTGGTGCGGGCTATTGGGTCTCGAACGGTACGCCTATCGTGCGGTCGCTCTGGGGCACGACTCCATTCTTCCTCACCTCCCCTAACCAGTTCCGCGCTCCGCCGCCGCCGTCGTTCGGCTCGAGCCAGTACCTCGCCGCGCTGACGCAGGTGCGCGCGATCTCGGACGGCCGCACGGCATCGCAGCTCGCGATAGCTCAATACTGGAACACGGGCTTTACCGCCAGCCAGGTCAACCGCATTGCGGATGAGCTAATCGTTGCGCACCGTCGCACAGAGCATGAAGCGACACGCATTCTTGCCTACGCGAACGCCGCAACGTTCGACGCTCAGGTAGCGTGCTGGGATTCCAAGCTCGCGTATTGGTTCATCCGGCCCCCGCAGGCCGATCCGCAGATCGCGACGGCGTTCGCCATGCCAAACCATCCATCATATCCGTCGGCGCACTCGTGTATCACGGGAGCGATGCTGACAGTGCTGATCGACGCGTTTCCCAGCGAGCGGTCGAACCTCGAGAGCTTGATCACCGAGGCAGGCATCTCGCGAGTCTATGCGGGCATCCACTACCAATTCGATGTCGACGCCGGCCGGGCCATCGGCGCCTCCGTGGCCGCGCTCGCACTGAAGAGCACATTGAAGTAGGCCTGCTCTTCATCGCTTCTGGCCGACGCGTTCGGATTCTCGTTACGGAACGACCTTCACCGTGTCCATCAGCTGTCGCGCGAAGTAGGTGAACTCCATCGCCTCAGTGTGCGCTTGCTGCTCGATGTTCGCACCCGAGCCATGTCCCCCTTCGATGACCTCGTAAAAGAGATACGGCAGTTTCATCTCGCCCATCTTGGCGGCAAACTTGCGCGCATGTTGCGGCCCAACGCGATCATCCTTTGTGGTGGTCCAGATGAGCGGCGTCGGGTACGTCACTCCCGCCTTCAGGTTGTGGTACGGCGAAATCGACGCGAGAAACGCGCGCTCCGCGGGGACACTCACGCTTCCGTATTCACCCACCCACGACGCGCCTGCCTGAATCTGCTCGAAGCGCAGCATGTCGAGCAGCGGCACCTGGATGTCCACAGCATTCCAGAGTTCCGGATGCTGCGTAAACTCCACTCCCATCAGCAGACCGCCATTCGAACCGCCCTGGATGCCGAGGCGGCGTGGCGCCGTAACCTTCTTGGCAATGAGGTCCTGCGCGACCGCGGCAAAATCATCGTAGATCACCTGGCGATGGGTCTTAAGGCCGGCGTCATGCCACGCGGGCCCGAACTCGCCACCGCCGCGAATGTTCGCCAGCGCGAAGACGCCGCCCTTTTCGAGCCACAGCTTGCCCATGTACTCCGAGTAGTAGGGCGTCATCGAGGCCTCGAATCCACCGTACGCATACGCAATCGTCGGGTTCGAGCCATCGCGCTTCATGTTCTTCGGATGCACCAGGAAGTACGGGATTTT
>JBDUCR010000478.1:0-14687 GCA_040003345.1 bacterium
ACAATTGTGACGGTAAGAGGAACGGGACACGCGCGTCATCTGTGTCGCGGCGCGACAGCCCTTGCGGCGCGATAGCCCTTGCGGCGCGACAGCCCTTGCGGCGCGATAGCCCATGCCCGGGCTGCCGGGATCCAGGTTTGGAGTTGTACGGTTTCGGGTTGGCGGTTTCGGGTTACCAACGTTTGTGGTCGACGTCAGTGACCCGGAACCGCAGACCACCAACCGTGAACCC
The DNA here is from genome assembly GCA_040003345.1 of bacterium. GTDB lineage: Bacteria > Gemmatimonadota > Gemmatimonadetes > Gemmatimonadales > Gemmatimonadaceae > AG11. The sequence goes on from JBDUCR010000478.1 coordinate 233, forward strand.
CAAACCTGGATTCCGGTAGCCAAGTTTTCGGACTGTCCAGGCGAGCGACCGTTCACCGGAAAACCGTTCTGGTAACCGTTCGTTCAGCCCGACGTGCGAAACGCCGTGTCGGGTTCGACGCCGACTTTCCGATCTATATGGCGAGGAGTCTCCGACGGTGGGGACTTCCCGACTCTCGCGTGTGCGAGACGCCCCCCCAAGGTCGGAGCCATCCATGTTCCGCACAAAGAATATTCTCTACGCTCTCGTCGCCGCGAGCGCATCGCTCGCCGCGTGCAGTGAGCAGCCGGCGCCCACGTCACCGCGCGCCGGTAACATTCACGCAGCGTCGCTCGACCAAATCGGTACGGCGAGCGCAGCGACTCCAGCACTGATCCGTCAGCTCGCCGCCGGTCGCGGAATCATCCCGCTTCCGCCGAAGCCGTCGGTACGACCATCTCTGGTCAAGCTGGGCCAGGCACTTGCCTTCGATCCGATTCTGAGCGGGAACCGCAACATCTCCTGCAGTACGTGTCACCTTCCGCAATTCGCGACGGGAGACGGAAAGAGTCTCTCCATCGGCGAGGGCGGTGTGGGCCTCGGACCTGTGCGCGCGCATCCCGCTGGAGTCTTCATTCCGCGCAACGCGCCGCCCCTGTTCAATCTCGGCGCGATGCGACACCTGTTCTGGGATGGTCGCATCGAGGTCGACGCGCAGGGTGTCGTGCACACCCCCGCCGGCTCGCAGATCACACCGGCAATGGCGCGCGTGTTCGAGTTCGGACCCGTGTCCGCAATCGGTATGTTCCCCGTGACCAATCGCGCCGAGATGCGGGGGCGTGCAGGTGCAGAGTATGCGGACAATGAGCTCGGGCAGGTTTCTGACGGCGACAATCCGGGCATGTGGGCCGCGCTCATGAAGCGGCTTGGTGATATCCCCGAGTATCGTGCGATGTTCGAGGCCGCGTATCCGGGCAAGCACTTCAGCGAAATGAGCTTTGCGTACGCGTCGAATGCGATTGGCGGATTCGTCGTCGACCAGCTCACGTTCACGAACTCTCCGTGGGACCGGTTCCTCGCGGGCAACGACAACGCGCTCACGCAGCGGCAGCTCGATGCGGCGCAAACATTTCTCACGCTCAAGTGTTCCCTGTGTCACATCGGGTCGACGTTCAGCGACGAGAAGTTTCACGACGTTGCGGTGGCGCAGCTCGGGCCTGGTGAAGGCGACACCCCGAATCCCATCGACGACTTCGGCCGCATGCGTGTGACCGGCCTCGCCGCGGATAAATACCTTTTCCGCACGACGCCACTTCGGAACGTCGAGCTCACGGGCCCATACGGTCATGACGGCGCGATCGTGGCGCTGCGCGATTTCGTCGCGCACTACAGCGACTCCGACAAGAAGCTGATGGACTTCGATCCAATGCAGCTCGAGCCGGCGCTGCGTCTCACCGTGTTGCCGACGAAGCTGGAGATCCTTGCGCAGCGCGACACGCTGCTCAAGGGCGTCGTACTCACGCCGGAGATCGTGGACCGGCTCACGACGTACATGCTCGCGTTGACGGATCCTGCTGCGCGGGATCTCTCGCGGATCGCGCCGTCGCGTCTGCCGGCCAAGCTTCCAGGATTCGCTACGCGGCGTTGATCGGGGTAGTCTTGTCATCCGTCCGCCTTCGGCCCTGGATGATCATGAAGGGAGCACGCCGATGAACGTGATCGATCGCGAACGCTGGCAGCGGCTCGAGCCGCTGCTGGACCGCGCGCTCGACTTGCCGCTCGCCGAGCGCGCGTCGTGGATCGACTCGCTGCGTACCAGCGATCCTGATCTCGCGGCGGAGCTCGACGCGCTGCTTTCCGACGACGCGGTCGCCAACGACCGCGGTTTTCTCTCGCGCCCGATCGAGGTCACGCTGGCTGGGCTCGAGATTGGGGCGTACACGCTCGAGCGGCCGCTCGGTCACGGCGGCATGGGCTCGGTGTGGCTCGCGCGCCGAACTGACGGACGCTTCGAGGGACGCGCGGCAGTGAAGCTGCTCAACCTCTCGCTGGTGAGCCCGTCGGGCCAGCAACGCTTCCGGCGCGAGGGCTCGCTGCTCGCGCGTCTCGCGCATCCCGGCATTGCACGTCTGCTCGACGCCGGCGTCAGCGCGAGCGGGCAGCCATATCTCGTGCTCGAGTACGTTGATGGTGAGCGCATCGATGCGTTCGCGAAGAATCGCGGACTCTCCGTCGAAGAGCGTGTTCGTCTGTTGCTCAAGGTGCTCGACGCCGTTGGTCATGCACACGCCAACCTCATCGTCCATCGCGATCTCAAGCCGTCGAACATTCTCGTCACGGCTGATGGCTCCGTGAAGCTGCTCGACTTCGGCATCGCAACATTGCTCGACGCTGAAAGCGGCGACGCCAGCGCCGCGCTCACTGGGGGCGGTCGCGCCTTCACACCGGAATACGCCGCGCCGGAGCAAGTGCGCGGCGAAGCGATTACCACCGCGACCGACGTCTATGCGGCAGGCGTACTTCTGTATGTCCTGGTGTCGGGTCGTCATCCCACTGCGGATGGTTGTCGCACGGATGCCGACGCGATTCGCGCGCTGTTCGATGTACATCCCGCACGATATGGCACAGGTGATCTGGGAGTCGTGCTCGATAAGGCGTTGCGAAAGGAACCCGCTGATCGATACGCAACCATCACGTCATTCGGCGACGACCTTCGACGGTGGCTGAATCACGAGCCAGTGAGTGCGCGTCCGCAGTCGCTCTCATATCGCGCGCGGAAATTCGTGCGACGCAATCGCACTGCCGTCGCAGCCGTCGTGGGCGGCGCGTTGCTGGGTGCCGTCTACACGACGACGGTGATCGTCGATCGCGAGCGCGTCCGTCGTGCACTCGCCGAAGCGACGACGAGCGCGAACAAGGCAGAGCAGGTGACGGATTTCACCGTCGGCCTGTTCGAAGAGGGCGGGAATGGCCGCGTGCTCAAGGACACGGTGAGCGCGCGTGAGCTGCTGACCAACGGTGTTACGCGGGCGCACGAGCTCGCGAGCCAACCGCTGATCGAAGCGCAGATGCTCGACCTCATCGGACGCATCCGCACACAGCTCGGCGACTATGACCAAGCGCGGATAGTGCTCAACGAAGCGCTGGCGATCCGCCGGCGTGAGTTGGGTGACATCCATCCCGACGTTGCCACGAGTGCCGTCAGCCTCGCAAACCTCATCACGAACGCCAATCCGCAGGACAGCACTGCGGTTTCGATGCTGAGGGGCGCAGTCGCCACGAGGACAAAATTTTTCGGCGAGCACGATCCGCGCACGACAGATGCCGTGTACCAGCTCGCGACCACGATGCACATGTACGGCGACTACGGCAGTGCGCGCCCCATATTCGACCAGTGGCTCACCGCCATCCAGAATCAGCCGCCGCAGCTCACTCCGACGCGCGCGTCGCAGCTGTCGCAGATGACGTATGTCCTCGAATACACGCATCAGTTCAAGCGCGCCGAACAGGTCTCGCGTCAGGCAGTCGCACTGTACCGCACGTTGTATGGTGAACGCGACTCACGATACGCCGAGGAGCTGGTGCATCTCGGTGGGCTCATGTCGGACCTCAACAGGGAAGCCGAGGCCGACTCCATACTTCGGAAGGCAGTGGCACTGATGCGCCTCGCGCATCCGGATGGACATACGGAGCTCGCGAATGCGCTTCGCAATCTCGGCTACCATCTGATCAACGTGAAGAAGTGGGATGAAGCGGAGTCGACCTGGCACGAAGCCGTGGAGCTCTATGGTCGTCTAGTGGGAACGAAATCGCTGGGCTATGCGAATGCGGTGGTGTATGAGGGCTTTTCGCAGATGTCGGGTGGCGACTATCGGCGCGGCGAGCAGACGATGCGGCGTGCGCTGCAGCTCGAGGGCATTCGCAGACCAAAGCCAAATCCCGTTGGCGTGCGGCTCAGCGCGTATCTCGGTGAAGCGTTGCGTGCACAGGGACGGCTCTCGGAAGCGGAGCCCCTGCTGCTGGTGGCTATCAAGCAGCCCACGCTTGCGGAGGGGACACGCGAGTACGCTGCTCGGTCGCTTGCAAAGCTGTACGAAGCGCAAGGACAACGCGAGAAAGCGGAAGTGTATCGAATAGCCGGGATCAAGAAGCCGTTGGTTCCGTGATGGCACCGGGGCCAAGGCTCTCATCGCGCAACGCATGATGCAGAAGAAGCCGAGCCTTTCTCCAGCTCCGTTGCACGGTGCGCTCGGACACTCCCTGCAGCTCCGCGATCTCGGCAAGGCCCAAGCCGCAGAAAAAATGCAGGTCCACGAGTTCGGCGAGAGCAGGCTCGAGGATCGCCAAGCTGTCGAGCGCCTCTGAGAGATGCTCGAATTCGATTGGCGAATCGAACGACGCCACGAGCTCCGCTCTTCCAAGCGTGATCTCGAACATTCCACCACCGCGCTTCTTCGCCCCGTTGCGGCGCGCGTGGTCGATCACGATGCCACGCATGGCGCGCGCCGCGTAGCCCATGAAGCGCGCGCGATCAGGAAAGTCGACTCCGTCGCGGCCGGCGATGTCGAGATAAGCCTCATGCAGAAGCGTCGTCGCACTCAGCGACAACTCGGAGCCACCGCGCCTGAGCTGCTGCTCGGCGAGCCGGTGCAGCTCGGCATACAACGCAGCAAAGAGCTGGTCCGAGCCGCCGCTTCTCTCGCTCTCGGCCGCGCGAAACAGATTCAGAAGGTCCTGCTGCACGTGTAACGCCTCATAGAATTGAGCCACACGAACGTATTGGAGAGAATGGCGGACGCAAGCGACGTGCATCACACCAGTCACACCGGCACGCGGTTGATCGAGCGCTAGATTCAGAGAACGGACCCAACGCAAACGGAGACCACCAATGGTACGTCGACTCCGCTTCCTCGCCGCTTCAATCCTCGCCTTCCACGTGGCGCATGGCGCCACGCACACCGCCAGTGCGCAGACGGCGCAGCCGAGTCAGGCGGCGCGAGACTCGGCGGCACTGGAACGTCTTCGCAACGACTGGGCCGGTCTTCGACGCTACGCGTCGGCGAACGCATCGCTTCCGGCGCCGCGCGCCGAGGAGAGTCGCGTCGTCTTCTACGGCAACTCGATTACCGACGTGTGGGCACAGTTTTTCCCGACGATGTTCCCTGGCAAGCCGTACATCGGGCGAGGAATCAGCGGTCAGACGACACCGCAGATGCTCGTGCGCTTTCATCAGGACGTCGTGGCGCTGCAGCCGAAGGTCGTCGTCATCCTCGCCGGGACGAACGACATCGCGGGCAACACGGGGCCGTCGACGCTCGAGATGATCGAGGACAATCTCATGGCGATGACGGAGATCGCGAAGGAGCATCATATCGCCGTGGTGCTCTCATCAGTGCTGCCGGTGTACGACTATCCATGGAAGCCGGGACTCGAACCGGCGCCAAAGATCATTGCGCTCAATGCATGGATCAAACGATATGCGAGCGATGTAGGAGAGACCTACCTGGACTATCACACCGCGATGGCGGATGCGCGCGGCGGGCTGCCAACGGAATTGGCGAAGGATGGCGTACATCCTACGGATACCGGTTACCGCATCATGGCGCCAATGGCGGAAGCCGCGATCGCGAAGGCACTGGAGCATCGCCAATGAGAATCATCGTCGTACTTCCCGTTCTCATGGCGCTTGGCGCCTGTTCCCGTACGGCGCCGCTCGTGGTGCCGGAACCCGCACTGACCGCTCGCGACGAGCCTCGTGAGCTTGCTGTCGATCAACAGGCGAAACAGGCGCTCGATCGCCTCACCTACGGTCCGCGGCCTGGCGAAGCCAGCATCGTACTGCATGAAGGCCTGGATCGCTGGCTCGTGCGGCAACTCACGCCAGAGAACTGGCCCGATCGCGCGGGAGACAGTGCACTCGCGCACATCGCGGTGCTCACTCTGCCGATCAAATCGCTTGTGGATTCGAGCCCGCAGCAGGACGTCTTCATCCGTCGTCGCCGAAAAGAGCTCGGGTTGCCGGACACGGCGCGCTATGTCCTCACTGGCGCTGACAGTGCACGATTCAAGGCAATGAATGATCTCGGCAACAAACGGGTGCAACAATACCTGAGTGCGAAGCTCATTCACGCTGTGGCAAGCGATCACCAGCTCGAGGAGGTGATGACCGACTTCTGGGAGAATCACTTCTCCGTCTTTCGCGGCAAGATGCCGACGCAGTTCACGCTGCTCGAGTACGATCGCGATGTCATCCGTCCGCATGCGCTAGGCAAATTCCGCGAGCTGCTCGGCGCCGTCGCGCACAGCGCCGCGATGCTCTACTATCTCGACAACTATCAGAGCACGGCCGACTCGGCGCATCTCACGCTTGCGGCGTGGCAGAACATCGGCAAGGCACGCACGCTCAATGACTCCGCACGGATTCGTGCGAATGCACTGCGCCGTCGCGGAGGGTTGAACGAAAACTACGGACGCGAGCTGATGGAGCTCCACACACTTGGCGTCGATGGCGGCTATTCGCAGGCCGACGTCATCAACGTCGCGCGAGCGCTCACAGGATGGACGCTGCAGACGCCGCGCGAGGGCGGTGGCTTCACGTTCAATCCGGGAGCGCACGACGCGGAACCGAAAGTAGTGCTCGGTCACGCGCTGCCGTCCGGACGCGGCGTCGAAGATGGTGACGAAGTGCTGGACATCGTCGCACGGCACCCGAGCACGGCCCACTTCATCGCGAAGAAGCTCGTGCGCCATTTTGTCGCCGACAGCGCACCGCCAGCGCTCGTGCAACGTGTCGCGGACACCTTTACGCGTACCGACGGCGACATCCGTCAGATGATGGCCGTCATCGTCTCCAGCCCGGAGTTCTACTCGCGCTCCGCTGTGCATGCGAAGGTGAAGACGCCATACGAGCTCGTTGCGAGTACGTATCGCGCGTTGCAGGGCATTCCCGATACTGCCGGCAAGTCGATTCAACTCACGGCGCAGCTCGGGCAGTTGATCTACGGGCATCTCACGCCTGAAGGCTGGCCCGATGACGCCGAGTCGTGGATGAATACGGGGTCGGTGCTGGCGCGCATCAACTTTGGCAGCAACGTGTCGGCTGGACGCATTGCTGGCATCACGCTCGCGCGCTGGGAGCCCGTGACGCGCCTGCGCACCGCGACGCTCGCCGAGCAGGTCGAAGGTCTTGGCGCGTCGCTCTTTCAGGGCGAGATGTCGCCCGATACGCACAGTGTCCTGATGACCGGCTCGAACCCGATCGCGGCGCGCGCCGCGATGACGACCGACGTGCCGTCTCGCGTGCCGACGCTTGTGGAGTTGATCGGCCTCGCACTTGGCGCGCCGGAGTTTCAGCGTCGATAGCTGCGCGATCAGCCGCGCGAGCAGGGCAACGTAACTCAGTTGGTCCCGCACTGGTGAGGCAGGGCGCCTACCGAACAACGAGGTGGCCGGTCATTCCAAGCATCGCGTGCGGGTCGCACTGAAAGAAGTATTTCCCCGATGCCAACCGGACAATCACATCGACGCTATCGCCTGGCAGCTCCAGCGTCGCAGTAATTGCCGGTAAGTTCGCAGCGCGGTGATTGGAGTCCGCGACAAAATCGACGTTGTGTCTCCCAAGCACTGCAACGAAGCGCAGGGTATCACCACGATGTGCCTTGATCTCACTCGGCGAGAAGTACATGCGGTCGTGCGCTCCCTTCACCATCCTGACGCGAATGACTCTGGCGCGAGGCGCGGGCACTGTTGCGCCAGTCGTTACGGCAACCATCAGGAGTGCGAGTAAGGACGTGCGTTTCACGGAAGACCAACTGACCGAGGAATTCCACCTCAGCCGCACCACCGTCCGCGAAGCAATTCGGATCCTGGCGCACGTTGGCGTTTTGGACGTTCGGCAGGGGGATGGCACGTACGTCCTCGAGTCAGCTCCGCCGGACGAGTCGTTGACACAGCGCCTGAGACGCTCCGCCGCGCTCGAGGTTTACGAAGTTCGGCGAGTGCTCGAACTCGAGACTGCGCGCCTCGCCGCGACCCGGCGTTCAGAGGCGGACGTCGCTCGGATGTATGAACTGCTGAAGGTTCGCGAGAGCACGCGCGCGCGCGACGACCATGAAGCGATGGTCGACGCCGACATCGAGCTGCACAGCGTCGTTGCCGCCGCGAGCGGCAACGCGGTGCTGTCGGATCTCTTTCGCACCTTCGCGACCGTACTTCGTTCAACTATCGCGGACGTCACGCGAGATCCCGACCTGCCTGACACAACTTCCTTACATCGTCTCCTCGTCGACGCGATCGCAACGAGTGATGTTCGCGGCGCAGTCGCGGCTACCGACCAATTGCTCGAGGCGGATGCGACCGCGCTTCGCGCCGCTCTCGCTCGACCCTGAGTGCACCTTCACGACACATCGGTGTGCTGAAATGAAGACACTGAATGGCAGCCGCCGACCGCGCCGAACTTCCGCGTGACGCTGCGTTTCGTGAAGCGCTCTATTCGCATGTAGAATTTGGCTCGCACGTCGCCAGGCAGAATTCGAACGCGACCAGCGACGACGAGCTGCATCCACTGCGAGAAGTGCCGATCTGGCGATGGCCGGATGAGATGGTGGAAGGCGCCTGACGTCAGCACGCTCAGCTCATGTCGGCAGTGCCGATATCACTCGCGGTCATCTCGTCGACATCTGCGGCGGGGAGCCGGAGCTCGAAGATGCTGCCGCCGCCCTCACGGACCTTGTACGACACCGAGCCACCTTGCAGATCCGCGAGGGAGCGCGCGATCGAAAGGCCGAGCCCAGCATGTCCGCCATCGGGCGTTGCGTCGGCGGGACGATAGAACGCCTCGAAAATGCGGTCGCGCTCATCACTCGCGACTCCGGCGCCGCGATCGCTCACCGAGAACAGGAGCCATCGGTCATAGCGTTCGGCGCGTAGCTCGACAACGCCACCTTCCGGCGTATGCCTGAGCGCATTGTCGAGCAGATTGCCGATGATTCGCAGCGTATGCACGAAGTCGAAGCGCCCAACGAGCGCCGGAGAATCGAAATCGATCTGCACGTTGATGCGGCGGCCATTGAGCATTCCTTCCGCCTGACGCAGCGCGGCGCCCACCAGATCCTCTGCGGTGTTGAGCTCCAGCTGTCGCGAGCTGGCACCCGTTCTGAGCATCGAAAGCTCGAGGAGATCAGCGACCATGCGCGCGAGACGATCTGCCTGCTCGACGATTGCGATGGACGACGGCTCTCCTCGCGACGCACCGCTCTGCGCGAGCACCTTGATTGTGGTAAGCGGCGTGCGAAGATCATGCGACACCGCGGCAAACACGCCATCCTTCGCGCGTTGCGCCTCTCTCAGCGCTGCGGCCTGTGCGGCCTCGGACATCAACCGCGTACGCTCGATCGCAAGCGCGGCATAGTATCCCAGCGCGGCGATCAATCGGCGGCGTGGCGCGTCGAGTACGAGCGGCGCTTCGCCTCGCACCACGAGAACGCCGATGATGCGCTCCTGCGCACGCAGGGGCAGCGCAAGCAGTCGCGCGCTGATGACGATGGACGAATGATGCTCGAGCTCGGGACGACTGTATGCCGTCAGCACGTTGTCCGCGTTCAGCAACATGGGCCGCCCCGCCTCGACGGCACGACGCGATGCCTCGCGCTCGACGTCGTCAGGCGTCGATCGTCCGTCAACACCCGCTCCACGCGTCTCGCGCGGAATGATCGTACACGCGTCGGCTCCGACAGCGTGCTGCACCAACACCGCGATCGCCTCGAGCGCCTGCTCGGCCGTTGCATACTGCAGTGATTCGGCGCCGAGATGCGAGAGCGCTTCGACTTCGCTCGCGCGCGCCTCTGCCGCAGCGGCCTGCTGTGTTGCGCGAGCGAACAGCTCGGTCGTGACGAACGCTGTCGCGAGAAAGTTCAGCAGCACGATCCAGTCGAGCGGCTTGCTCACCGTGAAGAAGTCGAACGGCGACTGGAAGAAATAGTTGATCAGCAGTACGCAGAGCGCCGCAAGCGTGAAGCCGAGCGGACGTCCACCGGCAACGCTTCCGCCGAGCACCACGAGCAGCATCGTGAGCGCGACGTGCGCCTGATCGGTGCTGTCGCCACGCAAAGACAGAAGCGCCGCGGTAACCAGCGCGAGGATTACGCTCCAGCGCATCCACGCGACCAGCACGCGACGAGGGGTCATTCTGACGGAACGACGAATCGATAGCCGACGCCGGGCTCCGTGATGATGAGCCGCGGTGCAGCGGGCTCACGTTCGATCTTCCTGCGGAGATTCGTGAGATGCACGCGCAGATATTGCTGCGGGTTGCCGAACGACTTGGCCCACACCGCGTCGAAAATCTGTTGATGCGTGAGGGTACGGCCGGTGTGCGACACGAACGTCTGCAACAACTGCCACTCGGTGCGCGTGAGTCTGATCAGAGTTCCGTCGCGCCGGACTTCACGATTCGTGAGGTCGATCGAGAGACCGTCGCAGATGAATGGCGTCGCGATCGGGAGTCGCGAAATGCGCGACCGACGCAGTTGAGCCTGAACGCGCGCGACGAGCTCGGCGAGGCTGAACGGCTTGGTGACATAATCGTCAGCGCCCGCCGAGAACAGCTCGACCTTTTCCTGCTCGGCGTGGCGTGCGGAGAGAACGAGAATCGGCACGGATGACCATTGGCGAATTTCGCGACAGACGGCAACCCCCGTTGCGTCCGGCAAGCCGAGGTCGAGAATGATGAGATCAGGAGTCGAGGCGGCTGCGAGCTCGATGCCTTCGTTGCCGGTGGCCGCTTCGAGCACCTTGCGACACAGCGGCGCGAGCGCCGAGGAGAGCGCGCGTCGTATCTGCATCTCATCGTCGATGACGAGGATGACGTCGGCACTGAGCTCGGCAGCAGTAGCGAGCGGAATGGTCATGGCATAGAAGAGGCGACGTCAACAGGCATGACTTAGCATAGCAGAGGCTGTCGCAAAGAATTCACAAAATTCGCGCGGTCGTGAGAGTGTGGCACTGTGTTGTCGTAACTTTCAGTGGGCCGCATGAGGTTTCTGGCTCCATTCTTCGACGCGGGATACGACAGTGTTAGGCAATCTTGGTTTCGGCGAGATGATGATCATGCTGGTGATCGTCCTCGTCCTCTTCGGCGCAAAGCGGATCCCGGAAATCAGTGGATCGCTCGGCAAGGGCATTCGTGAGTTCAAGCGCAACATGAGCGATGTCGAAAGCTCCATCATGAACGTGCACGAGACGCCGCCGGTCGGCAGAATCAGTCCGCCACTCCATTCAGCGGCGCCGTCTACTGCTGATGGAATGCGTGATGAAACGCGTCCTGAGCCCAAGCGGTTGCTCGTCAGAGATGAAGAGACGAATCGTTGATCGCTTCTGATCGACATGTAGCGGTGCGATGCGGTCGGCTGTTGGTTTTCGCTTCCGGCATTGCGCTGCTGGTGGCGTGCGGACGAGCGAGCGATGACGAGAAACCGCTTTCCGTTCCGCTCTCCGCGCAGGATTCAGCGGCTACCGCGCGCGAGATTCAGGCATCACTCTCCGGCGACGTCGCGCCAGGCAAGCAATCGTATTCCTTTCGCGGCCTGTATGCTGGCATGCCGCAGGCACGACTCGAGGAGCACGTACGCCGATCAGAGGCGATGTCGAGTTGCCACGCCGTCGAGAAATCTCCGACGGACGTCACGTGCACGTACGACGCCGTGCTCGGTTCCGACAGCGCGCATGTGAGCGTGGAAGCGCAGTACGGCGCGGTGGATGCGAGAGGCGACCGCGCTGCGTTCACGATCATCGCGACACGCGTTCTGCCACTCGACGTCGATGGCGTGCCGCTCGCGCGTGCGATGTCGGACGCATTCGAGGCGCAGACCGCGCTCCTCGACAAACGCGACGCGTCGTACGGTCACCAGCAGGCGCAGGTGCGCATGGGAACAGCGAACGGCGCGCGTCAGAACTTCGTCGATCTCGCGGTGACGTCGCGCGCAGGACGTGAACTGTTGACCGTCAGGCTGAGTCGCTCTCGCACGGCGGTGTTGCGCCGGTAGCCCATTTTTTCGGAGAGGTCATTGCCCGCTGCGAGCACATGCAGCGCGAGCGTGTCGAGCCGCTCACGTGGACAGCGTGACACCGGGCCGCCAATCGCAATTGCGGCGACGACGATACCGCGGTGATCGCGCACGGGCGTTGCGACCGCCGCGAGGTCCGACTCCATCTCGCCCCACACGGTGGCGTACCCGCGTGCGCGAACGAGCTCGAGATCGGCAAGCAGTGCGTCGACGTCCGCGATGGTCTCGTCGGTATAACGCTGCAATCCGGTCGTGAGGACACCAGCCAGCGTGGAAGCGTCGGCGTGCGCGAGTAGCACCTTGCCCGACGCGGTTGCATGTACCGGCAATCGTCGCCCCACCCATCCGACGTGCATCACCGGACGCGGGCTGTCGGCGACTTCGACGTTCACCGCCATCGTTCCCACGAGCACCGTGAGATTCGCCGTCTCACCGGTGAGCGCGGCGAGCCAGCTCAGTGACGGACGCGCGGAGCGCTGGAGGTTGGTGGTCTGTCGCGCGACCTCGCCGAGCGCGGCGAGCCTGAGGGAAAGGCGATACCGGCCCGACTCGGCGCTGCGCTCGAGGAAGTCGGCGCGCTCCATGGCGGACAGCCATCGCGACACCGTGCTCTTGGGTCGCGACAGGAGGTGTGACACTTCAACGACACCAAGCTCGCGGTCCTCGTGTGAGAACAGAGCGAGGACGTCCATCGCCTTGCGGAGCATGAAGCGCCTTCACATATTCGGCGTGAAAGCGGAACATAGTTCCATAATATGGAACTAGCAAGCGATATCTTTACGCTCGCACTCCTCCCAACACGCGAATGGATTCCAGCTCGGTCGCCTTTTTCGCCGGTGCTGTGTTCGCATCGGTTCTCGTAGTACAGCCGGTCGCGGCGCAGCAGCAAAGCCAGCAGCAACTGGACGTCCTGATTCGCAACGGAACTGTTGTCGATGGCACCGGCGCGCCTGCTCGCCGAGTGGATGTTGGGGTAGTTGGTGATCGAATCGCCTTCATTGGTGACGCAACGCGCGGTGGCATCACGGCGCGGCGCACGATCGATGCAAAGGGATTGATCGTCGCGCCCGGATTCATCGACCCGCACACGCACACGCTCGGTGATCTCTCGAATGCGCAGCGTCGCGGAAACGCGAACTATCTGATGCAGGGCGTTACCACCGTCATCACGAACAACGATGGCGGCGGAACCATCGAGATCGGCAAGACGCTCGACACATGGCAGCGCGAGGGCATCGGCACCAATGCCGCGCTCTACGTGCCGCAGGGCGACGTGCGTCGCCAGGTGCTCGGCATGTCTTCCGCCTCACCGACGGTGGCGCAACTGGACTCGATGCGCGCGATCGTTGCGCGCGGGATGTCGGCCGGGGCGCTTGGACTGTCGACGGGGTTGTACTACGCGCCCGGCAGCTACGCGACGACGGAAGAAGTCATCGAGCTTGCCAAGGTCGCGTCACAGCACGGTGGCATCTACGACTCGCACATGCGCGACGAGAGCTCGTACACGATCGGCTTGATTGGCTCCGTGAATGAGGTCATCAGGATCGCGAGGGAAGCGAGAATCCCCGTTCACATCTCGCACATCAAGGCGCTTGGCGCCGACGTCTGGGGGCAGGCAGACACGGTGATCGCGCTCGTGCACGCGGCGCAGAAGGCGGGCCTCAAGGTGACTGCGGACCAATATCCGTATCTCGCGTCGGGTACGAGCGTCGGCGCGTCGTTGCTGCCGAGGTGGGCAGAGGCAGGTGGTCGCGATTCGCTCAAGGCGCGCATCATGGACGCGTCGGTCAAACCGAGACTCGTGGCCGAGATGGAGCGGAATCTCGTGCGTCGCGGTGGTGCGGCGTCGCTGCTCATCAGCTCGACGCGCGATACGTCGATTCTCGGTCGCAACCTTCAGCAGATTGCCGATGCACGTCACGTGTCGGCGATCGAGGCTGCGCTCGCGATCATCGTGAATGGCGACGCGAGTGTCGCGTCGTTCAATATGAAGGACGCCGATCTCGAGAAGTTCATGGTACAGCCGTGGGTGATGACCGGCTCCGATGGATCGAGCGGCCATCCGCGAAAGTTCGGCACGTTTCCGCGCAAGCTTCGGCAGTACGTGCTCGACAAGCAGTTACTGACCACGCCGCAGGCGGTTCATGTGTCGAGCCAGCTCACCGCGGAGACGCTTCAGCTTTCAGAGCGCGGCGTATTGAAGCAGGGCGCGTTTGCGGACGTCATCGTGTTCGACGCGAAGACGATCGCGGACAAGGCGACGTATGTGAGTCCGGAGATTCTCGCTACGGGAATGCAGTACGTGCTGGTGAATGGCCGGGTTGCGGTAGACAGCGGCAAGTACAATGGAGTGTTGGCTGGTCGTCCGCTGCGTCGCGCTTCTTCGGTGCCTGATTACACATCACACGTCGAAG
>JBDUCR010000274.1:0-4319 GCA_040003345.1 bacterium
CGTCGCCGTCGAGCATCCTTGGTGAGGCGCCACACCACCTCGTGAGAGCTCACCCCCCATGCACAGACTGCGTTTCGCCGGATTGCTCGCGATAGCACTGCTCGCGCTCACACTCGGCGCACAACAACAACCGCGAATCGCGCGGCCGAACATCGTCCTCATCATCACGGACGACATCGGCTACGGGGACTTTGGCGCGTACGGCTCGCCAGATGTAAAGACGCCGAACATCGACCGCCTCGCGCGCGAAGGCGTGAAGCTCACCGACTTCTACGCTAACGCCGCGAACTGCTCACCCACACGCGCGGGTTTGATCTCCGGCCGCTACCAACAACGCTTCGCGATAGAGCGACCGCTGAACGCCGCTCACAGCGTCGACAGCGCGATGGGACTGCCGGCGACTGGACGCTCACTGCCGCAACTGCTCACGAATGCCGGCTATGCAACTGCGCTCGTCGGCAAATGGCATCTGGGCTATAGACCAGAGTTCAGTCCGCGCGCGCACGGCTTTGGATATTTCTTCGGCTTCAAGAGCGGCTTTACCGACTACTACCAGCATACCGACGGGAACGGCGAAGCCGACCTGTTCGAGAACGACTCGAGCATCACCGCTCCCGGCTACATGACGGACATGATCACCGAGCGTTCCGTCAGGTTCATGGCGCGCAATCGCGACAAGCCGTTCTTCATCGACGTCGCATACAACGCAGCGCACTGGCCCTATCAGGTGCCGGACTCTCCGTCAGTCGCGATCGATCACGGCAGACACACCACGCCGTTCGATCAGGCGACGAACACGCGCGCTCAATACGTGAAGATCATCGAGCGCGCGGATCGCGGCGTCGGAGCCATCCTCCACGCACTCGACAGCCTTGGCCTGGCGTCCAATACGATCGTCATTTTCACCAACGACAATGGCGGCGAGTGGCTCTCTCGCAACACGCCGTTGTTTCACAACAAATCGAGTCTGTGGGAAGGAGGCATCCGCGTGCCGGCAATCATTCGCTGGCCCGGTCACATTCCGCGCGGTACGGTGTCACCGCAGGTCGGCATCACCATGGACCTCAGTGCGTCCGTTCTCGCAGCCGCCGGCGCGAAGGTTCCTGACGACGCCGCGCTCGACGGCGCGAACATCTTTCCCACTCTCGAGAAGCGCGCACCTGTCGCCGAACGCAATCTCTTCTGGCGCGTGAGCGGCGTGCGCAACCAAACTGCGGTGCGCTCGGGAGACTGGAAGCTCATCATCGACGACGGTCGCCCAATGCTCTTCGACGTCCACACGGACCTCGGCGAGCGAAACAACATGATCGGCCTGCGTCCCGACATCGCGCAGCGCTTACGCCCGTTGCTCGAGAAGTGGCAGCAGGACGTCGACGCGAGCGCGAAGACAATGAAAGCCGCCTCCGCCGGCTGGGTAACGATTCTCGATGCGAGCTCATTCCGGAACTGGAAGGTCGCGCCCGGCGATTCAGGGTCGAAGATCGTCGAGAGCGACGCGGAGAAACGAGTCGTCGCCGGGGACGCGCAGCGCGACGGGCGATGGGAGTTCAAGAACGGCGTCCTGCACGGTGAAGGCGGCGTCAGCCACATCTTCAGTCCGCGCAACGACTATGAGAACTTCGACTACAAGGCGGAGATCAAGATCAAGGACAAGGGCAACAGCGGACAATACTTTCGCACGGCGTTTGGTCCTGGCTTTCCCAGCGGCTACGAGGCGCAAGTGAACAGCACGCACACCGACCCGGTTCGCACAGGGAGTTTGTACAATTTCAAGAACGTGACAGAGATGCTCGTGCCGCCGGATACGTGGTTTACGCAGGAAGTCATCGTCGACGGAAATCACATCATCATCAAGGTCAACGACAAGGTCGCTGTCGATTACGTCGACGAGAAGAAGACCTTCATGAAGGGGCACTTCGCGTTCCAGCAACACAATCTCGGCAGCGAAGTCTGGGTCAGGAATGTGCAGGTGCGAGAGCTGCCTAATCAGTCCGGCCGATAAGGGGCCTTGAGTCTAATTGGTACGGCGACCTCGCCCCAGTAAATCCGCATCACCGCGTTCTCACGGAGCACGAGCGGAAAATCGAGTGTCATTGTCTCGACGTGCGATGCGGCTTCCGGCGTGACGTCCACGCGAAGCGCGTCGCGCGACGGCCCGGGATACGGGGTGTGGTTGACGCGCGTCGCGTTGCTGAAGATGACGGTCCACGGCCCCTGCTCTCGCGGAATGAGCCAAAGCGAATATTGGCCGGCCTTTAGCGGCTGGCCTTCCACGACGATGTCATGGTTGATCGTGACGCGGGTGGCCGAGTCGGCGCCGGGATGCCACACGCTGTCCCACGGGGCGAGCTTCCCGAATAGCACTCGGCCGCGCGCAACCGGTCGGCCATAGGTCACAGACACAGTCGTCAGCGCGATTTGCTGCGTGATGGTGGCGCGTTGGCTAAAGGGGTAGCCTTGCGCGGCTCCAGAGGCGGGAATGCCGGAAAGCAAGACGAAGTAAAGTGTTCCGGCAAGGCGGCGTCCGGCGAACGGTTTCAATGACATGACAGTCATAAGCTGTCGGTCAGAGGAATCGTTCCCCAGCCGGCAAAGGGCCACGGCATTCCCGATCCTCAATACTGCCAGTCGCTGCTCCGCTCGCCTGCCGGCGCGTGGTCACGCACATACACACCGATGCGCCGCACCAACTCGGCCCACGTCTGGCCGTGCCACGAATGCCCCTTCATCGGCCGTCCGTACGTGAACTCGCCAGGGACGTGCGGATTGCTGCTGTGCGCGAGAAAGTCCTCGAACTGGTAGACAGCCAGATTCAGGTAGAAGTCGTCCATGTCTCCAGCCGAAAAGTGCAGCTTCCCAACGACCTTGGGTCCAATGCTTGCCCAGTGCTGCTCGGCGTAGGCGCGCAGATCGAACCCGTGGTCGCGCCAATAGGTCGCCACCTCGCGATCGATCGTACCCTTCAGGTTGTTCCACAGCGGGCGCGGATACCCATCGTCACCGACAGGACCAAACACCGCATCCCACGCGCCGTACTGATAACTCGATCGCCCGCGCGTGCCGAGCACCTCTTCAAAGAGACTGAGCTGCCGCACCGTCCAAAGAACCTGGCCCTGCATTGACCGACGAAACGGGCGCTCGAGCGACAAGAACTGGCCCACCGGCAGCGTGAATGCGCTGGTATCCTGATAGATGTCGATTTGCTGATAGCGACGAAAATCAATCGGATCCGGTTGAAAGATCCACGCGCCACCGAAGTAGTCGGGATGCTGCAGCTGTAGCGCGAGCGTCTGCCAACCACTGGTCGACGCACCCTCGATGATTCGCGCGTAGGATTTTCCGATGGCGCGGAACTGTCGTTCGAGCTGTGGCATCACCTCGTCGACGATCGCGTCTCCGTACGGCCCGTTGTTGGCCGAGTTCACCGAGTAGGAGTCGGGAAAGTACGGCGTCTGTTGATCGAGTGTGATGGCGATGAACCGCGGAAAGCCCTCGGCGCTCCACTGCTTGTAGAAGTCGTAGCCGGCCTCGGTGCCGGTCACTTCGCTCACCGTGCCGACCTTACCGGAGCTCGTGGCGGAATCGGTGGTGAAAGAGAACGGTATGCTGTGGCCGAGTGGGTAGACGACGGGATAGCGCACATCGGGGTGCTCGGCATATCCCTTTGGCAGCAGCACGACGGCGTTGATGAAGATCGGACGTCCCCAGAATTTTGTCAGCTTGTCGCTCTGGATGCGTACGTGCTTGATCCATTCCGTGTCGGCGGGACGCGGCTCCGCCACGATGAGATGATTGAGCGTGAGCCGGATCTCGCTGCCGTCACCGATGTGCACCTTCTGCGCGTCGCTGTAGATGTTGCCCTGCGCCATCGCAAAGGTCTCGACAGTGCCGTCGTTCATGTGCAGCCACAGCGTGTGGCCATCAGCGCGCTTCACCTGCTCATACACATTGACGACCGCCTGCACGTAGTAATCGCCAGCAGGAAGCGACGACATTGTGCTCGGATAGCCGAGTGCCTGTGCGTCCACGGTCACGGCCGTTCCTGACGCGAGCTGATCGAGGTCGACCGCGAAAAGCGCTGGCCCTGTAGGACTCACCTGAAACCGTGGCTCTGGTTGGCTGCGCCGAGAGACGATGACCACCAGCCGGCCAGTGAGCGGCTGCGCTCGCGTCGCCGAGCTCACGGTCACGACGAACCGTGGACCCACGGCTGCGGCGGCAGGTCGCGCCAGCGCGAGCGTGCACAGCGTCATGAGCATCGCGCGGGTGCCGCGCGCGGGGATCGAGAAGGGCATCACGGCCTGGTGTGCGAGGGTCGA
>JBDUCR010000078.1:0-4306 GCA_040003345.1 bacterium
CGTCGGCGACGGCGCGCAACGACATGTGGCGCACGTTCTCGAGATAGCCCATGCGCAGCATCGCCGGCATTGCCCACAGCTCGCCCATCGTGAGCGGCGCAATGCGCTGGTACTCACGGACCATGAGCTCGAGCAACGCCGGATCGAGTCGCCCGTCCGTGTGCGCAATGAGCTCGACCGCGAGCTCATAGACGCGCGGATAGCCGGCGAGCGGCCCAGGTCCCTCGAGCTTTGGCAATTCGTGGTAGTAGCCACTGGGCAGCGTCGCGCGCACTTCGCGCACTTGCTCGATGACGACGTAGAAGTTGTCGAGCAGCCATTCGCCGGCCGGGCTGATGGCGACTCCAGCGGCGGCCGCGCGGCTCAGCATCGACTGCGCGCTGTGCAGGACGCCCTCGGTTGCGGTGAGGCGCGACAGGAGTGGACCGCGACCGCGGGGACGCAGGCTGCGCGGTGCGTCGACGATCTTCTGCTGGCGAGCGAGGTGGCGGCCGTGTCGCGCCAGGCGATCCGTGCCGAACAACTCACCGAGGATCACTTCACTCGGTGCATCCAACGCCCGCATATCATTGAGGTCCGATGACTCGCGTCGCCGGCCACGAAGAAAACGCACGCTAAACCTGCTCCCGTAGTCTGTCCGAACTCGATGCGTCGTGCTCTGCCGCGGAGCAGCTAGCGACAGGACGTACGGACCGATTTACATGCAGGATGAGGTCCACGGCGTTGCGTGCGGGCTCGGCATTCGTAATCGTTGGTGATGCAACTACTTGGACATATGGCAACGACCGCGATCACATCGGCGCTTCGCATCGAGCGCGGCGTCGGAACGCCCGTCGACGAAACGATCGCGGAGGAGATGCCGGTCACCTTCGCGTACAATGGCGTGACCTACGCGGTGATGATGGCGACGCCAGCCGACCTCGAGGACTTCGCAACGGGATTCTCACTCACGGAAGGTCTCGTCGAGCGAGCCGATGCGTTGTCGAGCGTATCGGTCGTTCGCTACAGTCGCGGGATCGAATTGCAGATCGAGACGTCGGCCGAGGTCGCCATTGGTGCACGTGGTCGGCGGCTCTCGGGCCGTACCGGTTGCGGCATCTGCGGCAAGGCCGACGTCGACGACGTGCTTCGCGCGCTGCCGCGCGTAGATGACGCGTCGCGATTCACTGCGGCGGCGATCGCGCGCGCAATGGCCGAGCTCGCGAAGCGACAGCCGTTGAACGACGCGACAGGTGCGGTGCACGCTGCTGCGTGGGCGTCGGCTGACGGCGAGCTCCTCGAGGTGCGTGAAGATGTGGGGCGGCACAATGCGCTGGACAAGTTGATTGGCGCGCTGCTGCGTCGGTCCACCGATCCGCGAACTGGATTCATCGCAATGACGAGTCGCGGGAGCTTCGAGCTTGTCCAAAAGACAGCGCTTTTCGGCGCGCCGTTGCTCGCGACGGTTTCCGCGCCGACCGCACTGGCGGTGCGTGTTGCGCACGCGGCCGGGTTAACACTCGCCGGGTTCGTGCGTGGAGAGCGAGTCACGATCTATACGGAATTCTCGCGCGTAGTGTCGACCTGAGCGCGCATTTCATCGATTCCTAATGCTGTGCACTTCTCTCAGAGAGCAGCGGGCCCGAACATCTACCTGACGACGTTCGAGAAGGGTTCGTTTGAGTGGCGGGTGTTGAAGAACCTGGACGGCAGCGTGGACGTCTTTCGCTACCGCGATGTTGCGCCGCCGAAATAGCGGCGGGCCGTCGCGGGAGGCGTGACTTCAGCGACCTGCTCTGTTCTGCTGCGTAGAACCTCACTAGCCTTGTGCATGCGATTCTCCTCGGCGCTCGTCGTTTTCTCGCTGACCACAATTTCGTGCTCGAGCGCAGTGCACGTGCCCGCTCCCTCCCCGGCGACTTCCGGGCCCGGAGTACTGAGCGTCGCTCAACAACTCGTGGTCGTGACAACGGCGACCTGGAACGCGACGTCCGGCACATTGCGCCGATACGAGCGCGATGACGCGCAGCAGCCGTGGCGTTCGGCCGCCAGCGCAATTCCCGTCGTCATTGGCCGCACCGGACTCGCCTGGGGCGACGAGGCATTCGCGTCGGCAGTCGATCAACCGGTCAAGCACGAAGGCGACGGACGATCTCCCGCCGGCGTATTTCCCCTCGACACGGCATTCGGATTCGCGCCGGCGAATGAGATGTCATGGATTCGCCTTCCCTACGCCGCACTGCAATCCGGCAGCGATTGCGTCGATGACGAGGCGTCAGCGTACTACAACACCGTCGTCGATAAGGCGATCGTACCGCGCGTCGACTGGAACAGCGCAGAGCACATGCGCCAGATCTCCGTCTATCGACTCGGCGTCATCGTCGGTTACAACGCGACTCCGCCTCATAAGGGCCGAGGGTCGTGCATCTTCCTGCACATCTGGAGCGGTGCAGGTTCGACGACCGCAGGTTGCACCGCGCTCGATGCCGGCGCGCTCGAATCGTTGATGCGGTGGCTTGATCGCGCGCGTCGTCCGGTGCTGGTGCAGTTGCCCATTGATGAATACGCGCGACTGAAAAAATCGTGGCAGCTTCCGCCCGCATGAACCGTCGCACGTCTGCTGCTGCGCTCGCACTCTGCGCGTTCATCTGCGCCTGCTCGCGAACGGAAAAGCGGGCCGACGCGCGGCTCATGCTCGCCGACAGTGTGCCCGTGCTCGTCGGTGCGGGCGACATCGCTGAGTGCGACTCGCCCGGCGCTGAGGAAACGGCGGAGTTGCTCGACACCATTCGCGGTACGGTCTTCATTGCCGGAGACGCGGGTTACGCAACGAAGCGAAATCCCAATCCGTTCACCACCTGCTATGCGGCGACGTGGGGGCGACATCGCGCGCGCACGCGCCCGACGCCCGGTAATCACGACTACAGCGACGGTGGTCCCGATCGCTACTACGATTATTTCGGCGATCTCGCTGGGCCGAGAAACCTCGGCTACTACAGCTATGATCTCGGGACCTGGCACGTCGTCGCGCTGAATACGAACATCGCGAGTGAGCCCGGCTCCGCGCAGGACGCGTGGCTGCGCGCGGATCTCGAAGCGCATCATGGACAGTGTGGTGTCGCCTACATGCATCACCCGCGCTTCAGCTCCGGTCCGCACACCGAGCGCGACCGAGTGATTCCAGTCTGGAAAACACTTGCGACGCACGGCGTGAGTGTCGTGATCGCCGGACATGATCACATCTATGAGCGGTTCGCTCCGTTGGATGCCGGCGGCAATGCAGATTCCGTTCACGGCGTGCGGCAATTCGTCGCGGGCACCGGTGGTGCCGAGCGCTACAGATTCAGTGTCATCCTGCCAGGAAGTGAAGCACGCTCGGGCGACGCATGGGGTCTGCTCAAGCTCTCGCTTCTTCCCGGCCGTTACAAATGGCAATTCATTCCCGTGGAGAAGAACGGCTTCCACGACGACGGAGAGAGCACCTGTCACGTGATGCATGCAGCAAGCTGATCGCGGAATAGCGCTGCGTGTCCTGCAGGCTGGGGCGATCGCCGTCGTTCTCGCGGCTGCGCCGTACAAGAGCTTCGATCTCGATCGCTTCTTCGTGCCGAAAGAGCTGGTGCTCGGCATAACAGCGCTCGTCGTCACGCTTCTCGTCGTTGCACGCGTGCGACGACTTTCACTCGCGCGCGTGGACGAATTGCTCGCGCTCTTCCTTATACTCGGTGTCGTGTCGGCGCTGTTCGCGACGAACTGGTGGCTCGCGGGCCGAGCGCTCGCGTTGTCGTTCGGAGGCGCGGCGTGCTTCTGGTGTGCGCGTGCGCTTGCCCGGGCAGGCTACTCTCGCGCGCTGGTCGCCGCACTCGCGTTTGCGGGTGTCGTCGGCGCTGCGACCGCGCTGCTGCAGGCGTATGGCGTGCGCACGGATTTCGTGAGTCTCAATCGTGCACCCGGTGGCACGTTCGGAAATCGCAACTTCATGGCGCATCTCAGCGTCATCACACTCCCCGCGCTGTTGTTCGCCGGATTGCGCGCCCCGACGCGCGCAGCCTTCGCACGCTGGTGTGTGGGACTCGCACTCGTCGCGGGTGCGTTGATCCTTTCGCGCAGCAGAGCGGCGTGGCTTGCACTGCTCGTCGGACTCGTCGTACTGGCGATCGCCGGATTTATTGCACTGCGCAACAACGACGGTACGCTCAAACCGATGCGCCTGCTCGCAATGCTGCTCGCTGCTGGTGCGGGCGGCGGTGCCGCGCTCGTGATTCCGAACATGCTCGACTGGCGCAGCGACTCGCCGTATCTGGACACGGCGCACAGCATCGTGAAC
>JBDUCR010000088.1:0-14611 GCA_040003345.1 bacterium
GATCGTCGCCAGGTTGATAGGGACGAAAATCGGCGAACTCCACCGAGAACCCCTTGCGAGGCGAGCGGTGGAGACCGCTGAGGAAGCCATCGACGATCCATCGGGCGACGACTTCGATGTGGCCGAGCGTGGCCAGCGCGGCCGGGTCGAACAGGTCAGCGCGGTGCGGTGACTCCATTGGACACACAAGGTAGAAGAGAGGCAGGTCTGGCGGCAGTGACCGCAACACCAGATTTTCCGGGTGGAGGAATGCGGGGGGCGGCACCCAATCGGGTGCGGACACTGCGTTTAGAGGATCGTCGGGGTATATTTCAAGGCTGTTCCTTAGTCCTCGCCCCGACCCGTGTTGCCGTGAAGCTCGACCATATCCGTAACTTCTGCATCGTCGCACACATCGATCACGGCAAGTCCACGCTGGCGGATCGTCTCATCGAAGAGACGGGTATGCTGCAGAAACGTGAGATGAAGGCCCAGGTTCTCGACACGCTCGACCTGGAACGCGAGCGCGGCATCACGATCAAGCTGAATGCCGTGCGTATGACGTACGCCGCGAACGACGGGCGCGAGTACGAGCTCAACCTCATCGACACACCGGGGCACGTCGACTTCACATACGAGGTGTCGCGCTCGCTCGCCGCATGCGAGGGCGCGATTCTCGTCGTCGATGCATCACAGGGCATTCAGGCGCAGACGCTATCGAACCTGTTTCTGGCGCTGGACGCAGGACTCGAGATCATCCCGATTCTCAACAAGATCGATCTGCCGGGCGCGGAGCCGGAGAAGCGCGCACAGGAGGTCGCCGACCTGCTCGGCGTCGATCCCGACGAGATTCTGCGCGTGAGCGCGAAGGCGGGCATCGGCATTCGCGAGCTACTCGAGGCCGTCGTAGCGAAGGTGCCAGCACCGGTTGGCGATGACAAGGCTCCGCTGCGCGCTCTGATCTACGATTCGTACTACGACAAGTATCGCGGCGCGATTCCGAGCGTGCGCGTCGTTGACGGCGTGCTGAAGAAGGGCACGAAGATCACGTTCGGCGCGAGTGAGTCGGTCTACGAAGTCGATGAAGTCGGCTACAACCAGCTGCGTCAGGTGCAGACTGGCTCGCTCGGACCGGGCGAAGTCGGATACGTGGTCGCGAGTGTGCGCTCGGTGAGCGAGACGCGCGCCGGCGACACGATCTTCGACGCGGAGAACCATGCGAAGGAACCCCTCCCTGGCTATCAGGAAGTGCGGTCGTTCGTGTTTGCCGGCATGTATCCAACCGACACGCAGCAGTACGAGACGCTGCGCGATGCACTCGAGAAGCTCAAGCTCAACGACTCGTCGCTCAACTATCAGCCGGAGACGTCTACCGCGCTTGGCTTCGGTTTTCGCTGCGGTTTTCTCGGACTTCTGCACATGGAAATCGTGCAGGAGCGTCTGACGCGTGAGTACGAGCTCGATCTCGTCACCACGGTGCCGAGCGTCGAGTACAAGGTGTACAAGACGGACAACACGATGGAGCTGGTCGAGAATCCGTCACTCATGCCGAACAGCGCGGTCATCGACTACATCGAGGAGCCGTACGTCAAGGCGCGCATCATGGCGCCCTCCGACTACATCGGCCCCATCATGACACTCGGCACCGAGCGTCGTGGTGTCTACAAGAACATGACGTACCTCGATCAGCAGCGCGTCGAGTTCGACTGGGAGTTTCCGCTTGGCGAAATCATTCTCGATTTCTTCGACCGTTTGAAGTCGATCAGCCGAGGGTATGCGTCGCTCGACTACGAGATGCTCGAGTATCGCACCAGCGATCTCGTGCGACTCGACATGCTGATCAACGGCGACGCGATCGATGCGTTCAGCGTGATCTGCCACGAGGACAAGGCGTACGACTGGGGACGGAAGATCGCCGACAAGTTGAAGGAGCTCATTCCGCGGCAGCTGTTCGAGGTGATCATCCAGGCGGCGATTGGTACGAAGGTCATTGCGCGCACAACGGTGAAGGCGCTGCGCAAGGACGTGCTCGCGAAGTGCTACGGCGGTGACATCAGCCGCAAGCGCAAGCTCCTCGAGAAGCAGAAGGAAGGAAAGAAGCGCATGAAGCAGGTCGGCTCGGTGGAGATACCGCAGGAAGCGTTTCTCGCGGTTCTGCAGGTCGACTAGCAGCGGCGGCGCCGTGGCCTCGACGCTCGTCATCCAGACGTCGTTTCTCGGAGACACGGTGCTCACGACGCCGCTGCTCGTGCAGCTCGCGCGTCGCGGTCCCGTGGACATCGTCACGACTCCTGCATCCGCGGGGTTGCTTGCAAATCATCCCGCTGTGCGAAACGTCATCGTGTATGACAAGCGCGGCGCCGATGGCGGCCTCGGAGGGTTCATCTCGCTCGCGCAGCGACTGCGCGACGAGAAATACGATATCGCGTTGCTTGCGCAGGGATCCTGGCGCAGCGCGGCACTCGCGCTGGTGGCTGGCATTCCGTCGCGCGTTGGATTCACGACGTCGGCGGGACGATTGTTCTACACGAAACGCGTAGCGTATCGCGACGATCTGCATCACGCCGCGCGCCTGCTGATGCTCAGCCGTCCGAATGGTCGCGAGCCGACGCGAGAAGAATTGCGTCCGACGCTTCATCCGGGCGATGAAGAGCGGACGGCGGTCGATGCGTTGCTCGCGAGTGGCGGCATTGCGTCGAGTGATGCGTTCATCGCGCTCGCGCCTGGGAGCGTGTGGGCGACGAAACGGTGGCCGTACTATGCGGAGCTTGCGGCGATTCTCGCGGGTGGTGTGCGCATCGTCGTGGTTGGCGGAGCTGATGATACCGCGCTCGCGCAGGCGATCGTCGCGACCGTGCCGCGCACAGTGGATGCGACAGGCAAGCTGTCGCTGCTGGCGTCAGCGGAATTGATCGGCCGCGCGGCGGCGCTCGTGACGAATGACTCTGCACCGTTGCATCTTGGATCGGCGATGAGCACTCCGACGGTGGCGATCTTCGGACCGACGATTCCGGCGTTCGGGTTTGGACCACTGTCGCCCAAGTCGGTGGTCGTCGGGCACACATCGATGCCGTGCCGGCCGTGCGATCGCCATGGCCCGCAGGTGTGCCCGTTGGGACACTGGCGCTGCATGCGCGAACTGGCGCCGGAGGCAATCGCCGACCACGTGCGCTCGCTCCTCTCTTCTCGTAATGTTGACGCATGAGCTCTGCACGCGAGCAGTACATCGTTGGAGTGGACCTGGGCGGCACGAACATCGTGGCGGGCGCGATGACCGTCGACGGGTCGCGCCACCTCGGCATGCGCAGCATCCCCACCAACGCATCGGTCGGCGATGAAGGTGTCGCCGAGCGGATCGTCGGACTTGTCGAAGGCGTGATTCTCGATACGATGGGGCACGCCGACGTGGCACGGCGCGATTTCATCGGCATCGGCATCGGCGCCCCGGGTCCGCTCGATCGCGAGCAAGGCATCGTGCTCGTCGCGCCGAATCTTGGATGGAAGGACTTCCCGCTTCGGAAGCGCATTCAGGATCGTTTGCATCTGCCGACGACGCTCGACAATGACGCCAACTGCGCGACGTTCGGCGAATGGTGGCAAGGTGCCGCGCGCGGTGGGCGCAACGTCGTCGGCATCACGATCGGCACGGGCATCGGCGGTGGTCTCATCCTCAACGGCGCGCTCTATCACGGCTCGTCGGACATGGCAGGTGAGATCGGCCACACGACCATCGATCTGAATGGTCGTCATTGCAAGTGCGGCAACTACGGTTGTCTCGAGGCGTACGCATCGGCGCCGGCGATCGCGACGCGCGCGCGGGAAGTGCTCGTGCGCGAGGAAGGTGAGTCGACGATTCCGGCGATGGTGAATGGAAGGTTCGAGGACATCACCGCGCAGCTCGTGTACGATGCCGCAAAGGCCGGCGATCAGATCGCGAACGAGATCGTGCGTGATACGGCGCGCTATCTGGGCGCGGGAGTCGCGAACCTGCTCAATATTTTCAATCCGGACATCGTGGTTGTTGCGGGTGGAGTGACGGCGGCTGGAGATGCCTTGTTCGTTCCGCTGCGCGCCGAAGTGCGACGTCGCGCGTTCAGTCCTGCGGTGCGTGCTGTGCGCATCGTTGCAGGTGAATTGCCGGGTACGGCGGGAGTCGTGGGCGCTGTTGCAAGCTTCAAGCAACAGCATTTCGGCGGCGTGTGATTCACTACTTCACCACTCGGCGACTTCAGCGCGTGTGAAGAAGCGCGTTGGCGTCATCGGCACTTTCGTCTGGGACATCATCCACGGACGGGATGCGCGCAGCGTGCCCGTCGAGGAGTGGGGTGGCATCACCTACACGCTGAGTGGACTCGATGCGGCGCTGCCCGACGATTGGGAGATCGTGCCGCTGCTCAAGGTCGGCTACGATTTCGCGGCGCGCGCGCGCGACTATCTCGGCACACTCAAGCGTGTTGCGGCGGATGCAGCGCTGATCGAAGTGCCGTATCAGGGTCATCGCGTGGAACTGCGATATCTCGACGACGAACGTCGCACCGAGCATCTCACTGGTGCGATTCCCGCCTGGAGCTGGCTCGCGCTCAAGCAACTCATCGACGAGTCGCGTCTCGATGCGCTCTATGTAAATTTTCTGAGCGGATGGGAGCTCGACCTCGAGACGTCGCAGTTGCTGCGCCGACATTTTGCTGGGCCGATCCATTGCGATCTGCACATGAAGGTGATGGCGGTGCAGCCTGATGGGCTTCGTACGCCGCAGCCGATCCCGAATGTGGCGGAGTGGTGTGGGTGCTTCGACTTCCTGCAAATGAATGAAGAGGAGATGGCGACGATCGCGCCGGACTCGATGAGCCTCGCCGCGACGGCGCTTGCCGCGGGAGTTTCGTGTCTGCTCGTGACGCTCGGGAAGCGCGGTGCGATCTATGTGGCCGCACCTGGCTTCGATACGATATGTGATCTTCCCCCTCGTGGTGGTCTGGCCACTGGCTCACGTGGCGGCACCGGAGGGCTGGGCGCCGTGCGCACTGCGTTGGTGCCCGCGGTGAATGTCAATGGGACTGGCGATCCGACAGGATGTGGCGACGTTTACGGCGCGACCTATTTCTCCCGGATGGTTGCGGGTGATAAGTTAGCGGACGCGATGAAGGCGGCCTCTCGGGCCGCTGCCCGAAATGTCGACCACCGCGGCGCTACCGGACTCGCGGCCCACCTGCGCGGAGAACTCAGCCTCACGTGACCAGCGTCATCACTGTTCCGCCCTCTCTGGACGACCAGACGTTCGAGCAGGTGGTGGAGCAGCTTGCGTCCGTACCTCACGACGCGAAGCTGCTCGTCGACGCGCGACATACGCGATGGGCGTCGCCGTATGGATTGACTGCCCTGCTCACGCTTGGGCAGACGCGACCGGAGCGCGCGACCTTCGCCGCGCCCGACAACGAAGACACGTCAAGCTATTGGGCACGCACCGGCTTCTTCACGTACGCTGAAGAGCTCTACGATCTGCGAGGCTCCGTACCGAAGGGGCGCGGCGGCGAGTCGAGCGTGCTGCTCGAGATCACGCCTGTCGTGAAGAGCGAGGACGTGCATGAAGTCGTCGGTCGCATTCAGCAGAAGGCGCAACAGATTCTCTCGAAGGAGCTGAACATCGACGCGAAGGCCACCGTAGGCTTCGCGATGACGCTGTCCGAGATCTGCCAGAATATTGTCGAGCATGCTGGACGCGGCGGTTGGGTAGCGGTGCAGACCTACACCTATCGCAAGCGTCTCGCGAATCGGCGCGTCGTCGTCATCGCGGTGTGCGACGCCGGACTCGGCTTTCGCCAGTCGCTCGAGAGCGCGCCGGGCCGTGTTCGGAACGACCGATGGGACGACGCCGCAGCGCTCGAGGAAGCGGTGATTCGGGGCGTGAGCCGGTTTCGTGACCCAGGTCGCGGCCAAGGTCTTGCCGGCGTGAGACGTTACATTGGACGTTGGGACGGGAAGGTCAGCGTTCGCAGCGGCACCGCGAAAATTGCGATCGTTCCGAGCTGGGATGACGACGTACCCCTTACTGAGAAGCTAGCCCCATTTCCGGGGTCGCAGGTTCAAGTCACGATACCTGAGCGGGTCTCCGGGGGCCCGCGATGATGATGCACATCGACGTGAGCTCCGTACTGCGGAATACGCTGTCGTGCGAGCTCTATTCCAATCTCGTCACGCGACCCACGGGCGCCGCCGTGCGGACGCAAATCGAAGCGCTGCTCGCCGACTCGCGTGAGCGCTCACTCACCGTGATCGATTTCTCCCATGTTGGGATGATCGATTTTTCCTGCGCCGATGAGGTCATCGCGAAGCTGCTGTTGCGATACGTCTCGGTCGAGCGGGAGGAAGACCGCGAGGCGTACTTCCTCTTTCGCGGCGTGACCGACGATCACTGGGACGCGATCGAGACGGTGCTCGAGCGACATGGACTCGCGCTCGTGCTCGAGACTGAAGACGGCGCGCGCATCGTCGGCATCGTGAACGACGGCGAGCGAGCGGCGTGGGAAAAGGTCTATCAGCTGGGGCGGGCACGCGCCGTGGATCTCGCGCTCGCGCTGGGCTCGCTGCCTGACGATTGCGCGCGCATGCTCGACGCACTCCACCGCCGACGGCTCCTCATGCGTCTCGAGGACGGCTACATCGCGGTAGGAGGACTCGGAGAGGCGCATGCCTGAGGACGCACGCAGTCGGGTTCTGCGCGTCGCGTCATTCGTCGGGACGCGCGTGTCGGATCCTGACCGCGGTCCGCAGGTTCGGCTGCATCCGGAAGACGCGCGCGCTCGGCTGTTGGCCGAGGGAGAGCTCGCGTGGGTGTACGGTCCTCGGCGACAGGAGCTCGCGACCGTCGTCGTCGATGAGGCTGTCAAACGAGGCGACGTGGGGCTTCGCGACGTCGCCGGCGTATCAGTGTCGGAGCTTGTCCGCGTGGTGAAGCCGGATCTCGATTCGCACACGCGTCGCGGGCTTTTCGCCTGAAGCGGCGCTCTTCCCAATCTTCCGTGGCCACCTCTCGTCGTCCACGTCCGCAGGCGCTTCCAACCCTCGCCGTACACGCCGGAGAAGCGGCGCACGACGCGGGCGCGCCAGTCGTCACGCCGCTGTATCAGACTACCAGCTTCGGGATGGAAGCCGGACGCGACGACGACGTCATCTATCCCGGCCATGGCAATGCGCCGAACGCAGAGCTCGTTCAGCGACGGCTCGCGGCGCTCGAGAAAGCGGAAGCATGTGTGCTGCTGTCGAGCGGAATGGGCGCGACGGCGTGTGCGCTGCTCGCGCTGCTCCGTCCTGGCGATCACCTGCTCGCGAGCCGGTGGATCTACGGCGGAACGCGCCGCCTTCTCACCGACGAGTTCGCGACACTCGGCATCGACGTCACGCTCGTGGATCCGATGGAATCGCGCGGATGGCGCAAGCGGCTGCGCAAGGAAACGCGTGCCGTGTTCCTCGAGACGCCGGTGAATCCAACGTGCCGTGTAGTCGATCTGCGCCCAGTGAGCTATCTGACGCAGGAGATCGGACTCGCACTCGTCGTCGACTCCACCTTCGCGAGTCCGGTGAATTTCCGGGCGCTCGAACATGGCGCCGATGTCGTCATCCATTCTGCGACGAAGTATCTCAACGGGCATCACGACGTGCTCGGCGGCGCGGTACTCGGGACGGCGCCGTACGTGGAAGAAGTGCGGCAGAAGCTGATCGTGTGGGGACAGGCGCCGGATCCCTTCGCCTGCTGGATGCTCGAGCGCGGTCTCAAGACGCTCGATGTGCGCGTGAAGCGGCAGAACGAGAACGCGATGCGGATCGCGCGGTGGTGTAGCGAGCGGAAGGAAGTGAAGGCCGTTCACTATCCGGGTCTGGAATCGCATCCCGACCATGAGGTGGCCGCGTTTCAGATGGACGGCTTCGGCGGAATGATGGGTCTCGAGCTAAGCGGAGGTGGGCGCGCGGCTGACCGGTTCATCCGCAAGCTGCGCCTCATTCGCCACGCGCCGAGTCTCGGTGGTGTAGACTCCCTTGTAAGCGAGCCACGGCATTCGTCACACAAGCACCTCACCTCGGAGGAGCGGACGAAGATCGGTATTCCAGACGGTTTCCTGCGCATCAGCGTAGGAATCGAGGATGCCGATGACCTGATCGCTGATATCGAGCAGGCGCTGCACTGATGAGTGAGATCATTCTGCCCGGCACGCCGAGTGAGCATGAACGCCGGCGGGTCGAACGAAGGACGAATGCGGCGATCGGCGAGCTGACGCTTCCGGAAGTGCGTCGCATCCTCATCACGACGCTGCTTGGTGCGGTTGTGCTCGCGCTATTCCTGTGGATGGTGAAGACGGTCGTCATCGCGGCCATCCTCGGTCTCATCATCGGCTTCTATCTTCGCCCGATGCATCTCTGGCTCGTGCGGCGCACGAACAACGTGACGCTATCGGGCATTCTCACGTTGCTCGCCGTGATTCTTCCGGTGCTCGTCGTGCTCGGTTACAGCTACAGCGAGCTCGCCGACGTCCTGGGATATGCGAGCCTGCATCAGGAAGAGATCGTCAAAAAGATCGATGCGGCGGTGCAGCGTGTGCCGTTCCTCACCGGAGCGAAGTCGGCAGACGCCCTTGGCAAGTTCGTGATCGACGCGACGGCGTATGGCACGCGGCTCCCGCTGCTGCTCAAGAGCGCGCTGAAGGACTTCACCATCTCGGCGACGATCTTTCTCTTCACGGCGTACTACATTCTGCTCGAGGCCGACAAGGTCGGTGAATATCTCGCAAGCAAGATCGCGCCGCGTTACGAGCATTTGCGGCGCGCGCTCGAGGTAAATGTGCGCGGTGTGTTGTATGGAGCGATCTATTCGACGCTGCTGACGCAAACGCTCAAGTCGCTGATCATTCTCGGAATGAATCTCGCCTTCCGCGTTCCGTTGGCCGGCGCGCTCGCGGTCGTCTCGTTCATCATCGGCTTTTTCCCGATCGTGGGCTCGTGGAGCGTGTATGTGCCGGTGGCGATCTGGCTCATCATTTTCCGCGACGCGCTCGGATCGGCAATCGCGATGATCATCATCGGCACGCTCGTGAACACGGTCTTCATCTCGACCTATCTGCGTCCCAAGATCGCCGCGGACCGCTCGCGGGTTCTCAACTTCTACTGGATGTTCGTCGCGTTGATCACGGGCGTGTACACCTTTGGTCTCGCCGGCATTCTGCTCGGCCCGATGCTCATCGGTCTGCTGAAGGCGATCGTTGATACGGTCACCTCGGGCTCGTCGTGGAAGTTGGCCGATATCGAGGCGGAGGCGACAGCGACGTAAATGATCGCATGATCCGATTCACTCACGTCACGAAGACCTATCAGCGGACCGGCACGGCAGTCGACGATGTCTCGCTCAACATCGGCAAAGGGGAATTTGTTTTCTTCACGGGTCCGAGCGGAGCGGGAAAGACGACGCTGTTGAAGATGGTCTACATGGAGGAGCGGCCGACCTCGGGCGAAGTGCGAGTGAGCGGTACGAGCTCGATCACCGCGAGAGATCGTGAAGTCGCGAAGCTCCGTCGCAAGCTCGGCATCGTGTTCCAGGATTTTCGGCTGCTCGACAATCGCACGGCCGAGCAGAACGTCGCGTTCGCGCTGGAGGTGACTGGTACACCGACGGCGGTGATCGGTCCGAAGGTCGCTCGCGTGCTGACGCAGGTTGGACTCTCGGGAAAGGGTACGGCGTATCCGCGCGAGCTCTCCGGTGGCGAACAGCAGCGTGTCGCCATTGCGCGCGCGCTGGTGAACGATCCTTTCGTGCTCATCGCGGACGAGCCAACGGGCAATCTCGACGACCGGGCCACGCGCGGCATCTTTCAGCTGTTGCGCGAGATCAACGGCGCCGGGACGGCCGTGATGATGGCGACGCACAATCTCGAGCTGATCCGGCGTCAGGAATTTCGCACGATCGAAATGAATCGGGGCGCTGTCGTGTTCGATTCGCACGAGCAGGGCGCGCGCCAGGCACGGGACGGATGAAGCGCACCATTCGCGACGCGCTCATCACCTTCAGGCGCACGCCGCTGCTCAGCGCCTTGAGCATCACGACGATCGCGTTCTCGCTGTTCGCGTTCGGTCTGTTCGGTCTCGTCGCGCTGAACATTCGAAATGCGCTGGACAAGCTGGAGGATCGCGTCGAGCTCCGCGCGTTCGTCGCCGATGGAACGGCGCCCGAGGCATTGGCCTCGGCGGCGAGTGACATCGCGAATTATCCGGAAGTGTTGAGCGCGACGATGGTGACGCAGGAGCAGGCGCTCGCGCGCGCGAAAAGCGAGCTCGGTGATTTCCGCGATGTGTTCGAGGGCGCGACGCTGCCGGCGTCGATCGACGTGCGCATCAAGCCGGGATCGCGGGATCCGGCGACGGTCAAGCGTGTTGCGTCGCGTGTGCGCGCATTCTCCTTCATCGACGACGTGCGTTACGGCGAGGAGTGGATCGAGAAGCTCTATCGCCTGCGCAACATTGCGGGCATCGCGGGCCTTGTGCTCGGGCTGTCGTTCGCCGTGGTGTCGATGATCATCATCGGTGCGACGATCCGAATGGCGGTGCTTTCGCGCGCACAGGAGATCTCGATCATGCGGCTCGTCGGTGCGACGGACTCGTACATTCGCCGGCCGTTCCTGATCGAGGGGATCACCAAAGGCATACTCGGTGGACTACTCGCCCTCTTGTTGACGTACGTGGCTCGCACGCTCATCGACAAGTATCTGATTCAGACCGTGTTCTTCGACACGCGCGTCACGTTGCTCGGCCTGTTGTTCGGTGCGCTGATCGGGTTGATCGGCAGCTCGTTCTCGGTCGGGAGGCATTTACGTCGCGTCTAGCGTTGCGGGCGCTGCTGGTCCTCGTCGTCCTCGCAACGCCGTGCGCCCTGCCAGCGCAGTCCGCCGATGCACGCATCCGCGCGCAGCGTGAAGAGCTCGACCGCATTCGCCGCGAGCGCGCCGATCTCGAACGTCGCATGGCGAATCTGCAGGGCAGCGTGCACGACCTGCGCGAGGAAGTAGCGAATCTCGATCGTCAGCGATCGTCGACCGAAGAAGTGCTGAAGACGCTCGACCGGCAGCTCGCCGCGATCACGAACGATGTCGCCGAAACGACGAATCGGATGGCGATGGCGGAGGGCGATCTCATCTTTCGTCGCACGACGCTCGAGCGCCGCCTGGTGGACATCTACAAGCGCGGACCACTCTACTCCGCCGAGGCGTTACTGACTGCGCGATCGTTCGGCGAGCTGATTGCGCGCTACAAGTATCTTCACGAGCTCGCGGTGCACGATCGCGCACTCGTGCGTCGCGTCGAGACATTGCGTGACGACATCTCCCGACAACGCGCCGAGTTGTTGAAGCTGCGCGATGCGGTGGAGGAGAACCGCAGCGACAAGCAACGAGAGGAAGAGCGGCTCGCAATTCTCACACGCCTGCGATCGACGAGCCTGGTGCAGGCGCAGAAGTCGACGCAGCAGATCCAGGACCGGCTCGCACGCATTCGCCAATCCGAAGCGCGACTCGGCAATGTCATCGCGTCGATCGAAACCGAGCGAAAGCGAACGGAGACCAAGAGCCCCAACGCGCCGAAGACAACGAGCACGCTGCGTACGAGCGATCTGGGCCGGCTCGATTGGCCCGTGGACGGCACGGTGCTCTATCGCTTCGGACGCGTGATCAATCCGAACAATACGACGACGCGTTGGAACGGCATCGGCATCGCCGCGCCGATCGGGACGCCAGTGAAGGCAGTCGCGCCTGGCACCGTCGTGAGTGTGCGACCACTCGGCACCTATGGACTCACCGTCGTCATCAATCACGGCGGCGGTGACTACTCGATCTACTCGTCGCTCAACACGGGATCGGTCAAGGCAGGCAGCGTCGTCAAGCGCGGCGATGTCATCGGAACGGTCGGCGTCTCTGATCCCGACCTCAAGCCACACCTGCATCTCGAGATCCGTACTGCGCCCACGCAGCAGGCCGTGGATCCCGAGACGTGGCTCCGCGGAGCGCGATAGTCGAATGGCATTGACGACGCGTCGCACGGCATGACTCCGGCGCGCAAGAAGAAGGCGATTGCGCGTCCGCTCCCCGCTGATCCGCTACTCGGAGCGCACGTGAGCGCGGCTGGTGGCGTTCCCAATGCACCCGCGCGGGCGGCGGAGATCGGCGCGACGGCCATGCAGCTGTTCACGAAGATGGGAAATCGTTGGGCGGAGCGGGAATGCGCCGACGAGGAGTGCGTACACTTTCGTCAGCAGCTCGCCGCGACACGCGTGTCGGCAACGATGGCGCACGATTCGTATCTGATCAATCTCGCGAGCCCCGATCCGGTGTTGCGCGCGCGGTCGATCGAGTCGTTCACGAAGGAGCTCGATCGATGTCGTGCGCTCGGGCTCGGGTATCTCGTGTCGCATCCCGGCAACTATATGGACGAACGCGAAGCGGGGATTGCGCGCAATGCGGAGGCAATAAGCCGGGCGCTCGACGCGTCGCCGGGTGATACGATCCTCTGTCTCGAGGCGACGGCTGGTTCGGGCACGTCACTCGGCGCGACGTTCGAAGAGCTGGCGGCGATCATCTCGCTGGTCGACGCGCGATTCCAGGCTCGGCTTGGCATCTGCATCGACACATGTCACGTGTATTCCGCGGGCTATGATCTGGTGCACGACTACGACGGCGTGTTCGCGCGGCTCGACGATGCGATGGGCTTGGCCCGCCTCAAAGTGATGCACCTCAATGATTCGAAGACGCCGTTCAACTCGCATCGCGACCGGCACGAGCTGATCGCCGAAGGATCGCTCGGCGAGACACCGTTCCGACGTATCATGAACGATGCGCGACTGGTTTCAGTGCCGAAGGTGATCGAGACGCCAAAGCTGGATGACGCGACGGCGACGGACACACGGATGCTGCAGTTGTTGCGGAGCTATATCGAGTAGCGACCTCGCGATGCTCACACGAGCGCGTGTCGAACCACATCGCCTTCGATGGTCACGCCATTCACCGCGACATACAGATGCCGGTCGGTCACTGACATCTCCCAGCTGTTGCGGCGATCGAGCTGCAAGACCAGTCCGCTGATGAGCTCTCGATCAATCCCATAGAACTCGAGTGCGTCGGCGCGGTGAATCTTCTCGCCAGCAAGCTGCGCGACGAGGCGCGACGCATCGCGATGCGTGTAGACGACCACTCGCGGCGACGCCTTGCTTGCCTTGTGCAGCCGCGCCGCATCGGGCGCGCCGACGTCGATCCAGACCTGCATCGCGCCGGTGAGATCGCGCACGTAGAGCGCGGGCACCTCCGCTTCGGCAATTCCCTTCGAGAAGCCGATACCTTCGCGATACTCGAGGCAGTAGGCGAGCACGCGCGAGAGGAGATATTCCTCCGTCTCGGAGGGCTGGCACGCCACCCGGAAGGACAGAGACTCGTAGACCGCGCGGTCCATGTCGGCGAGCTGAACGTCGAAGTTGTAGATCGTTGCGGTGAGTGCCATGCGGCGGAAGTTCGTCGGTCGCCACCAGCCGCGCCACCGAGCGGGACGCTATGCGTCGAGATCGATCGTTCGCAGTGCGGTGAGCAGCGGCGTCAGATCTTCGGCGGCAAGCTCCGGGTGGTGCATGTCATCGCTCTCGACATGATGGAGGTAGCGCGAGATCTGCACTGATGACGCCCCGCGCGCGAGGAGGCCGTACACCGAGTGCGCATGCGTCAGGTATTCGTCGTGTGTTCCCGGCGTGTCGCGCACACGCAGCGGATCCCAGTGCGCGAGCAGCAGGTCCGCAATGACACGCTCCGCCTTCCGCACGGGCAATGGCATGGACGCTTAGGTGTGGGGACCAGCGTAGACAACGCCAACAAACGGTCGCGGCATCGCGAAAGCAAGGGTCACGGCGGAAGCTGCTCGCCGCTCCCGCACGGCGAGTTCAACTGGCTGCGAAAGGCTGGCTGGACCCTGCGCGCGAAACCTGCCAGATTTGTAGTGATGACACCTCAAGAAGCGGCGACGCTCGCCAAGGTCGAAGTTCTGGCGGATCTCGAGCCGGTGGTTCAGGAGCTCATGGTCGTGCACGAGGCGAAGCGTGTGCTCTGGTTTCCCAGCGAGCTGCTCGCGCCGCCGCCGGACACCGACCCCGACGGATACATCCGCGAGCTGCGTGGCCGAGCCGATGGCATCAGCCTGCCGGCGCGCGTTGCACTCGCGCTCAATCTCCTTACCGAAGAAGGACTGCCGCACTTCCATCGACTGCTCGCGACGTACCTCGGCGGCGATACCTTCTGGGCGAAGTGGACGAATCTCTGGACTGCCGAAGAGGATCGGCACGGCGCGGTGCTCCACGACTACATGCACGACAGCAAGATCCTCAACAGCCCCGTGCTGGAGCGCATGCAGTTCGAGTACCTCAAGGCGGGCTTCGAGCCGTCGTGGGACAAGGATCCCTATCGCGTGTTCGTCTACACCACACTGCAGGAACGCGCGACGCAGGTGAGCCATTCCAACACCGGCAAGCTCGCCGGCAAGTACGAGCCGACCATCGGCACCGTGCTGTCGAACGTCGCGAAGGAAGAGGCGCGTCACTACACGTTCTATCGCACGATCTTCAAGG
>JBDUCR010000305.1:0-42846 GCA_040003345.1 bacterium
GACAGCCGCCAGCAGGATGATCGAGGAAGCCGCCGTCGTCTTCCTCGTTGCGAATCACCTTCCCGTTACCTGCTCGCGCCATCTTCTCGAACAGCGCCTTGATCGATGAGTCTGAATATTCACGCAGCGCCTCCGACTCGGGCGCGTCCTTGAACGCCAGCCTGGGCAGCGGATCGCCATGTGCATTACGACGCGTCGTGTCGAGCGTGAGCGCACTCTCGCGGGCGGGAATCACGTCGTAGTACGAACGCACGCGGGCGACACCCGTCTTGGTCCGCTCACGCCAGTCGCGCATGATGTCGTCGCCGAACATGATGGCGCCTGCGCCGTTACTGAGGCGTGGACCACGATCGTAGCTCGACTCCCACACACGGAGATCGTGTCGCAGATAGCGCTCGCCAACCGGCTTCCGCATGAATTGCTTCGTCACGAGCGAATGCTGGCCATTGATGCCCGGATAGAGCCGCAGCGGCAGCTCGATGAACGCCTGCTGATTGCGATGGCCTGCGAGATACTTGCCGACATTGCCGGATTTGTTGGCCACGCCCGACAACAGAAGCAGATGCGCACTCCACACATAACCCGCCGCGACGACGAACGTCTTCGCACGAAACGTCACAGGAATTGACGTCGCGCCATCGCGCTGCACTGCTTCCGCGCCCGTGATCCGCGACGTCCGCTCATCGCGCACCAGTCGTCGCACGAGCGTGCGCGGATACAGCGTGACGCGATGCTCCGCGCGCAACTTGCTCCACGTAAAATCGGGAGAGTACTTCGCACCGATCGGACAGATCGGCGTGCACGTGTCGTTGCGACAGCACTCGGCGCGCCCACCATACGGACGTGAGTTCTTCGACGACGGCTGGCTCCACATCGTGATACCGGCCTTCGACGCCCAATCCTTCAGGAGACCGAGGTTGTAAGTCAGTGGCAGTGGTGGCATCGGGAACGGTTTGCCGCGCGGGTCCATCGCGACAGGACCCTGCTCGCCAGCGACACCGATCAACTCTTCGGCCTCCTGGTACCACGGATCGAGATCGTCATACGAGATCGGCCAATCTGTGCCGACACCGAACATCGACTTCGACTTGAAGTCCTCGGGCGACCAGCGCGGCGTTACGCCGCCCCAATGCATGGCGAGTCCGCCGACCTGCATCGAGCGCGACTGCAATGGTCCTTCGATCTCATATCCGTCGAGATGATCGTTGGGCCACGGACTCTCGCCGTATTGCAGATACCGATCGCGCAACGCTGCTCGACTCGAGAGAGCAGGCGCTTCATCACCCGCTTCGATGACCACGATCTTTGCACGCGTCGTACGCGCGAGACGATCGGCAACCATCGCTGCGCTGATCC
Source organism: bacterium (assembly GCA_040003345.1). Classification (GTDB taxonomy): domain Bacteria; phylum Gemmatimonadota; class Gemmatimonadetes; order Gemmatimonadales; family Gemmatimonadaceae; genus AG11. The sequence goes on from JBDUCR010000305.1 coordinate 1,357, forward strand.
CCGAGCCGATGATGCAGACGTCGCTCTCCACCACTCGCTGCTTGGTGAATGTCGTCACGCGTGACCCCAGCCGAGCGGCAGCGGCTTGCGCGACGACCCCGCGAGTGGACGACACGTCTGCCTCCCGATCTTTGCCTCGTAGCAGAGATCGGTCGCAGCCGGACTGGCGTAGAAAAATGCGAGCAACGCGACAGCAACGTGCGGCGCACGTCCGATCGATCCAATACGATCGACCTTCAGTGCCAGCAGATCGCTCTGCAACATCTCGCGTCGCCGATCGAGGGGGAGTTGATCGAACCCTTTCGCCCGGAGTTGATCGATCTGCGCTGCCCAGCGCGTCGCCGGAGTCGGCCCCGCATACTCCAGCTTCGACGTCCCGTACCCATGCAGCAACTCGGCGCCTTCGCGATAGCCCGCAATCCATTGCTGAAAGCGATCGACTTCCCTGGTGATTGCGAGTTTGCCCAACTCCGCGGGCAGCAGTACTTCGCCGAGCGCGCGCATTGTGCGCGGGCTCGTTGCGATGTCATCGACCGCCAGCGCATGCGCGCGCCGCACGATCGCCGCAGCGGGAACCGACGCTGCCAGCCAACCGAGGAATGCGCGTCGGGAGAGGGGTGGCATTCGCTACGGCTTGCGCGTTCCCTTCGCGTACACGTTGTCCTCGTCATCACGCATCTGAAGAGACACCGCTCGCTCCTTCGCGCGCGAGAACTCGAACGTCACTTCGGGGCGATACACTTCGTAGACCTGTCCGTTCTTGTCGTATACGCCGGGCGCAAACCAGTCGGGCGCGATGCGGATCATTGCAAATTTCTTGAAGTATGGATCGTATGGTTCCCACTCACCCTTGAGCGTGCCATCCTCGTGCGTGACAGTGAGGACCTTCCGCTTGCCAGGCTTCCCGGTGGAATCCACTTCGACGTAGTCGTATGCACCGAGGTACGGCGCGGCGTCGGCAGCGGACATCGTCATCACGAGCGACGGCTGTACTTCGACGTCGATCGGTATGCGCACGCGTTCCCACTGCATCGCGAGAGTGCCGCCGTTGGCGCGAATTGCCGGCACCGACCAGGTGAGCACTTCGGTGAAGGGCACTGCTTCCGGATGCACGGCGATTCTGAATTGCGCCGCGCTCGAATCGGGCGGCTCTTCGTGGTAGCGCTTCACCTTGGGATCGAGCACGAGGGTCCATGCGCTGTCCTTTCGCGGGACCATCCACACTGAATACATGCCCTTCGCAACCGGGTGGCCGTTCAGCTTCACGTCCTTGCTGAAGTCGAGCGTCGTGGCAAAGTTCGCCCCCGGCGTCCACACGTCGCCCCAATGTACGAACTTGCTGCCGAACAACGTGTCGCGCCCGCGCGCGCGCGGACGCGAATATTGCATCGTCAGCTTCGTGCCGTCGATGATCTGTGACATTGATCCGATCTCGCTTGCGCGGATCTGTGCGGTTGCCCGAGCAGGCACGGCCAGGGCGAGCATGAGCACCAACGCATGAGTGCGAGCAGTCATCGATGTACAAACGTCCGGGAGAAAGCGTCTGATCTGCACCTCGTGTCACCCAAACTTCGCATCCACAGCCGCACGGATCTCGTCGAGCGACTTGCCTTCCTTGTGCAGCCGCACCGCAAGTCGACCCTGACCCTGACAGATCACACAGCTCATGGCCATGCCCTTGCCTTCATAGCACGAGAGCAGCGAATAGTACTCCGGCGGATTCGTGCAGCCACAGTTGCAACGGATACCATCCACCACTTCTGGAATCGCACGCACGTCGTCGAAGAGCGCGATGAGCTTCGGCTTGCTCTCCAGCTGCTCCTTCGTCAACACCTTCTCCCCAGTAATACCGGGCCTCGGTACCGGATGCGGACCGACCGAATCCAATCCGCGCCCGACTGCCCACGCGCGATTACGCGGCAGCAACATACCGGCAAGCACCGCCGCGAATGCGCCGAGAAATTGACGACGTGAATGTGCGTCGAACATTGCTGATCTCCAGTCGGTCGTTCTTCAAACATCCGTACGAAACACTGCGACGTCCAGCCCGAACGCGACGACTCACCCTTCCTGCTCCTCCAGCGTCCTCGGCCAATCCTGCTTCAGCAACCGCGAGAGCGCCCGATCCGCAAGCAGCCGGCCTTCGGTCTGGCAACGCGCGCAATAGTTGGTCTCGTTGTCGCGATACCGAATGCGTTGCACCGGCGCTCCGCATACGGGACAAGGTTCGCGAAAGCGCCCATGCACCGCCATTCCCTCGCGGAACGCAGTCACCTTCTCCGGAAATCCGTCGCCGAGCTCGGCGCGCATCCGGTCGGTCCACTCGATGAGTGTCACCTTGGTGGCGCTGAAGAGCTCGGAGATGTCGTCGTCAGTGAGACGCGACGTGAGCTTCAGCGGGGACAACTTTGCCCGATGGAGAATCTCATCGGAGTACGCGTTGCCGATGCCGCTGAACAGCCGAGGATCGGTGAGCGACCGCTTGAGCGTATGATTCTCTCGCGCGAGCCGCTCGGCGAACTCGTCTCGCGTTGCATCGAGTACCTCGAGTCCGCCGCGATTGAATTGCTCGAGGGCCGCGCGGCCCTGTACGACGTGCAGTGACGCGCGCCGCTTCGTGCCCGCCTCCGTCAGCACGAGCGTTCCGCTGTCGAACTGGAATTCGGCAAGCGAGATGCGTGCAGGCAGCTTCTTCCTCGCGTTCGACGGGATCCATCGAAAGCGACCCGCGATCATCAAGTGAATGACGACAAACAACTCGTCTTCGAATTCCATGACAATACGCTTGCCCAGCCGGGATACGCCGATCGCGGTCCTGTTGACGGCGGCGTCGAGCGGAGGGTCAACCGTTCGCAGAATGAACGGACTGAGAATCGCGTAGCCGGCGAGCTGGCGCCCGACGATTCGCTTCTCGAGTGCTTCGACGTAGATGGTGACATCGGGAAGTTCGGGCACGCGCTACGATACGGATCAGGCAGTTGGGCCGCCAGCACCCTCGACCCGCGGCTGCCCTTCGTGCATTCTTCTATAGTATTGTCACGGCCACCCTCTTCGATCAGAGCGTTCGCATGTCTTCGACCATCCTTCGCCGCGTCATTGCACCGTCGCTGGCTCTGCTCCTCGCTCAACACGCCGGCGCACAACAGGCGCGCGTCGTCTCCGCCGCCGAGTATGCACGCGCCGAGCGCGCGCTTGCGCCGGCGACCGCGCCGCTGGTGTACGGAGCCGGCGTCAGACCGACGTTCCTGCCCGACGATCGCTTCTGGTATCGCGTTACGACCGCCGCGGGCGTCGAGTTCATCCTTGTAGATCCGGCGAAGGGCACACGGACACGAGCATTCGATCAGACGAAGCTCGCGGCCGGGCTCACCGCCGCGACGGGGACCACGTACGACCCGATGCAGCTGCCCTTTCAGGCGTACGAGTATGCGCCCGACGGCTCCATTCGTGTGCGAGTGCAGCAACGTCGCTACGACTGCAACGTGGAGACGGGCCGCTGCGGAGCGATAGTCGATGATCGCGAGGCGGCGACGCCAGCGGTCGGCGGACGTCGCGGCGCCGCTGGTGCACGCCCCGAGCTCCGTTCACCCGACGGCAAGCGCTCCGCATACATCAAGGATTACAACCTCTGGATGAAGGACGTCGCGACCGGCAAGGAGACGCAGCTCACGACCGACGGTGTGAAGAGCTTCGGCTACGCGACGGACAATGCGGGATGGACGCACTCGGATCGCCCCATTCTCATGTGGTCGCCCGACTCGAAAAAGATCGCGACCTTCCAGCAGGATGAGCGCGGCGTCGGGCACATGTATCTCGTCAGCACGAGCACCGGACATCCCGCTCTATCGGACTGGGCCTATCCACTCCCCGGCGACAGCATCATCACGACGATTCAACGCGTCGTCATCGACGTGGAATCGCAGAAGGTCATTCGTTTCAAAATGCCCGCCGACGAGCATCGCTCCACGCTCTGCGACGACATCGCCTGTCGCGGCGATGAGTGGACGGACGTCGAATGGTATCCGGATGGCTCGCACGTCGCGTTCGTGTCGACGTCGCGCGATCACAAGAACGAAAAGTTTCGCGTCGCCGATGCGAACACTGGCGCGATCCGCGACGTGTTCGAAGAGACCGTCGCGACGCAGTACGAGTCAGGGAACGGCAGGGCAAACTGGCACGTCATGCCGGCGACGAATGAAGTCATCTGGTTCTCCGAGCGCGATGACTGGGGCCAGCTCTATCTCTACGATCTCACGACGGGCAAGCTGAAGAGCCAGATCACGACGGGCGTTGGCAACGTCACGCAGATCATGCACATGGACGAGAAGGCCCGCACGATCTGGTTCGGTTGCGTTGGCAAGACTCCCGGACGCGATCCGTATTTCCGTCAGCTGTGCCGCGTGAACATGGACGGCAAGCGCTTCGCGGTGTTGACGCCGGAGAATGGCGATCATGACGTCACGGTTTCGTCATCCGGGCGCTGGTTCGTCGACACGTACGCACAACCGAACGTCCCGCCCGTGACGGTGCTGCGCGATCAGGAAGGCAAGCTCGTGTCGACGCTCGAGAAGGCCGACATCTCGAAGCTGCTCGCCACGGGTTGGAAGCCGCCGACGCCAATCGTCGTCAAGGCGCGCGATGGCAAGACGGATTTATATGGTCTGATGTACACGCCGTCGTCACTCGACTCGACGAAGAAGTATCCGATCATCAACCACATCTATCCTGGTCCGCAGACGGGCAGTGTTGGTGGTCGCCAGTTCAGCCCAGCGCGCGGCGACAATCAGGCGCTCGCCGAGTTGGGCTTTGTCGTCGTCGAAATCGACGGCATGGGCACACCGTGGCGCTCGAAGTCGTTCCATGACGCGTACTACGCACGCATGGGCGACAACACGCTGCCCGATCAGGTTGCAGGCATGAAGGAGCTCGCGTCGCGCTACAAGTTCATCGATCTCGACAAGTCGGGCATCTGGGGTCACTCCGGCGGCGGCTTTGCCACGGCCGACGCGATGTTCCGCTATCCCGATTTCTTCAAGGTGGGCATCGCCGAGTCGGGCAATCACGACAACCGCGTCTACGAAGACGATTGGGGCGAGCGCTATCAGGGCCTGCTCCAGCACGGTCCGAACGGCTCCGACAGCTACGTGCCCGAGGCAAATCAGACGAACGCGAAGAACCTCAAAGGCAAGCTGTTGCTCGCGCACGGGACGCTCGACGATAACGTTCCGCCGAACAATACGACGCTCGTCGCCGATGCGCTGATCAAGGCGAACAAGGATTTCGATCTCCTCATGCTGCCGAACCAGCCGCACGGCTACGGCAACATGTCGACGTACATGATGCGGAGGCGCTGGGATTATTTCGTGAAGAATCTCATGGGCGCTGAGCCGCCGAAGGAATATCAGATCGGCGCGCCGCGTCCGGGGCTGGTGCCATGATCTCGGATTGCGTCATCCTGCAGACGCGAACAAAGCGAGTGAGTGTCGGGATTTGCCGCGCCATTTTTGCGCTTGCACTTCCGCTCTGTCTCCACGCTCAGATCCCCACCTCCGAATACGCCGCACGCCGCGACTCTCTCGCGGCGCGCATCGGCGACGGCGTCGTCGTCGCATTCGGTGGACGCACGCCGATCACCGACTTCGGCCCATTCTACCAACTCCCGGCCTTCCACTACCTCACGAACTTCGACGAGCCCGACGCCGCACTCGTGATGGTCGTCCGCGGCGGTCGGAGTGCGAACACGCTGTTCATCACACCGGTCGGCGCACGCTCTGCCTTCTACTATGGCAGACGCCCAGATTCCGCGACCGTCGTGCGCGACCTCCACATGGGCGCGCGCGCATTCGCGTCGATCGAGAAGGTGGTCGATTCACTCGCCTCATCCGGCCTCCCGCTCTACACACTCACCGATTTTGCCGACGCTGACTTCGCGTCGCAGGACTCACTCACGCGCGGAAAACAGTTCGTCCGCACCATCGCCGCAAAGCACAACGGACTCGCCGTTCGCGACGCACACTCCATCGTCGACGAGCTCCGCGCAAAGAAAAGTCCAGCCGAGATCGCGCTCCTCAAGAAAGCAGCCGAGATCAGCTCCGAAGGACATCGCGCCGCGATGTCGATTGCCGAGCCAACCAAAGAGTACGAGATCCAGGCCGCACTCGAGTACACCTTCATGCGACTCGGCGGCGCACGTCCGTCGTATGGATCGATCGTCGGCGGCGGAGTACACGGCACGCAGCTGCACTACATGCGCGATCGCGGCGACGTAAAGCCGGGCGACGTGGTCGTCATGGATGCCGCCACCGAGTACGAAGGCTACGCCGCCGACATCACGCGCACGATTCCCGTGAGCGGCAAGTACACCGCCGAGCAGAAACAGATCTACCAGCTCGTGCTCGACGCACAACTTGCCGCCGAGCGGAACTCGAAGCCTGGCATGCTCGCGGCAGCGGCTTCGGATTCGTCATTCGACATTCGCGAGCGCGGTCTCGCAAAGCTCGGACTCATTGAAGGCACCGACGCTACGCTCGACCTTCCATGGCCGACCAACTGCACGCAGAATCCACGCTCATGCCGGCAGTCGATGTTCTGGATGATTCACGGCATCTCGCACGGGCTCGGCCTCGCCGTTCACGATCCGGCACAGTTCTACACCGGCAATCACACATATAAGGAAGGCGACGCCTTCACGATCGAGCCGGGCATTTACATCGGCACCTCGATGCTCGAAGCATTGCCCGACACGCCGAAGAATCGCGCATTCATCGCCAAGGTCAGACCGATGGTACAGAAATACGAGAACACCGGCGTGCGCATCGAGGACGATTACATCATCACGTCGAACGGACTCGAGCGCATCAGCAACGCGCCGCGCGAGATCGCAGAAATCGAAGCGCTCATGCGCGCGCGTCCACAGCGAGTGGTGCCGTGACCGATACAGAGACGCTCCGCGCCATCGCCACGAAGGGGATGGCATCACTGCTCGGCATTGAGATCGTGCGGATCGACGAGAAAGGGCTCGTTGCGACGATGCCCGTCGACGAGCGCACGCACCAGCCCTTCGGCATTCTGCATGGTGGCGCGTCAATCGCACTCGCCGAGACCGTGGCGTCGATCGGCGCAGCATCGCGCATCGATCTCGATCACTTCATGGCGGTGGGGCAGGAGATCAACGGCAACCACCTGCGCGCGAAGTCGAGCGGCGTCGTCACGGCGACGGCAACGCCCGTGCATCTCGGACGCACCTCGCACGTCTGGTCCATCGAGATCCGCGACGAGGCGGGCAAGATGGTTTGCATCTCCCGCTGCACGTTGGCAATCGTGCCACGGACGTCCTAGCCGCGCCACACTCACTCGTACGAGGAGGACGACCGTGTCGGATGAAATTCAGCGGACGCTCATCATCGCCGTAGCTGTCGTGATCGTCGTCAGTATCGCGCTCTTCCTCGGCAGACGTCTCGTCTTCAAGCACAAAGACACGACGTTCGAGACCGACCGCGGCGGTACGTCGATGCGAATGTCGGCGACCGGACCCGGCTCGGTCATCGACAAGGCATCGCAGACAGCATCAGCGGCCGGCGGCAACGACGACATGAACATGAACGCAGCGAAGGGCGGCCAGCTCAAGGACGTCCATCAGCAACACGGTCCCGGCGAGCCGAAGACGTGAGCCCTGGAGGGGTCACGACCTTTGTCGGACGCGACGCGGAGATCCGACAGTTCGAGACGCTCGTCACGCAAGACAGTCCGCGTTGGGTGCTGCTCGTCGACGGTCTTCCCGGTATGGGACGCCGCGCGCTCATCGATACGCTGCGCAGGAGCCACAGCGCCGCGATCCCGAGCGCAAGGATAGAGCTCACGCCCGGCACGACCGAAAGCGAGATCATGCGGCAACTCGTCACGCAAGTCGACGCGAAGCTCGCAGCGGAATTCGAGAGCCAGCTTGCGCAGCTCGCCGCCGACGAAGGAAAACAGGCGCTCGTGAACTACGCGCCGGAGATCGACATGCGCGCGTCATTTCTCGGCTCCATCCGGGAAGCGTCGCAAGGCAATGTCACGATGCAGCTCGGCGATCTCGCGACAGTCGTACAGCTCGATCGGCGCACGCGACGTCTCGATCTCCTCGAACGGGTTCTGTCGCAACTGCGCGATCGCGTCTGGGTACTCTTCGTGTCCGGCGCCGAGCATCTCGATGAAGGGCCATTGCAGCGCTTCGTCCTTCGTGAAATGGTGCCGCGGTTGCACGCGCGCTTTCCCGGCTTTCGCCTCTATCTCACCGGGCACACCGTTCCAACAACGGTATTCGCTCGCAGCGACTACGTATCCTCCACGCTTGGCCCGTTCACGCGGCAACAGACCTCCGCCTTTCTCGAGGCTGCCGGCCGCGAAGCGTCGGAAACCGAACCGGCGTACGCCCTCACCGGTGGACACCCGTTGCTGCTCACGATGTACGTCGAGGGAGTACAAGCACGTGGCAAGGAGGTACTGGCCAATACGCCTCTGCTCGACGACAGCGCGCGCACGAACTGGATCTACGACGGCATCATCTCGACGCTGCCGAGTGAGTCGCTTCGCACGATCGCGCCGGACCTGTCCACGCTCGACTGGTTCGATCTGAGTTTGCTGCGGACGCTCTTCGATGCAAAGATCAGCGCGGAAGACTTCCAGTCGCTCGTTCGACGATCGATGATCAAGGCGCTTCCGAATGGCCGGTGGCGCTGTCACGATCTCATTCGGCCACACCTCGCCGCACAACGCGCCGCGCTCGATCCGGCGGGCACGCGTGCGTTGCAGCGGCGAGCCTTCGCCGCATATCGCGAGCGGATCGAAAGCGAGGAAGAGCGTGAGGGTGCAAGCAACTTCCCTGATCGCCTCAGCTTTGTGCTCGCGGCGCTACACAGTGCATCGGCGTATTCGCGCAAGGAGGCAGAATCGTTCGCGCTGCAAGAGCTGATTCGCGGCGTCTTCGACTTCGACGAAGGCTACGTGTACGCACTCGCGCGTGCGCTTGATGCACCCGGCAGCGCAGCGGCGCTCGCCGCGATTGGCCAGCAAGCGCGTAAGTTGCTCGAGGACGTCACGGTTCAGAAATGGAGCGACGATGCGAACGCGCTCGTCACTCGCCTGGCAACGGTGGCGTACGATGCGGGTGGCGTTTCAATCGCTGCACGGATGCTTCACCTTGCCACGCGCTCCAGCCTGAGAAGTCGTCGCATTGCGGAGGCCCTCGCAAACGCGACGCGCGCGGTCGCGATCGAAGACTCGCTGGAATCGCGTTTGCTTCTCGCCGAAGCGCAAAGCGAAGCTGGCAAGAATGACGATGCGATCGCCACCATGGCCAAGGCGCGCGAAGCATTCGGCGATTCGGCACAGCTTCGCGTTTCCGAAGGGCTGCTCGCCAACACACTCGGCAAGACGGAGGAGGCGATTCGCCACTTCACTGAGGCTGTCGCCGCCTACCCGAACGAATCGCGCGACGCGCGATTGTGGCTCGGGTTTCTGCTGCAGTCGCGCGGCGAGCACGAGCAGGCACTCGCGCAGGCAGATGCCGTACTCGCCGTCGAGCCGGCACATGCGCAGGCGTCGCTGCTTCGTCTGGATTCGCTCGCCATGCTCGGACGTTTTGCCGAATTGCCAGCGCAGCTCGAGCGTATGAGCTCGCAGTTTGCTCACTTCCAGAACATCGGCACGAGTGTCGTCGCAACGTTCTCGGATCCCATCCTGCGCGGCCGACTCATCACCGCGCTCAAGGTCGATCCGTCCACGGTGCCGCCACCAATGATCTTCGCGCTCTGCGAAGTGCTTGCGATGGAAGGAGACGTCGACGCCGTCGACGAATGGACGGCCGTCGCTGAGAAGCGAAGCCCGGAAACGCGTGAGCTGTGCGAGATGAAGCGCGCGACAGCGCTGCTATTCGCACAGCGACCCGCAGAGGCCGCGATCAAGTTCAGGCGATTGATCGTCGCCGGCACGGAAAGCTGGGACGTCTACTTTCTCCTCGCCGCCGCGCACGGAAATCTCGGCGAGGGTAACGACGCGCGCGCAGTGCTCGCACAGGTGGCGGTATTCTGGCCGAAGCTGCAGGATCCGGTCGACGAACGGTACGCGATGTCGTACGTCGTCGAGAATCGCGCGCCGCTCGCGCTCGCCTACCTCACCGAACAGGCCGCGTCGCGTTCGCTCGGCCCACTCGCTCGACTCACGAAGGCGAGGCTGCTCGTTGGCGCCGAGCAGGTGGACGACGCGCTTGAAATGCTCGACTACATCCTGCACACCGACGATAAAGACGCGCTACCAATCACGTCGGCGATCGAAGCGCGCCTGCTCTATGCACTCCTCCAGCTTCCGCGAAACCGTGACGCCGCCGTTGATGAGGCGCGGACGCTCGAGGAATGGTTCAAGCAAGCGACAGGCATACGCGCCGCGGCAACACTGTACACCGCGTTGGACGACGAGAGCGGCCTCCAGCGGCTGCTGCGCAACACCGATATTGATGCCCGCACCCGCATGGTCATCATCGACGGGATGTCCACCATCATCAGCAAGCGCTCTCCATCCGAAGACGACCTGCTGGAAGCCCTCCGCGCAAATCCACGACGCCTCGAAGTCGCCGTATCTCTCATCGCGCAACATCTGAAAAGTGCGGACGCGAAGAGCCTGGTCGCCACGATGCAGCGCATCGAAGACGTCGCGCCGGGCCTCGTCGGTGCGTGGACGCAGTTGACGTACGAAGTGCTCGCGAGCGCGTCACCACGCGAGCGAGACGCCTATCGCGCGCAAACCGCGCAGTTGGGCAACACCAGTCTCGGTCGCATCGGATACGCAAAGATTCTCGGAACGCTCGGCAAGATCTCGGCGGAAGAAGCGCAAGCGGAATTCCAGGCGGTCGCACTCGAGGACCCCGATCTGGCGGACTCCTGCGTGCTTGCCGAGAGCGACATGCTCATCGATCTCCACCTTCTCGATCTCGCCGCGCAGCGACTTGCACCGTACATCGCGATGGAGAGTCCGCCAGAAGTGCTGAGCGAGGTCATTCCCAAGCTCTACCTCCAGCAGAAGAACAACGAAGCCGCTTCCGCATTCTCGCGGCGTGTCGCTGAGCGCTTTCCATCGAGGCGGCGGTCGGCGCAGGAGTCGGTGGTTGACCTTCTCATCAGCGACGACAAGAACGATGACGCGCTGGCCATGCTCGCGACGATGGCAGCCGAAGCTCCACTCACGAATGGGTTGCGGGTGAGCAAGGCAAACGCACTCGGTGGACTGAAGCGCTTCGATGAAGCGCTCGGCGAGCTCCCGGATGATGATGCGCTTCGCGATCGTCCCGATCTCGAGCGCGCGATGGTGCTGCGTTGCCGCGGACGCTGGTTGCGTGGAGCGAATCGCCTCGCTGATTCGATCGCGGCGTACACGGAAGCGTTGGCGGCGTCGCCGAGAGACGCGCTCGCTCGATTCGGTCTCGCGTTCGCTCTCCGCGAGGGGGAGTTCTGGAGCGAGGCCTACGACATGATGATCGAGGGCATCGCGCTCGCGCCGTCTGAGCTGGCGACGTTCGAGGGCGACTTGCGCGAGCTGCGCGAGAAAAGAGAAGCCGCGCGCAAGTAACGCGAAGGGGCCCTCCGACTGTACGTCGGCTCCGCCCGGTTCGGATTCATTCGAATCCGCACAAATCCAATTCAGACATCGCGACGTAAACACCTCGACGCCTGCTCGAAGAGCGACGACGTGTGGATCGGCGAACTCTCGCTGACGCCGCCTGAACACAGGAAAACGGAGGAACAATGCAGTTCCGCATGACACGAGGCCGCCGCGGTCTCGCAGTGCTCGCAGCACTCGGACTTGTCGCCGCGCTCGGTACCCGCGCCGCGCGCGCATCCGATCACCAGGACAATCCGCTCGTCGAGCTCAATCCGGCGATGGACATGTCCGACTTCTACGCGTTCCCCGGCGCGAGCGCCGATCGCATCGTGCTCGCAATGAACACGCATCCGCTGATTACACCAGCACAGACACCGGGCACATCCTTCGATCCCAACATTCTCTATCAGTTCAAGATCGACAACACCGGCGACGCAAAGGAAGACAAGGTCATTCAGGTCACCTTCCACGGCAGCGGACCAACACAGACCGTCGAAGTGCGCGGCCCGATGACGCCGCCCGTCGTCGGCGGCATGATGAACACCGTGAGTGACGCAGCGCCAACCGTAACCGGCAACATCAACCAGAGCATCGGCACCGCATCGGGAATGCAGGTCTACGCCGGCGCGCGCGAAGATCCGTTCTTCCTCGACCTCGAGACGTTTCTCCGCATCCTGCCCGACCGCAAGCCGAGCACGGGGCCGCTGTCGCTCATCCCGGACACGCCATCTGCAAGCTCGTTTCGCTCGGTCGCGACGGCCGTCGACGCGCTCAAGGGATCGAACGTGCTGTCCATCATCATCGAGCTCCCCACGGCGCAGCTGACCGCGGGCGGCAATGCGAAGCTCGGCCTCTGGGGCACGACGAGCCGTTAACGCTCCGTCGCTCCATATCACTCACTGATTCGAGGATTCATTTCAATGTTGAAGAGTTATCTCCTGCGTCAGGCGCGGCTGGGTGCCTTCGCGGTTCTCGGCGCCACCACACTGGCTTTCGGTGCCGCATGCGGCAGCGATTCCACCACGGGCGTGATCACGCCGACCGACCTTCCTGCGACATACAATCAAGTGCAGCGACTCGGCAATCCGCTCGTGAGCGAAGTGCTGTTGCTCAAGCGCGATCACGCGTTCCACGGCAGCTCCAATCCCTCTGACGACGTCGCAAATTTCACAGCGCCGGTGAAGGGATTCGTCGCACAGTTCCGTCCCGCCGCGACAGGACTCCAAACGGCTCTTGCAGCAACGCTGCTGCCAGACATGCTGCAGGTGCAGACCGATCAGCCGCAGGCGACCGCTGGCTACCTGAGCTACGTGCTCAGCGGAACGGGAAAGGGCTACGGCGGTCGCAAGCTCGCTGACGACGTCGTCGACATCTCGCTCACCGCCGTGTTCAGCGATCTCCTCGATCCCACACAGTTTGTCTGCAAGCCATTCACACTCCCGCTCTGCACGGACAACGTGCCCTCGCACGGCGGTTTCACGACCACGTTCCCCTACCTTGCACCGGCGAAATAGGTGTTGATCATGTCGCGGCTCTTTTCGACGTACGTGAAGTACGCACTCATCGCGGGAGCCGCGACACTCGCGGCGTGCGGTCGGCAAACATCGCCGGACCGCACCGCCGGAGCACAACAGCAGGCAGTTCCGCTCAAGTCGGATGCGGAAATTCGCGATCTCGACATTCAATACTTTTCCGAACGGGCCGAGCGTGACCCAACGGGCGCGCTCGATCTCGCGCGTCTGAGTGCACTCTACCTCGCACGCGGCCGCGAGACCGGCGATCCGCGCGACGCTGTGCTGGCCGAAGCAACAGCGCGACGTTCCATCCGTAATCGCAAGGAGCGCAACGCTGCGGCGACGCAGGTGCTCATCACTGCACTGCTCGCACAGCACCGCTTCGATGAAGCACTGCCGCTCGCGCGCAACGCACGCAACGCCGATCCCGAGAACCCCGCACTCAGCGCCGCCGTCGGCGACATCGAGATGGAGCTCGGCCAGTACGACTCGGCGCGTGTCTCCTTCTCGAACCTTCACGTCGCGCTCGGTGATCCAGCTGTCGCACCTCGTCTCGCACGCTGGGCGGAAATTCAGGGACAGCCCGACAAGGCGCGACGCCTGTTGCACGCGGCGCTCGTCACCGTGCAGAAGACGTCCAACGTGCCGCGCGAACAGCTCGCATGGTTCTGGCTTCGTGTTGGAGACGTCGAGCTCCGCGCGGGGAAGTACGTCGCCGCGGATTCCGCCTATCGCGAAGGCCTTTCGGCTCACGCAAACGATTATCGATTGTTGTCCGCAGTAGCGCACAGCGCGCTGCTGCAACAGAGGTGGCAGCGCGCAATCGCCTTCGGTGAACGCGCAATCGCCGTCACGCTCGATCCAGCGACACTCGGCACACTGAGCGACGCGTACGCCGCACTCGGCGACACGGCGAAAGCTGCGGAGTACGCGCACGTGCTCGACGTGGCAGTGCTCCGGCAGCCAGGCGCGTACCACCGCGCGTGGAGTCTCTTCCTGCTCGATCACGACCGCCACGTCGCGCTGGTGTCGAAGAAGATTCGCGAGGAGCTGAAGACGCGAAAGGACGTTTATGCGTATGATCTTCTCGCGTGGTCACTGCACAAGCAAGGGCGCGACATTGAGGCACAGCGGGCAATGACGCTCGCGCTCGGCGAAGGGACGAACGACGCGCAGCTCTTCTATCACGCCGGTGTCATCGAGCGCGCGCTTGGAAATGACGCCGAATCGCGTCGGCATCTCGCGCTGGCGCAGGCGGTGAATCCTGTTCTCTATCGGGCACGGTCATGAGCGAATTCCTCACGTTCGCGCAGCTCGGCTTTCGCCACATCGTCGACATCGAGGCGATGGACCACATCCTCTTCCTCGTCGCGCTCGCAGCGATCTATCGTTTTCGCGACCTGAAGAAGGTGTTGTGGGTCATCACTGCGTTCACGATCGGACATTCGATCACGCTCGCGCTTGCGGTGACGGGACTACTCACGCTTCCGTCGAACATCATCGAGTTCCTGATCCCGATAACCATCGTTGCGACCGGCATCGAGAATCTCATCGTGCGCGATCGCGATCAGGCAATGTGGGGTGGTCGATATCGTCCGGTGTTCGCCGGCGTCTTTGGTCTGGTACACGGCGCGGGGTTCGCGAACTATCTCAAGGCGCTCTTTGTGGATCGGCTCGCCGTGCCGCTGTTCGGTTTCAATATTGGCATCGAGGCGGGGCAGCTCGTGGTGCTCGCGGCCATCGCGATCGCATTCGCCGGCGTGGACTACGCGATCCAGCGCGCGAGAGCGCCGGGCGCTGCGTGGCAACCGCTCCGTGCGCGAGTCGTTGCCGTGTCATCGCTCGTCGTGATTGTCGGATCCGCGTGGGCTGTGCAGCGGAGTCCGTGGTGATGCGTCGCCGGCTGGTTGCAGCCCTCGCTGCCGGGCTGGTGATGCTCGTGTCATTTCCAGCAGCGGCTCGCGCACATCCGCTGCACAGCACGATCACCGAGCTGACGGAGGATCGCGCGCATGGTGTAGTGCGTGCGACGATTCGCGTCTTCGCCGACGACTTCGGCACCGCGGTCACGCACATGCACAAAGGCACGCTGCCTGCGACGCCGGGCGCCGCATGGGATGCTGCGGCACTTGCCTACGTGTCGGCGACGTTCGGGTTCGCCGACCGCGCCGGTCGCCCGATGGCGATGCGCTCGTGCGGTACAAAGCGTACAACCGATTTGCTGTGGATTTGCGTCGAGACAACGAGCGCGGAGGGGCTGGCGGCGCTCGCGGTTCGCAACGGAATCCTGAGCGACCTCTTCGACGATCAGGTGAATGTCGTTCAGGCGAGCGTCGGTGGTGCGCGAAAAAGTCTGCTCTTCACGAAGGGCGACCGCGCCAAGGCGATTGCTGGCTAGCGTGAAGCGGTTGTCATCCCGCAGGAGCGAAGCGAGTGTCGGGATCTACCTTCGCAGCGATTATACCCAGCTACCGAACGACAGTCCGCTTGCGACCCGCCTCGCCACGAATCATCGTTCGCGATGCCAACGCCCACGACACTCACCGTCGCCGTTGTTCAGTCATTCGTTCCGCATACGCTTGCCGTTGGTCTCGCAACCATCGCTGCGCAGACAGCCGACGCCGCAGCACAAGGCGCCACTCTCGTCGTGTTCGGCGAGACGTGGCTACCCGGCTACCCCATCTGGCTCGACGTCTGCCGCGACGTCGCACTCTGGGACCACCAGCCCGTCAAAGCCGTGTATCGCCAGCTCGCGGAGCAAAGCGTAGTCGTTCCGAGCGACGCAACGCGAATCCTCGCCAACATCGCACGCACGAATCACGTCTCGCTCGTCATCGGCATCAGCGAGCGCGTTGACGAAGGCGCAGGCCGAGGAACGCTGTACAACAGCATTCTGACCTTCGGCCTCGATGGCGCACTGCTCAATCATCATCGCAAGCTCATGCCCACGTACACCGAGCGCATGGTGTGGGGCGCCGGCGATGCTGATGGTATTCGCGCCGTATCGATCAACGGCGCGCGCATCGGCGCGCTCGTGTGCTGGGAACACTGGATGCCACTCGCACGACAAAGCCTGCACGAGAGCGGAGAAGACGTGCACGTCGCATTGTGGCCAACCGTGCACGAGATGCATCAGGTCGCGAGTCGTCATTACGCATTCGAGGGACGCTGCTTCGTCCTTGCCGCGGGATCACTCATGCGTGCGAGTGAGTTGCCGGCCACCCTCGAGCCGCACCCGTCGCGCGTCACCAACGACGAGCAGTTCATCATGCGCGGAGGTAGCGCCATCATCGGCCCCGATGGAACCTATCTCGCCGGTCCGCTCTTTGAGGAAGAGGCGATACTCATGGCCACCATCGATCTCTCCCGCGTACGCGAAGAATCAATGACGCTCGACGTCACGGGTCACTACAGCCGCCCAGAGTTGCTGGCGCTGTACGTCATGCGCGGTGATCGCCCCGTGACAGAAGACGCACCAGAGGTGAAGTGATGAGCGAGACCACACACTACGACACGATCGTCATCGGCGCAGGGCAGGGTGGTGGTCCACTCGCTGGCGCCTTCGCCAAAGCCGGACGACGCACACTCGTCGTCGAACGCGCACACATCGGCGGCACATGCATCAACTCGGGATGCACACCGACCAAGACGATGATCGCCAGCGGCCGCGTCGCGTATCTCGCGCGCCGCGCCGCCGAGTATGGCGTGCGCACCGGCGACGTCAGCGTCGATCTCACGCGCGTGCGCGAACGCAAACGCACCATCGTCGAAGAGTTTCGAGCCGGAAGCGAACAGTCGCTCGCGAAGGCGGGAGCGGAAGTCGAGTTCGGCCACGCGCGCTTCGTCGCGCCACACACCGTCGAGATAGAACAGGGCAACGGCTCACGCACGCGCGCGACGGCTGACATCATCGTCATCAACACCGGCATGCGATCACTCATGCCGAACATCGCCGGACTCGCCGACGTTCCCGCGCTCGACTCCACGTCCATCATGGAGCTCGACACAATCCCCGAGCATCTCATCGTCCTCGGCGGCGGTTACGTCGGTCTCGAGTTCGCACAGTTGTTCCACCGCTTCGGTAGTCGCGTGACGATCATTCACCGTGGCGCACAGCTCCTCGCACGAGAGGACGACGAAATCGCAACGGCCGTCGCGAATGTCCTCAGACAGGATGGCATCGACCTCTGCCTCGACGCGAACACGACGGCCGTCGAGCGCACACCGAACGGTGGCGTCAGGCTCGCGATCAAAACGAAGGACTCGAGCGTTTCGCGCCACATCACCGGCTCGCATGTGCTCGTCGCCGTCGGACGGACGCCCAACACCGACGATCTGGGCGTCAACGCCGCGGGCATCGAGCTCGACGAAAAGGGATTCATCAAGGCGAACTCGCGCCTGGAGACGACCGCGCCCGGCGTCTACGTCATCGGCGACGTCAAAGGCGGACCCGCCTTCACGCACATCTCCTACGACGACTTCCGCATCCTCCGCACGAACCTCCTTCATCACGGCAACGCGAGCACCGAGGGACGCATGGTGCCCTATACGGTCTTCATCGATCCGCAGCTCGGTCGCATCGGCATGACGGAAGCCGAAGCGCGCGATGCCGGTCATGACATTCGAATTGCAACGATGCCGATGTCGAACGTGGCGCGCGCGCTGGAAATGGCCGAGCCGCGCGGTGTGATGAAAGCCATCGTCGACAGCGCAACCAACCGCATACTCGGCGCCGCGATCCTCGGCATCGAGGGCGGTGAGATTGCGTCGATGCTCCAGATCGCGATGATGGGCAACCTCCCTTGGATGGCGCTCCGCGACGCGGTCTTTTCGCATCCGACGCTCTCGGAATCACTCAACAACCTCTTCTCAAAGCTCGACGATCCGCCCACGCCCGCATCCTGAGCCAGCGAAGCGACCGTCATCGCGCATTGGCAAAGCGACTGCATGTCATCCCGCAGGAGCGAAGCGAGTGTCGGGATCTACCCTCCCCGCGATCATAGCCAGTCACCGCCCGACGTGCCCCGCTATTATTGACGCATGCTCCTGAAGCGCCTCTATGACCCCAAGCTCGCCCAGGCGAGCTACATCGTCGGATGCCAGGCCACCGGCGACGCAATCGTCGTCGACGCCAACCGCGACATCGAGCAATACATCCGCGCCGCTGCCGACGAAGGCGTCCGCATCACGCACGTCACCGAGACCCACATCCACGCCGACTTTGTCTCTGGAAGCCGCGAGCTCGCCGAACGTACCGGCGCGCAGTTGCTCCTCTCCGGCGAAGGTGGACGCGACTGGCAATACGCCTTCGCCGCACCGTCGAATGCGCGCCTCCTTCACGACGGCGATGTCATCAACGTCGGCAACATCCGGCTCGACGTTCGACATACTCCGGGTCACACGCCCGAGCATCTTGCCTTCATCATCACCGACGGCGCCGCGAGCAGCTTCCCGATGGGCGCACTCACCGGCGACTTCATCTTCGTCGGCGACGTAGGTCGCCCCGACCTGCTCGAACGCGCAGCGAATCTTGCCGGCACAATGAAGGACAGCGCACGCGCGCTGTTCAAGAGCATCGAGCGCTTCAAACAGAATCCGGATTACCTCCAACTCTGGCCCGGACACGGAGCCGGCTCCGCCTGCGGCAAGGCACTCGGCGCCGTTCCATCCACGACACTCGGCTACGAAAAAATCGCGAACTGGGCGCTGTCCGTCGACAGCGAAAACGAATTCGTCGAGATGGTGCTCGCAGGCCAGCCCGAGCCACCGAAGTATTTCGCCGAGATGAAACGCATCAACCGCGAGGGCCCGCGCACACTCGGCGGCTTTTCGCGTCCGCCGCGCAACGCGCCCGGCATTCTCGCCGAGCTGCTCGCGAGCGGCGCTCTCGTCGTCGACACACGACCCGCAGCCTCATTCGCCGACCGGCACGTGCCCGGCACGATCAACATTCCGCTCAACAAAAGCTTCACGACGTGGAGCGGCTCACTCATTCCCTTCGATCGAGATTTTCATCTCATCGTCAGCGCAAGCGACGATCGCATCGTTGACGAAGCGACGCGCGATCTCGGCATGATCGGTCTCGATCGCATCGCCGGCTACTTCGGCGCCGACGCACTCGACACATGGATCGCAAACGGCGACGCTCTCGAATCAATCGGGCAAATGTCCGTCACCGATCTCGCCAGCCACCTTCGCGCCGATGACGTCCACGTCGTCGACGTTCGCGGTGCCTCCGAGTGGGACGCCGGCCATCTGCCCGGTGTTCCCAATATTCCGCTCGGGTCTCTTCCTGACCGCCTGAAAGATCTCCCGCACGACAAACCGATCGTCGTGCACTGTCAGGGCGGCGGCCGCTCCGCGATCGCTGCAAGCATCCTCTCTGCCAATGGGTTCAAGGATGTCGCGAATCTGGTGGGAGGGTATGGGCAGTGGGTGAAGGAAAGTGGCAACACAGGGAAGAGTGGATGACGGGAAAAGTGGATGAGGGTGATTGCCCTCCCCTCATCCCCTCATCCTCTCGTCCCCTAACCCCTAATCATCCTCCGTCCCGTCCTTTGACTATTGAGTCGGCCACGCAAACAACCTGCTCGGCTCCGTCCCCGTCCGCGCGCGCGCAAGATCCGCCGGCTCGACCCAGAAACCCTGCGTCCGATCCGCGCTGCTGAAACGCACCTCGATTCGCCCCGGACCCTCTCCACTGCGCGTGAGTGGAATCGCAAGATCAGCGCGGTACAATCGCTTTGAGCGCGTCGGATATGCGGCGAGCAGGCTGATACCAACGCTCGCCCGCGTAGCCGCAACACCATAGGGCACATCGACTCCCCAGAGTCGACCCACTTCGCTGAACGTCGCAAAACCGAGGTCAGCCTTGTGCATGAACGACTCCGCACTCCACCGCAGCTCTGCACGCGTAATGTTTCGCTCCGCGCCGGCGAGCGTCGAGTTGCGATAGCCGCTCATCCCGCCCATCGGATCACGAAAGCTGAGCTGCACCGGTAGACGCGACTTCCACGCAACCGACAGCTCGTTGTCGAGCACGAACATCATTCCAGGCGCATTTCCCCAGTAGAACGCAGTACGCGCACTGCCAATCGCACTGTTCCACTCCGACCGCGTCGGATCACGCCTGATCTCCGCCTGCGCCAGCGTCGCCAGCAGCGAATTGCTCCCCGCCGCGCCGAGGTACACCGCACCGGAAAGCAATTCGTCAGCCTCACCGAATTGTCCGAGTCCCTTCGCCGCATACACGCCGAGCATCGCACCGTTCATGACGTCCTGCGGCCCGACGAGCGCGTCGAAGCCGTTCACCGTGCGAAACGTCACGCGACGCAGTCCTCCCAACACTCCCGCACGGGCCACGCGAAACGTCGAGTAGCGATTGAGCAGCGCGACGCCCGTGTCAGCGCGAAGCCCCGAGTCAGTGATGACGATGCCCTGCGTCGCCGGATCAAAGCGGCGCCCCGACACCGCCCCGCCGAGCAGCGCGACTGTGCCTGTACCGAAGAGTCGAAGCAACGCTCCCGCGTCCCAGCTCTTGTCACTCATCGGCAGCGCAAGCCCATCGCGCGCCGGACGCTCGAAGCGGAAGTAATCGTCGCGCGTTGCCAACCCGATGTGCCACGAGATGTGCTGCAGATCCGTGAAGAACGGATGCTCAAGCTCCGCACTGACGCGCTGGCCGATCTGATAGCGATCGCCATCGAGAATGAGTCGATCGGGCATTCCGAGAAACGCATCCTGTTCGATGCGTCCTCCAACCGACGTGCGATACGCGCGTCCGCGCTCGACACGCGTCTGAACGAGCAGCGCGGCGCCACCGACGTTCTCGTTGCCCACGCCAAACGATTCCGGCATGAGGCCGCGAAAACGCCCGCTCACCAGCACCGGCACTTCATCTGTCGTCGTCACGACGACGACGATCTGTCCGTTCCCGTCGCGCATGACCTCCACCGCGGCATCCGACAGAAACGGCTGCGCACGCAGCACGCGCTCCGACTCAGCGCGGCGGAACTCGGTGCAGGGCTGGCCCGGCACCAGCGACAGAAACGCCATGACGACGCTCGGGCGCGTCGTCGAGTGGTGCAGGCCGATCGTGTTCGCGAGCGCACGCCACTTCCGCGCTGCACCCGAGAACGGAGGCGGCAGCGGCTGGACCTCCACTCGATCGACCATCTCACCAGCGCAGCGAATGGGAATTCCACCCTGCTGCGCAGTCAAAACTGAAGGAATCAGGGAAAACAGGACGCCGGCAAGCGCCGTCGCTCGCAAGTGGCAAGGCATACCCGCGACTAAGGCAGGAGCCGAGCCAGCGCGTTCAGCCGGTCCGGAGCGACGCAGTGGACAACGCTCCGCGCGGCAGCGTCAGCGTGAACGTGCTGCCCTGTCCGAGCACGCTCTCGACGGATAGCGCGCCTCCCATCGCCGTTGCGAGATCGCGGCTGATCGACAGCCCAAGACCAACCCCATCGTGCGGGCGATTCAGCGCCCGGCCAACCTGAATAAAAGGATCGAAGATTCTCGACAGTCGGTCGCCCGCAATGCCGATCCCGGTATCACGAATGCGCACATGAACCGTGTCTGCCTCCGCTTCGCACGTGACATGAATGCGACCACCCTCCGGCGTGAACTTGATCGCGTTGGAAAGGAGATTGATCATGATCTGTTGCAGCTTGTCGGCATCCGCGCGCACGATGATTCCCGGGTCGCACGGAAGTACGACATACGAGAGGTTGCGGCCACGCAACTGCGGCGCGACAAAGTCCTCGATCGTGCTCAAGGCGGGAATGATCGGAACGTTCGTGATACTGTAGTGCACTTCGCCAGCCTCGAGCTTGGCGAAATTGAGGACGTCGTTGATCAACGCGAGTAGCGTGTGCTGGCTGCGCGTGATACGACGCAGCGCCTCGAGCTGCCCCGCACTCACGGCGCCATAGATGCCAAGCTGCAGAATCTCCGCGTAGCCGCCGATCGCGTTCAGCGGCGTGCGCAGTTCGTGACTCATCACCGCGAGGAAATCGCTCTTCGCCTGGTTCGCATGCAGCGCGGCGTCACGCGCCTCGTCCGCCGCAATTGACGCCTGCTGCAGCTGCAAATTCGTCTGCTCCAGCTCTTCCGATGTCGCCTGCGCCTCCTCCACTTGCGACGCCAGCAGATCCTGCGATTTCTTCACCTCGCTCGCCATGCGATTGAAGCTGGCGCCAAGTCGCTCCACCTCGTTGGGCGCAACACCGAGGCTGTCGACGCGACGGCTGTACTCTCCATTCGCGATCGCCTCCGCCGCCGTCGTGAGATCGACGAGTGGACGCGTGATCTGACGACTCAGCGCCCACACCAGCGACACGCCGCCCACGAGGAGCAAAAAGCTGAACGCGGCGAGCCGCCTGATCGTCGCGCGCGGCTCGGCGACAATGCTGCTTTCCGGCGCCTCCGTCGTGAACATGAGCTGCGTGCCCTTCACCACCACCTCTGCACCGATGAAGCGCCGCCCATCGACGCGGGTCGTCACGAAGCCGCTCGACGTCGTGTCGCGCCTTATTGTTGCCGGCAGCGGACGCCCCTCGAGCGTGGACGAGAATCCGTCGCGGATGTTACGAATGTTCACGCTGAACTGCTCGCCCGAGAGATCGTTCACCGTCCGAAGAACTACCGGATTGGGCGACAGACGTCGCTGCTGCGCGACATAACCCATGCGGCGGCCGTCTTCGAGCAACGGCACGATGATCCAGAAGTAGACGCGCCCGGATGACGGATACAACGCGCCGAATTGCACCGTATCGGCGCCCATCGGCTCGCTCGGTACCTGGGACACGCGGGTGCCTCGGCGAGAGCGCAGCTCGGGCGGCAGTGCCGCGATCGAGTCGCCGCGAACGTCATTGCCGATATGTGCCACACGTCGGCCGTCAGTCGTCCACAGCTCGATCGGTAGCCCGGAATCGGTGGCGATCGAGAACTTGCCCAGCGAAGCGCTCACCAGCGAATCGACCAGCGGTGTCCGCGGTTGATCGCGTGTAGCAAGCGCGTGAAGCAGAACGCTGTCGTTCGCCAGAACTCTGAGCGTGGCGACGCGAGCCTTGGTGTTCGCCTCGCTGCCCTGTGCCAGCACGCGCAAGAGAGCGTTGATGCGCGCGTGCAGCGCATCCGATCGCCCCTGCCGCAACGAGTCGTACGTCAGGGTGAGTGACAACGTCATCACCAGTACGACGATCGCGGCAGTCAGCAGCGGCAACTGGCGGGCGAGGGACCATCGCTTCCACGGTAACCACACTCGCGGAGAGAATGTCACGTTCGACGATCGGGGGAGCGAGAGTTCAAAAGAGGAGCGGGAAATTGAAGGGTAGAAGGCCGCGCGGCCAGACGCATGAAGCGTGCTGGGCAATCTCGCCGTGTGGCGCAACTTTCGCCCTTGTAGTCGACGAGCCGCTCCACGTGACATGACTCCTCACGCTCTCCCAAATTCTGCAATGACTTCTCGTGCAATGGCGGTGTTCGTCCGCCGCTCCATGCTGCTGCTGACGGCAACCGCCACCCTCGGCGCCTGCGCCAAGGAAGGAAAGGCGGCAGCTCGGCGCGTAACGCGCTTTCATCGCCACGTCGCCGTCTGGGCACCTGCCACGCTGACGAGCGTGCAGGGAGTGCCGATCGCCGATCTCAAGTCCGCCATCACGGCACGTCTCGCCGCAAAAGCCCCCGATGGTGTGGGCGAAGTGGCGTGGCACCACACGCAGGCACTCTACAAGAGCTTCGGTGAGACCCCCCTCTGGCTTACGACCGATGGTCTCGCGAAAGACCGCGCCGGTGCTCTCACCAACGCAGTGCTCAGCATCAGTGACGACGCCCTGCGCGTCGATGCCTATCCGATCACAGAGCTGTCCAATGCGCTCGTCGCCGTAAAGCAACCCAAGCCGACCGCCGAACAGCTCGTGAACGCCGATGTGCTTCTGTCGGCTGTCTATGCGGCGCTCGGAGAAGATCTTCTCACTGGACAGATCTCACCAAAGTCAGTCGGACAGTCCTGGCACATCGATCCCACCGACGAAGACGTCGACAGCGCGCTCGTCCACTCGCTGGGTGACACACTCGCGCGCGGTATCGCTGAAATGCGGCCCCCTGATGCGGAGTACGCGGCACTGCAGAAGGAGCTGGCTCATTATCGCGACATCGTCGCGAAAGGCGACTGGCCCCATGTTCCGTCGGGAAAGACACTGCGCGCCGGACAGTCCGATTCCCCCGAGCGCCTCGCTGCGTTGCGCTCGCGGCTCGCGATGGAAGGTCTCGCAGTTGACTCAGCTGCGTCTGCGCCGGCCGATAGCGCCAGACCCGTCGCGACAAGCAAATCGTCTGCCGGCGTGTACGACGCTGCGCTCGCAGCAGCGATCGGCCGCTTTCAGGCACGGCATGCCATCACCGTCGACAAGACGCTCAGTCCCGAGACAGTAGCCTCGCTCAACGTGCCCGCGGCATATCGTCTCGGGCAGATCGCAGCGAATCTCGAACGATATCGATGGATGCCCCGGGAGCTCGGCAGTCGCTACGTCTACGTGAACGTGCCTGCATTTCAGCTCGTCGCATACGACAGTGGAGAAAAAGCGCTCGAGATGAAGGTCATCGTCGGGCAGGGCTTCGAGGACAAAGCCACGCCCGTATTCAGCGACTCGATGGAGTTCGTTGTGTTCCGGCCGTATTGGAACGTGACGCCGGATATTCAGCGCAAGGAGGTCGAGCCGAAGATCGCGTCCGACCCCGGCTACCTCGATCGCGAGAACATGGAGTACTACACCGACGGCGGTGCGCGTCGCATCCGGCAGAAACCCGGTGGAAAGAACGCGCTCGGCTTCGTGAAGTTTCTCTTTCCGAACGACTACAACATCTACCTGCACGACACGCCGAATCACGAGCTGTTCAACAAGGACGTGCGCGCCTTCAGTCACGGCTGCATCCGCGTCGAGAAGCCGTCAGAGCTCGCGCAATGGGTGCTCGGCTGGGATGCTGGCCGAGTGGATTCGGCGATGACGAGCGGTAAGGACAACAGTACGATCAAGCTGCCGAAGAAAATCCCCGTGTACATCACGTATGGAACTGCCTTCGTGCGCGACGGTGAGCTCAACTTCGGCAACGATCTGTATCATCGCGACGACAAGCTCGTTCACGCTGCAGCGGCGGGCGCAATTCCGAGTGCCGGTGCTCGCGCGAATCTCGAGACGCTCAAGAAGATCGCACTGTCATCCTGAGCGCGGAAAGCGAGCCGACGATCTGTGCCTCGCGCACTCGAAGCAGAGTGGAAGGACTAATTTCCCAATCGTGGCCCCGTCGGCCGAATCACATTCGCCGACGGTGACTTCGTTGCCGACACGTTCACGTCGATCGGAATTTTGTGCCCGTTCCACGTCTGCTCGACATCCAGCACCCCTTGCCATACCGCGGCGAATGCGTGCCCCACTTCGCTCGGTAGTTTGGTGATGTCGAAACCAGCGGACTTCGCCACCCAGAATGGTGGCTCCGTCGTGATGCCCGCCGCCGCGTACATCGACTTCACGTCCGAGTAGACGATGTTCGCGTTGAACGTGTGCACGTAGATGCCCGGCCGATAACGACCGTCCGCGAGCACCGTGCGCACCCACGCTTTGTAGTAGTCCCGCATGACTTGCGGCAACACGTCCATGCGCTCGAGATCCAGGAACACAGTCGTTCCCTTCGCAAAGCCGTCCTGCGCTGTGCGCGCGACGGCATCCGCTCCGTCGCGCACACCGCGCGCGGCGCTCACGAAGTCCGCGTTGCAGGTCGCGTCGGGCGCGGGTGCAGGCGCGCGACGCATCACCGTGCGCACAATCGTCCTCCACACCGTGTGACGGTTGTCGCCGCGACCGACGTGCTGCTTTACGCGTCTGCTCACCTGCACGGGTGCGAGATGCGGCGCGCCGGGCATGCGTCCCCACGTCTGCTGGCCGACGTATATCACGGCGAGGCCATAACCCATCGAGGTGAGCGCCTCGCGCTTTCCTGACCACCCTTCGTCAGGATGGCATGGGCTGGGCAGGTAATAGCCCGTCCACTCATACGGTGCACCGCCGGTCCGCCATGCGAGCATGGCCTTGTCGCCGGGGTACGTGCCGGTGTCAAAGCCGAGGTATCCACTCTTGACCTGGTCGGCGAGAATCGCTTTCTGACCCGACGCCGCTGCAGCGAACTCCGCGATGCCTGCAGAAAACTGGGCAACCGACGCACGCGAACCGTCGCCGCACGCCGCGAGAGCGCCCAGAGTGAGTAGCGAAGCGATCATTCGCGTTCTGCGAGGCATCAGCGTCGTACACCATCCGCGACCATACCTCTCGTAAGGCGAGATGCGGACCACGTTCCGCGGTGGGGAGAACGCGAGTGTTAGCCAGCTGCGGCCAGCCGGGTTCGATTGATACGAGCTCGGCTGCTGACGTCGTGGGCGCATGGTTGTTGCACCCGCAGCCTCGGTTTCGCTGATATCCGTACAACCGTCTGGAGGCCCCATGCTACGCCGTGTTTTGCGCCGCACCCCGTATGTCGCCCTTTGCGCTGCCGCGCTCATCTCCGGATGCGCTAAAGGGGACAAGACCGAAGACAGTGCCAAGAAGGCCGACTCCATCGCCGCAGCGGCGGCGTCCACCACGCCCACGCCAGCGCCGCCACCTGCTGCGCCCGCGATGACCGACGCTACCATTCTCGGAAAGCTCGACGCCGATAACGTCGGCGACAGCACTGCCGGCTCACTGGCCGTGTCAAAAGGCTCGTCCGCTGGCGTCAAGGAGTTCGGCCGAATGATGATGAAGGATCATCACGCGCTTCGCGCCGAAGGAATGGCGCTGGCAAAGAAAGCCAGCATCACAGCCGACAAGCCGGCGAACGACCCAGACGACGCGGCTGAGATGGCAGTCGGAGACAGTCTGAAATCCATGGCAAAGGGCGCGTCGTGGGACAAGTTCTACGTCGACCACGCGGTTGCCGGCCACGAGAAGGTGCTGCGCTTTGCCCAGGACGCGGCGAACAACGCGCAGAACGCCGATCTCAAAGCAATGATCCAGAAAGCCACACCCACGATCCAGAAGCATCTCGACAAAGCGAAGGAGCTGCAGTCGAAGATGAGCGCGATGCCGGCGGCGGACACTGGAATGAAGAAGCCCTGATCATCCGGAGCTCAGTCCGGCTTGGAAATTGAATTGGCGCCCGGTCACTGCGGCCGGGCGCCTTTCGTTTCGCGGCGCAGAGCGGCCTTCGGTCTCGAGGAGGTTGGATGGATTCGTCGATAATGCCAGGCGAGGACAACACAGTCAGGCGGACCGCGAGGACGACCGTTCTGGTCGACGGTTCAAACGTCGCGCATTCGAGCGTGGGCGAGCGCGCACGCCTGTCCAACATCGTGGCCGTCTGCAACAAGCTGCGCGAGGAAGGCTACGAACCGCTCGTGCTGGCGGACGCGGCGCTACGTCATCAGATCGACAATCGTGCGAACTATGAGCACATGGTCGAGTCCGGCGAAATTCGTCAGGCTCCCGCCGGAACGGACGCTGATTATTTCATTCTGGCCTTCGCGCGCGAGCTCGACGCGGCCATCGTCTCGAATGATCGATTTCGCGATCGTCAGAAGGCGTTCCCGGACTCGGCAGGTCGCCTGATCAAGTACATGGTGATGAAAGGCGAGGTCGTGCTCGAGCGGCGCACCGGCCGACGCGACGAATAAAGTCGCAATCGGCGCCGTTACCCTTCTCGGCGCCTACAGTCCAATAAACATATGGACGCGACTCAAAGCCGGCGTAGCGTCCACACGCCCGGAGTCATTACATTTCGCGCGAAATCATTTACACGACGACTACGCCCCGAATCTCGGCCACCGTTCGAAACGTAGTGGCAGAACATCCGGTGCCCGGTCATTTAACTCGCGACGTGTATTCGCCCCACGCCGCAACCGTAGAGCGGGTCGCTCCCACTCTACGTATGGTTCGACGAGGACGTTGACCGTTAGTAAGACGCCAAGCGTCTTCATCTGTTAATCGAGGTTTCTACGTGATGGTTGCTCTGAGTACCGACGCACCAGCGCTGTCCCTCATCATCCCCGTCTACAACGCGGCGGATCAGTTGCCGGCGACCCTCAACGCCGTGGACGCCTTCGCGACGCGATACCCAGGCACGGTCGAAGTCCTGTTCGTCGACGACCACTCGACAGAAGTCGAGACCCAGCTCATCCTCGAGGACTTCACCCGCCAGCGAGGCTACGCTCGCCTCCTCCGCAACGCGCAGAATCGCGGCAAAGGATTCTCCGTCACCCGCGGCATGCTCGCCGCGCGCGGACGCCATCGCGTCTTCACCGACGTCGACCTCGCCTATCCGCTCGACGAAGTACACAAGATCGTGCGGGAGCTCGACAAGGGATCGGACGTCGCCATTGCCTGCCGAGTGCTGCCCGAGTCGCGATACCTCATGAGCCCGAGCTTTTTCCATTATCTGTACACCCGGCACCTCATGAGCCGCGGCTTCAACAAGATCGTGCAGATGTTCCTCCTCCCCGGCATTCTCGACACCCAGGCCGGTCTCAAGGGCTTCACCGCCGCCGCCGCCGACCTCTGCTTCTCGCGCACTACCATCCCCGGATTCGGCTTCGACATCGAGTGCCTGTACGTCGCACAGCAACACGGCCTCTCGATCAAACAGACCGCAGTCAACTTCCGCTACGACGACGAGCCCACCACGGTGCGCTTCGCGCGCGACAGCCAGCGCATGTTCGCCGACATCTGGCAAGTGCGAATGAACGCATGGCGCGGCCAGTACTCCGCCGCGAACAAGCGCTTCATCTTCCCAGTGGAAGATCAATGGGGCGCGGGCGTGCACACCCCACCACACGGAATTCCATCGCGCACGGCGGAACTCTTCACCACGCGCTAACCGCACTTCCGAAGTCAGCGGCAGGCGTCGGTCGGCGGAGGATGCCAGCCGCGCGTCACCATAACTTTCGCGCATGCGTCCTCCGCGCGAACTGATCATCAACTCCGACGACCTGGGCTTCGCGCCAGGCGTCAACCGCGGCATCATCGAATGTCACGAAGCCGGCACGCTCTCCTCGGCCTCGATGATGGTAAACACCCCGGCTTTCCACGAAGCCGCCGCGCTCGTGCGCGAGCGAGCGCCGAAACTCGGCGTCGGACTGCATCTCAACCTGCTGACTGGCAAACCCATCGCGGCCGTCCCAACGCTCGCGGATTCGCGCACCGGAGAGTTCTACCCGCTCACCGAGCTTGCGAGACGTGCTTTCCTCGGACGAATCAGCGCAGGCGACGTCCGGCGTGAATGCGACGCTCAACTCGCCGCACTGGCCGCAGAAGGCATTTCCATCACGCACGTCGACAGCCACCGGCACACGCACGCGCTGCCCGGAATTCTTCCCGCCGTGCTGGCCAGCGCCCTCTCGGCCCGCGTGCACATTGTTCGCCGACCGCTCGACCGTCCAACGCTCGCCGATCCAATCGCAAGCGCGAAGATGCTCACGCTGCACGCAGCATGGAGCGCAGCATCGCGCACGTTGGGCACCGCGGAGCGTGACCTGCTCGCGCGCTCGCCGAACTTTCGCGGCATCGCGCTCCAGAGCGCAACTGATATCGAATACCGCCTGCTTCGGATGCTCGAGCGTCTGCCGGCGACGCCAACGGAGATCATGCTGCATCCCGGCTACGATGATCCCATTCTCGCTGCGCAGGATCCCTACCGGCACGAACGAGCGCGCGAAGTTGCAGCGCTCTGCTCAGCCGGCGTTCGTGAGCGACTCACCCGAGGCGATATCCGTCTGGTGAGTTTCGCGTACGGCAGCCAATTCACTCCGAGCCCATAGCCGACGCTGCAGCTCGATCCACAAGAGAATGCACGGCACCGTCTTGAAGTGATATCGGTCGAACAGCGCAGCCTGAACTGCGCGCGGCATCGCGTCCGACGACGCCAGGATCGTGCACACCACAAAGAACACGAACAGCGCCCACTCCCACGTCGTCGGCCGAGCGAGCGCAGCAAACCATATCGCCGCTCCTGCTACTGCAATCACGAACGTCGGGCTCTCCGACTGGTGATTGAAGATCACACAGAACACCAGGACCGAGCAGAGATACGTCAGCCGGAATGACCACTCCTTCCATCGATGCCGGCGCACCAGCACGGGCGCCACGAGCACGAGCGTGCCGGCCACCTGCTGCGGCCAGTTCGGCCACTGCCGGCGCAACAGCAGCTCGACCATCTGCATGACGGTGAATCCGCGGTCGAGCGCATCCTTCGATTCGATGGCGTGCCATGACGCGTACTGCGCCGTCAGCGTTCCCCACGTCGTCACGACAAGCGGCAGAATCAGCAGCGCAACCATGCTCAGCACCACCGCAATGGCGACGCGCAGCTTCCGCCGGTGAAAGATCGCGAAGCTTACACCAGCGAGCGGAAAAACCTTGATCATTGCGCCGACACCAGCGAAGAAGCTGCCCAATATCGAGCGGTCCTGCTCGTAAGCGATGAAGGTCAGAACGATGAGACCCGCCACGAGCGCATTGCTCTGCACATTCTGCAGTGAGCCGAGCATGTCGAGAAAGGCGATGCCCCGCGCTATCGTCACCGCTCGGCGCGGCAGCACTCGACCGAGTGCGTAATAGAGCACGCCCGCGTTCAGCGCATTCCAGAGCAGCATCGAGATCGCAAACGGCAACAACGCGAAGGGGAGGAACAACAGCGCAAACGTCGGGCTGTACTTGTAGAAGTCGAAGTGCAGCGCAGGATAGGCGGCGTAAAGATCCTGGCCGTGCAGGAGATGCAACGAGGCGGCTCGGAAGATCAGGAAATTGTTGTTGTGATGCGTCACGCCCTGCTGCACCGTGGCCGCGACGACGGCAGCAATCCACAGCGTCGCCACGAACAGCTCGGCACGGCGGTTGTTTGGTGTGAACAGCGCAGGATCAGACTCGGTCATGGTCGCGAAAGCTATTCGGCGCACCGCAGGGCGGAGGATACCGGCTTCGGCGAAGCGACGGCACTGTCCTTGACCACGGAGCGATGATGACTTCTTCACTCCATCCGCCGGGGGACGCGCTGCAGACCGTCCTCCTCGATATCGACGGCACGCTCATCGACAGCAACGACGCGCATACACGCGCCTGGGTCGCCGCTCTGGCAGAGCACGGCTATGTCGTTGCCTTCGAGAAAGTGCGCGCGCTCATCGGCATGGGCGGCGACAAGCTGCTTCCGATTCTCACCGGCCTTCATTCGGAGAGCGGCGAGGCCACGCGCATCGCGGAGTCGCGCGCAACGCTGTTTGGACGCGAGCTTCCAACGCTGCGGCCCACGAACGGCGCGCGTGATCTCCTCGTGATGCTGCGGAACGAAGGGCTCAAGCTGGTCATTGCCACGTCTGCCGACCCAGACGAAGTGACAGCCCTCCTCGAACAGGCGGGCGTCGCCGATCTCATCGAGACGGGCGCATCGTCCGGTGACGCGACCCGATCGAAGCCAGACGCGGACATCATTCACGCCGCGCTGCGAAAGGCCGGCGACTTTCCATGGCAAGGCGTCATGATCGGCGACACACCGTACGACATCGAGGCGGCGAGCCGCGCGCGCATGCCGGCCATCGCGTTGCGCTGTGGCGGCTGGTGGTCCGATGAAGCGCTCAGCGGTGCGATTGCGATCTACGACGATCCCGCCGATCTCTGCCGACAGTTCACGACGTCGCCGATCGGCGTGCGTGCGTGACCATCCGCATGCCGTATCGTGAGCGCAGTGTCACGATCGGCTGCGGTACTACGCGGTGTCCCTCGACGAGTCGAAGTTTCCATTTCCGCGCGAAGGTCGCGAGCGCGAGCATTCCTTCCATCCATGCGAACTGCTCACCGATGCAGACGCGCGTTCCCGCAGCGAACGGAAAGTAGGAAAACTTCGGGCGCGTCGGATCGAGCGCGCTTCCGCCCGGTAGCCACCGCTCAGGACGAAACACCTCGGCGTCGTCCCACCACCGTGGATCGCGGTGCACGATCCACTGGCTCATCAGCACGTACGCGCGCGCCGGCAATGTGTACTCGCCGATCTGGTACTCGTCCAACGTGCGACGCCCGACGATCCACGCGGGAGGAAACAGGCGCATCGACTCAGCCATCACCGCTCGCGTGTAAGGCAGTCGTGCCACGTCATCGGCGCCGAGCGGCGCGCTGCCGAGCGCATCGACCTCGGCGTGTAAACGGGCTTCTGCCTCGGGATATTGCGAGAGGAGATAGAAACTCCATGTGAGCAGATTGGCCGTTGTCTCGTGCCCGGCGAGCAGCAGGGTCATGGCCTCGTCGCGCAGCGCGAGGTCGGTCATGCCGCTGCCGTCGCCTTCGGTATCATGCGCGAGCAGCAGCATCGAGAGCAGATCGCCGCGATCTTCGCCCGATTTGCGACGCTCGGCGATCATGCGGTAGATCGTCGCGTCGAGCCGATCGCGTCCGCGGCGGAACCGTCGCACCGCGGGCAAGGGCAGGCTCAGCAAGAAATCGCCGAAGGGAAGTACACTGAAGTTGAAGGCGACGATTGCTGCGCTCAACGCTTCGCCGATCTCGTGCGCTTCACCTTCGATGTCGGCGTCGAACAGTGTCTTGCCAACGACAGCGAGTGTGTACGCCGCCATTTCGCGCGAGATATCGAGCGTTTCGCCGTCACGCCACTCCGCACTCCGGCGTTCGGCATACTCGGCCATCGTCGCTCCGTATGCCGCGACGCGCGCCCTGTGGAAAGCCGGCTGTGCGAGTCGTCGCTGGCGAAGATGAAAATCATCCTCGCTGGTGAGGAGTCCGTTGCCGAGCAGGATTTTGGCGCGCTCGAGGCCGCGTCCTTTGTGGAACTGCTTGCCGTGCGTGACGAGGATGTCGCGAATGAGATCGGGGCTGCTGATGAGCGCGACGGGCTGCTTCCCGATGTGAAAGACGGCGACGTCGCCGTACTCGCGCGCGAGTCCGGGCAGAAACTCGAGCGGGCGCATTGTGACGGACAATGCGAAACGGCCGGGTACTACTGAGCGCGGCCCCGGAGGGTAGAGTGCCATGCGTGGAAGTTAGAGGCTATTCCGCCCGCTCGCCTGTCGGCTCGCTCTTCCGCCCGCATCGCGCCTACGGCGCTCGCTCTTCCGCCCGCGACCGCGCGTTGCGCGGCGCTCTTCCGCTTACCGCTTTAGCGGAAAAGCGAGGCGCAGAGCGCCGATGCGGGCGGACAGCGGAAGAGCGAGGCGGCGGAGCCGCCGATGCGGGCGGAATAGCGGAGGCGCAACGCGCCGAAGCGGGCTAGCTTCTCCCCATAAGCAATCCGAGCCCGGCCGGCATCAGACAGAACGCATGGCCACCGTCCTTCCCTTCATGTTGGCGCGTTCCTCGGCGGACGCGAGCATCAGCCGCGATGCCTCGAGCACCACTCGGGCGCAGCGAGGTGACGTCGACGCATTCGAGGAGCTGTACAAGGCACATGCGGGACGCGTCTACGCGCTCTGCCTTCGCCTCACCGCAGATAGCGCCAAGGCGCGTGAGCTAACGCAGGACGTCTTCGTTCGGGCATGGGAAGCGCTGCCGGAGTTTCGGGGCGAAGCGAATATCACCACGTGGCTGCATCGCATCGCCGTGAATGCGATGCTCATGCAGCGTCGTACGGAGCGCCGCCGCACCGCTCGCGTCGCGCTGGCGGACGATGACACGGACGACGCGGGCGCCGTCGCTGCGGGTGCGACGCCACCGATGGATGTCGCCACGGCGATCGACCTGGAGCGTGCAGTCGCGGCGCTGCCTCCAGGCGTCCGGCGCGCGTTCGTGCTGCACGATGTCGAAGGGTACTCGCACGAAGAGATTGCGCGCATGACCGGACTCGCAGCGGGAACGCTCCGCGCTCAACTCCATCGCGCGCGACAGCTACTCATCAGGACACTGAGCTTATGACGGATCATCTTTCCTTCGAACGCCTCTGCGATCTTGCGGATAGCGCACTGGCACCTGCAGCTGAGGAGTCCGCACGCGCGCATCTGCGTACATGCGAGCAGTGCGCGTCGCGCCTGTCGGCGATCTCTGCACTTGCCGCGAGCACCGCGGCGTTGCCGCAGGAGATCGCGCCGCCTGAAGGTCTGTGGCAGGACATCCGAAAGGACCTCGAGCCACGTGACGCGATCCGCAGACGTTCGCGCGCGTGGCCGATTCGACATCTTGCCGCTGCGGCGGTTGTCATCGCCGCGGCCTCCTCCGCACTCACGGCGCTCGTGCTGCGCGGAACCAACTCGGATGCGACGACACGCTCCGAAACTGCGTCGGCTCCCACGACGACCTCGACGCCGGTGCAGCCGACGCCCGCCGAACTGCCGGCACGTCTCGCATCGGCCGAGCATGGGTTCACGCGCAGTGTTGACGCACTGCAACGCACGCTCGACGAGCGGCGAGATTCGCTCGCACCATCCACGATCGCAACGGTGGAGCGCAGCGTGCGCATCGCCGACTCGGCGATTGCCGAAGCGCGCGAGGCATTGGCGCGCGATCCTGCCAATCACGCGCTCGCGGCGCTGTTCGCCTCGAACTACGAGCGGAAGATCGACCTTCTTCGTCGGGCGACGGAGCTCGCCCCGCGCACATGAGAGCTGTCCCGCTCCTCGCAGTCGCCGTCGCGCTTGCAAGCGCGGCTCCGTTCGCGTCTGCGCACGCGCAGCAGAAGGTGCTCTTAGGTCACGCGACGACGTCGACGGTGTCGCTCAAGCTCTTCGCCGCAGTGGGCGATATTCGCGTCGTGGGATGGGACCGCGATAGCGTAGAGCTGAGCGGCGTCGTTCCGACCGGCGTGAAGGCGCAACTGTACGCCGGTGCGCCGGACGAACACGCGAAGGGGTTGAAGATGTTCGTCGAATCGCCAACTGAGCAGTCCGGACGCGAGGGGACGCTCGTGCTTCATGTTCCACGCGCTGCCCGCGTTTGGCTCAAGACCGGCAGCGCCGATATGGACGTCACCGGCGTGACCGGAGGTCTCGACCTGAACGTTGTTGGCGGGTCGATCACCGTGCATGGAAATCCCAAGGAAGTGCGCGCTGAGAGCATGGATGGCAACGTGATCATCGACGGTTCACCTGAATGGTTGCGGGCCAAGACCGCGACGGGCGACATCACGTTGCATGGCGGCGGGGACATCGGTGCATCGACGATCAGTGGAACGATCCGCACGAATGGTGGTGACGTGGAGCGGGCGAAACTCGAATCGACGACGGGCACACTCTCGTTCGCGTCGGTGCTTACGCGCAACGCGTCCGTGGAGCTGGAGACGCACAGTGGTCCCATCGATATTCAATTGTCACTCAAGTCGGATGCTGACGTCGATGCCTCGACGATCACTGGCGCGATCGACAATCAGTGGACGCGCACGCGTCCCGCGACGGGGCGTGAAGGTCGCGGCATGACGCTGCAGACGTCGAGCGGAATGGGTGGCGCGCACATTGTCGTGCGTAGTTTCAAAGGCACGATTCAGCTGCGCACGAGCAAGCTGTCGCTCAAGGGGCCGTAAGCAACCCTAAGCACAATAATGTTCAACTTATAACCATTGTCATCCCGACACTCGCTCACTTCGTTCGCTCCTGCGGGATGACATCGTTTAACTGAACAGCCTCGACGCTAAGCAACACTAAGCAACTCGAGCGCACGTGGCATCCTATCCGTACACACGAACGGAGGCCGTCATGATCAGCACTCGCTCCTCAACTCGCGCCGTCGCAGCTGGAATGCTTCTTGGCACAACTGCGATGCTCGTCGCGCATCGTCCTGTAAGCGCACGCACCACCGCCGTCGCCGGGCCGCCCTGGATCTCGATCGAGACGCCCGTGAATCCGTACGACGCGACGACGAGGGATGCGTACCTCGTCGTGCACGCATTCCATCACGGCACGCCAGTGTCCGTTCCCGTGACTGGAACTGCTGAGGGACTCGTCAACGGCGAGCGTCGCACCGTGTCACTGCAGTTCACTCCGACGTCGCGCGAGGGGGCATTCGCGCTCAGGAAACAGTGGGACAACGCAGGAATCTGGACGCTCGTCATCACTGTTCATCAGCACGAGAACGACATCGCACAGGCACTCGTGGAGATCGGCACCGATGGAGAGGTCACTCGAGTGCAGGTGCCCACTCGAGTCGGAGAGCGCGACATCAAGTTCCCGCGTCAGACCTCAGCGCAGGACATCGACGCCGCGTTGCGCCTCCGCGCACGGACGAGTGTGGCGAAGCGGTAGCGCAGCTCGCGTGGAATACCGGTTGTGAGCCATCGCGCCATCGACCAATGTTGGCGCATGGCTCGCACACTCACACTGATCGTCACGCTCCTCGGCTTCACCAGCACGATCGCTCGCGCACAGAGCGACTACTACAATCGCGACGCCGGTCGCCCCTCACGCATCGAGGACGCGAGCCCGACGCCGCGGTATGAGCTCGAGCTGCAGCTTGCACCGCTGCGCTTCGAGAAACTCGAGAGCGGCGTGCAGCGTTGGCGCGTCGAGCCCAAAATGGCCTACGGTATCGCGCCATTCACCGACGTCGAGATTCGCGTACCGTACATCGCTGTCAACGCTCCAGACTCGCCTCGCAAGAGCGGAATCGGCGGCATTGCAATTGGCGCCTTGCACGCATTCGGCCTCGAGAACGCCGCGCGCCCCGCCTTCGCGCTCTCCGGCGAATGGATCGCGCCCGTGGGCGGACTTTCCGCGCCAATCGGCTCGTATACCATCAAGGGCATCGCGACGAAGACATTCGCGCAGATGCGCGTGCACGCGAACGTCGCCTACGGGACCTATAGCTCGAAGGTCTCTGTCTGCGCGTTGCCTCGACCAATCAACGTGCCGCCTCCGGAAGAATGCGCGCCGAATGTCATTCCCTTCGACCCGCCCTGCGATCGCGTGCCCGCGGCGGACGGAGTTGCCGCGATGGCAGCGCAGTGCCTGGCCCGCGCGGAGACGCGAGAAGAGGAACAGCCATTCGATCCACTGCGGACGGTCGGCATGCGCTGGCTCGCCGGCGCTGGCATCGACCACGCATTCGCGCTCTCGTCCACTCTGCTGACCGCGGACGTGGTGGCCGAGCGGTTCGCGGGGTTGTTCGCACGCACGGATGTGAGTGCGGAGATCGGCCTTCGACATCAGGTGACGCCGCAACTCGTACTCGAGATCGGCGCGGGACGCCACTTCGTCGGATTGCTGCGCTCGAACTCGGCCACGGTCGGCATTGGTTACGGTGTCGCCACGCCACGACTCTTTCCCCACCGAGGTCCGCGATGATCCCGCGTCGATCGCTCATGCTACTCGCGATCGGCGCCTCGCTGAGTTGCTCGCATTCGCAGCCGTACGAGCAGAGCTATCTCCGCGCTTCCGACAACTGGGCATTTCGTCGCGAGTACGCGTCGGCCGATCATCTCTTCAATGCGTTCGATTATGGCCACGCGATTCTCTCAGAGACACTCCTGCGCCATCCGGATGATGCGGCTGCCCGGTTGGAGGGGCCGATCTACGCGTTCATCACGACGCATCTGCTCAAACAGCCGCCGTCAGTCCCGCTCGACGAACATGCCATCGCGCCCAGGTATGGAGTCGTCGTGCCGGAGGCAATCGCGACCTTCGAATGGACGCACGCGTTGCACCGGCAGCTCTACGACATCATCTCCGATCAGCGCGTATCTCCCGCCATGCGCGATCGGCGTATCCGTGATGCGCTTCACTACTATCGTTCGCGTGTCGACCTTGCGCTGAGCGATGCTCCGAAATCGATGGTGCTGATGGAAGGGCAACCGTACTCCCTGGCGTTTCGGCGTGCGGCTCCGCGCTTCAATCGACTCATCTGGTCGTATCACTGGCTGCAGATGGGGTTGTACGACGCCTTGCTGCGCACGGGGGACTATCAGAGCCGGCACATCGCTGTCGAGTCGACGGTCGCGCGGTTCTTCTTGTTGCTTGGAGACTCCTCAGCCGTCCCTTCGATGATGCCGATGTCGGCAGCAATTGCGCCGCTGTTCAGCGAGCGGTACCCCGAGGCTGCCATCATCTTCGACAACCTGC
The DNA here is from genome assembly GCA_040003345.1 of bacterium. Lineage (GTDB taxonomy): Bacteria > Gemmatimonadota > Gemmatimonadetes > Gemmatimonadales > Gemmatimonadaceae > AG11. The sequence goes on from JBDUCR010000305.1 coordinate 39,571, forward strand.
ACTCGCTGCACGACGTCGTCTCCGATATTCTCGCATCGCCCATTGTTGCGCCAGCGAACAAGCGCGCGGAGATCCTTCGTGCGCTCGATCGCTATCGTGATTCGACTTCGTTCGTGATGTCGCGGCGCGAGTGGCTCGAGATGTCCCGAAGCATGGGCGTCGAGCACATGGGCGGTGGAATTCCCTGATCGTGCCCATGCTCTCGCCAAAGTCCCTCAATCCTGTTCTTCCGCGCATGACCCGTCTTCTGCTACCACTGGCGTTCATCCTGGCCGCCGCCACCCCCGCGCGTGCGCAAGATCCGGTGTCGACCACCGGCCCCACGACGCCGTCCATCACGGGCCAGATATTCGGTAGCTACAACTATCAGCTTCCCGTAGCCGGTGCCGCATTCGCGAACCAGATCGACAATTCGTTCGTCATCGATCGCGCGAGCCTGACCTTTCGCATGCCTGCCGGTGACCACGTCAGCATTCGCGTCACGACTGATGTGTATCCCACGACGGAAGGCACGCCTAACGCCTACACCGTTCGTGTGAAGTACGCGTATCTCCAGTTCGATGCGCCGAATTCTGCGGCAGGAGGTGATTTGAGCGCTCGAATCGGTCTTGTTCAGAATGTCGTGATCGAGCACCTCGACTCGTTCTTCCCGCGATATCTCAGCCAGTCGTCCGTGGAACGCGCGCTTTTTTTCTCTGTCGCCGATGCGGGACTCGCCGCACGCTACGTCATGCCACACAACGTGGGAGAGATCTACGCGACAATCGTGAATGGGCCGGGCTACACATCGCGCGAAAAAGATCGCTTCAAGGACTTCGCCATGAGGGTCTCACTCACACCGCTGGCTAATCACGAGCTCTCGCCACTGTGGAAGAGCCTCACGCTCACTGCATGGGGATACAAGGGTGCCGTTGCAAGCTCTTTCGTGAACGGCGGCACTGGTCAGGTCGCGCCAATCGGTGAAGCGCTCGATCGCAGTCGCGAAGGCGTCTTTGCTGCGGTGCGCGAACCACGCCTGACACTCGGCGCCGAGTTCTCGCAGCGCCACGACGATGGTGACATCGGCGACAACACGGTGGCAACGCCGCGCACCGTCTCGCGAGTCACCGCGCAACTGCTCTCCGGTTTCATCATCGCTCGCCCGATGCGCTACTTGTCGTCCGACGACACGTCACCGTTCGGTCTCGTCGCGCGCTACGACTACGTCAAGCCCACCGCGAAGACGTCGGGCTTCCCGCTCGCACCGCCGTCGTCGAACGCATATCACACGATGATCGCCGGTGTGTTCACCGATCTGTCGCCGAGGTCGCAGCTGGCGCTCGACTATCAGGAGCAGCTGACGTCGAACGGTACGAGCTCACCGCCGAATCCCTCGAAGGGGTATTACCTGCACTTCAACGTCACCTTCTGACGCGAAGGGTCGTTCTCACGGCTCTGAGCGAGATGCGGCAGTCAGCGACGCGCAGCTCGCATCCGCAGCGCGTGGACGTTTGACGTATGCGTCGCACCACGCGCTGAGCACGACGCGCGCAGTCGTCGTATCGTGCAGATAGCTCACGAGGAGATGCGGATCGTCCTGGTCGCCTTGCGTCGAGACGTCAAGGATCGATGCGGAGCGCCTCACTGTCGCTCCTGTCGAATCGCGCTCTGTGATGCGCGAGGCGAACGGATCGCCGGCAGCGAGCACGTTCGTCCACGCATCCACCGCCGTGGGCAAGGTGAGCGCGACAGAATCCTCGCCGAAGACGAGCTGTCGCAGCTCGGTGGATCCGAGTGGTGATCCGACCGTGATGAAGCGATGCACTTCTGGCAGACTCACTCCGCCACGAGCGGTGCGCAGTCGCAGATGATCCCACGCGACGAACGAGCCGAAGCTATGCGCGACGAGAATCACAGGGCGACCTTCGCGCGCCGCGTCGCGTAGGGCGCTCGAGACACGCTGTCGTGCGGCGCATCGCGTCGCTGGATCGGCCAGGTAGTGGAGATCGCCGCCAAGTCGTCGCGCGTCGAGCGTCTCGTCATCCGTCGAGTCGCTGGACGCAGCGTCGAGGAGTGCGCCGAGCAGGCCGGCGAGAACGCTGACGGCATTCGGCTCTGATGCGAGCGACGCATCCTGTTCGAGCGAATCGGTATGTGCGCAGAGCGGGGCACTGCCGCGCGATCGTGCGTCCAGCAGGTCCGCATACCACACGAGCCGAACGTCGCTCTCCTCGAGAAGAGACGTGCCCATCAGCGCGTTCGCTCCGTTCTGGAGTGCGTGCAGCGCATCCCGCCTGATCTGCGCTGAGTCGCGACCAAACTGCCCTCGCCCGTGCACCACGAGTACGACGGGCCGGCCCGTCTCGCCACGAGTATGTGACGGCCGAGCGGAATTGATGGCTATACCGTGGGCGGCGAGCATCGCCACGGTGAGCGAAGCGAGACGGAGAGTGAGCATCAGGTGTATGCGTGTTGCGTTCGCGTGGTGATGTCACAGTTCGGTGGAAGGTGGCAGAAAGGTTCAATGGCGGCTGAAGTGGTTGCACCGGACGCGCGGGCGGGTTGTTTTGCGGCTGAGGTAGGTTCGGTGTATATTCGGGCGTGCGCGTAGCTACAGCAAGCAAGTAGGTACTTGCATACACATGTGTTTGCACTAGACTCCTCGCTCCAATGATCTCACGTGAACGCATTCTCGAAGCCGCCGCCCGTGTGTACGCCAAGCACGGCTTTCGTGGCGCGACTACTCGCCTCATCGCCATCGAGGCTGGAGTCAACGAAGTCACCCTCTTTCGCACCTTCGGCTCGAAAGGGGCGCTGCTCGAAGCGGTCCTCGGCCCACACCATGCGAAGGCGGCACCTCCGTTTCTGACGGAGGATCCAGTCGATCCCGAAGCAGAGCTACTCGAATTTGTCACGCTGAGCCTCGAGCGAATCCGCGAGATGCGGCCGATGCTCGTGCACACGATGGGTGAGCTCGAGGAACGACCCGAGGCGGCCGAGTTCGCGTGTCGTGGACGACGTGTCGCCCATGAGTCGATTACGACCTACCTCGAACGTCTAAAGGACAGAGGTCTCGCACATCCTGACACCGATGTGGAGGCCGCGGCCGTAATGTTGACCGGTACCGTCATGAGCGACGGCATCGCTCGCAGCTTCGTACCAGAAGTGTATCCGCCACTCGACGAGGCGGCCAAGCGCTACGTGCAGTGTTTTCTTCGCTTGATCGGAGCGACGAAAGTCGAAGTACCAGCAGTACCAGCAGTACCAGCAGTACGGAAGTCGCGGTCTCGCACGGCA
>JBDUCR010000509.1:0-4260 GCA_040003345.1 bacterium
GCGCGCTCATTCCGCGCTTCGCGCCGGGATGGACGGATCACAACATCCACGATCCAGGCGTCACGCTCATCGAGCTGTTCGCGTATCTCACCGAAGAGCTGCTCTATCGCGCCAACCGCATTCCCGATCGGCACCGCAGAAAGTTCCTCGCGCTGCTCGGCTACGCGCCACGCGCGCCGCAGCCAGCATCGTGTGTTCTCGGTGTGGTGCTGTCTGCCGGATCGGGATCACTGATGGTGCCGCGCGGCGCCGTGTTCGTCGCCGATGCGGGCGCCGGTGTGCGACTGCCTTTCCACACTATCGACGACGCGTCGCTCGTGGAGGCGAAGCTCGTCGTTGTGGAAAGCTTCGACGGCAAGCGCTACCACGATCGCACGCGCGCGGCACGTGAGCTGTTGCCAGTGTCGGTCTTCGGCCACAATCCAGTTGTGCCGCAGCCGTACGTGAGCGCAAAGGCGCCCGCATTTCTGCTTGGCTTCGATCGCGCGCTGCCGAAGAACGTGCCGGTGCGTCTGCACTTCCGCTTTGCCGGCGCGATGCGCGACGAGCGGCAGCGCCTGCTCGACGAAGCGGCAGAGATTGCGATGGAATGCGTGCAACCGCAGGGGCCGTGCGAGCCGCGTTGTTCGCCAGCCGACGTCTGGTGCGCGGATCCGGCAACGTCGCCAACACCGTCTACGTCCGGCGTGTCCGCGACCCCAATGCTGCCACCGCATCACTCGGTGCGCACGGTGTGGGAGTATCTCGCCGCCGACGGGTGGCATGTGCTCGATCCACTCGTTGGCGACGTCGATGATCAGACGCGCAGTCTCACGCTCGATGGACTGGTGACGCTCCGCGTTCCCGGCGATATGGTCGCCACTGTTGTCGGCGTAGCGCCGCCACTTGGCTTCTACATTCGGTGCCGCCTCGCACGTGGTGCGTATGACAGCGCGCCCGTGCTGCTCGCACTCACGATGAATGCGCTCATCACCGAGCAGGCGATGCCGGCGCTCGATCGCTATGTGATCGCCGCTGGCGTCGTTCCGATCGGCGCCATTACGCCAGGCTTGCGTGCCCGTTTTTCGCTCGACGTCGACAGCGCTGGCGTGATCCAGCGCCTCGAAGCCGGTGTCGCGGATGCCGACGCGCCGGAGCTGCTCGTCGTCGACTATACCGCGCCGTCACCGGGCGCGAGTGGCGACATCACACTCGATCTCGTGCGTCTCGGCAACGGCACCGGACTTCCAGAGCAGGATCCCGTGCTGCCCGACGCACCGGTATCGCGCGGCAGAATTGCGCTCTCGACGCTCGAGCCGGCGGACGTATCACCACAGAGCCAGCTCGCGTGGACGCAACGCATCGATCTCGATTCCGCCAAGTCGCTCGACCGCCGCTTCGCGCTCGCACCAACAACGGGCGAGGTTCGCTTCGGCGACGGCGTTCGCGGCCGCGTTCCGCCCGAAGGCGTGGCACTTCTCGCATCATATGAGAGCACCGCCGCGGCGGGTGGCGCACTCGCCGCGGCGCGTTCGTGGACGCTCGCTGACATTGCACTCAATCACGCGCTGCTTGATCCGCTCTTCGTCACCGTTGGAAATGCGATTGTCACGAACGCGTTTCCATCCGAAGGCGGGGCGGACGAAGAAGACATCGGCGCAGCAGCAACACGTGCCGCATCGGAACTCTGGTCGCACGAACGCCTGGTGCGTCTCTGCCCAACGGGTACGTGTGCGACGCTTGATCAGCTCGAGCGTGCGTCCGTACTCGATCTCCCCGAGCCCGATCGCGCCACGACGCTGCTGGACTTCGAGCGCATCACGCTCGAGGTGCCTGGCACGCGCGTTCGCCGCGCGCGCGCATGGGCCGAGCTCGATCCCAACTATCCCGGCCTCGAAGCGTCGGGCACTGTCACCGTCGTCGTCGTACCGGAACTTCCACTCGGCAAACCATCACCGTCAGCAGGGCTCCTTCGAGCGTTGAGGCGCTGGCTCGATCGTCGCCGCGTGTTGTGTACGCGACTCGTGGTCGTCGGGCCGGAATACATCACTGTCAGCGTGAATGCACGTGTCCGCGCAGCGAGCGGCGCCGATGCATCGCGCGTGCAGACGGATGTCGTGAACGCGCTCGCCGGCTTTCTCGATCCGTTGGTCGGCGGACCGGCGAGTCGCGGTTGGCCCTTTGGTCGCGACGTCTATCGCAGCGAGATCCTGCAGGTCGTCGATCAGGTACGCGGCGTCGATCACGTCATCGACCTCACCATCTCCGCCGACGGCCGAGACGTCGCATGCGGCAATCTCTGCGTGCCGCCGACGTGGCTCGTGACGTCGGGGACGCATGTCATCGAGGTCGCGACGACATGAATACCAAGCCGCGCCCACTTCCGCAGCGCATCTCCTGGTTCGAAGGAAGTCGTCTTGCACATCGCGATCTTGCCGATGCGGTCGAGCACGAAGCACGCATGCTCGAGCTGCACGTCCGCACCATCCATGACACATGGGGCATCGCGTTCGGCCTCACGACTGCGCTCAGTACGGATAAGCGCTCAGTGGTTGTGCAGCGCGGCCTCGCATACACGTGTCGTGGCGCGTCCGTTTTCCTTGTTGCGCCGACTACACTTCCCGCACCGCTGCCCAGCGTAAGCGGCGTCGTGTTCGATCTCGTCATTACCAAGGCGCGACAACTCGTCGGCTGCGAGACACCGGCCCTCGACTGCAACTACAACCGCATTCCGTCGCGCGCCACGCTGATGTGGGTTCCCGTCGACGCGAAGCAGCCGTGCACGTGCGACGTTTCCGACGACGCCGTACACCTCGGCCGTTTCACGCGCAACGGCGCCGGGTTACTCACCGGCCCCGACAACTCGTTCCGCCGCAACGTGCGTGCGCTCGTGCGACCACACGTCGCATCCGGCGTCACACGCGCTGGTGCGCTCACGTGGAACAACGGCACTGCAGATCTCATCGCGCAGGTGGATACGAGCGCAGCGGGCTTCACCACGACACCAGTCTATCTCGCCTCGCTCGCCACATCGACCACGTGGCCTAAGGGTTTCGTCGCGCCATTCGTCGGTGTCACCGCGGCCACGCCGACATCATTCACGCTGCATCTCACCTTCGCCGCACAGCCGCCGGCATTCGTTCCGATCTTCGCGATGAAGGCGCAGATCGACGCGCTCACGTTCTCGTGGGTCGGCATCGAGAGCGCGATCGGCTGCACCGATGCACTCATCCTCATTACGGCGGTGCTCACGCCGCTCGGAGTAACGCCATGACCGTCCCCGTCTCCATACCGGAACTCGAGCGGCCGGCATTCTTCGACGGCCAGCGGCTCGAGGCAGATGATCTCGCGGCGATGTACGACTTTCATCGCCAGCTACGGTGGCTGCACAATCGCTCGCTCCACAATTGGGGCATCGCTGTCGGCTTCAACGTCAGCGGTACGAAAGGGGCGAGTGAAGTGACAGTCACACCGGGTTACGCGCTCGACTGCCTCGGTCACGATCTCCTCCTCTCGCAGTCGCTTACGCTCGCGGTGCCTGCCGTCTCCGGCGCAGCAGCGGGCGGACCGATGACCTACTACCTCACGACATCATACGTCGACGATGCGGACCTTGCGCCGAGCGAAACGCGCGAGGGCGAATGCAAGCCGAGCGGCGCGGTGCGTCGCGTTGAAGCGCCGTTGATTCGCTGGCAGGATCCGCGCAGCATCGTCGGCGACGGCGCATGGCGTCGTGGGCGCGATATCGTACTCGCCTCCGTGAAAATTCTTGATTGCGCTCTCGTCGCCGCGCCATCACTCGCCGAGCGACGGAGTGCGCGCCCAGAAACGCAACCGTTCGTTGCGGCGGGATCATCGGTTGCCGAGAACACAGTCTGGAAGTTCTTCACTGATCCGAAGGGCATCGCCGGCGTCGAGACCAGAGTCGATACCTCGAGCGCAGGCTTTCAATCCACGCCGGTGTACACGGCGCAGATTGTCGGTACGCGCGTGCTTGCGGCCGCGGCCGGTGGCAAAGCCGGTCAACTGATGGATGGCTTCGTGAGCGTGACGTCGCCCACCGCGACGAGTTTTGTACTGCGCCTCGCGACACCGCGCAATCTCCGTGTCGGCTCGTATCATCTCAACGACGACGCGATTTTCGTCGTGCCAACGCTCGACAAGCTGCGCACGACGCTCAAATGGAGCGTCTCGTGGATGGGCATCGAGGGCTGACGATGAGCCATATGCCCACCTATCGCTATCTCGGACTCGAGCACCGCTGGCCGCGCTTCGAGCTGA
>JBDUCR010000297.1:0-4241 GCA_040003345.1 bacterium
CCGGCTTTGACGTACGTGACGATGGCGACGACGGGTGCTGACGCGTCGCGGCGTACGAGGACCGTGAGTCCGTTAGAGAGAACCGTGCGCTGCACGGATGCCGGGTCGAGCGCGAGGGTGAGATCGGATTGCGACATTCAGAGCTGTGTGTTGCGAGGACGGAAGAAAGGCAAAATGCTAAGTACGACTTCTACGTGCGCAACGACCGTCATCCCGCAGGAGCGAGCGAAGCGAGCGAGTGTCGGGATCTACCATCGCGCCGATTATACCCGACCACGTGCGCCACGAAAGTAGATCCCGACACTCGCTATCGCTCCTGCGGGATGACAGTCCGATGCGTTGCTCGCTCCTGCGGGATGACAGGCCGATGCGATGCTCGCTCCTGCGGAATGACAAAACCCTAAACAATCGCCAATCGCCGATATCGCAGTACAACTAACCCAAGGACATAGCTCACCACGCCATAACCCGCGAACCATGCGAGCAGCCCCACCTTCAGCCCCGCTCCCCTCGCAACGGCGTCATAGATCTCGCTGGTGCGATGCAGCGGTGGCAACAAATACAGCAGCTTCGCTGCCACCGACGTGGATTCCGCAAAACGACCCCACAGGAAAGTCGCGAAAAGCGTAAAGGCCAGGAGCAACAACCAATCCCACCGCGCCGTTGCCGACAGCGCGAACGTAATGCCGGCGTACATCAGGAACATCAGAGCGGACACGTAAACCAGCTGAGCACCAATCAGCGGCGCCACGACTGCGCCGTAGATCAGCGCCAAGACACAGGTCACCGCGACGAAACCCGCCCAATGAACGAGAAAGGTCTGCCCATAGTACCGCGACGGAGACACCGGCTTCGCAAAGAGAAAGCGGTAGTGGCCCTTCTTGCGATCGTCCGCGACGATGCCGTTCATCGCGAAGAGTGCGCCGAGAAATACCACGACACCAAGAAAAGCCCGAACGAACATTCCGTTGATGTCGTGCATTGCCGCCGCACGCGCGGCATCAATCCCCCCGTATCTCGCAATCAAACTCGGCGGCATCGTATCGATCCGGTGCTTTGCGTTCGCGAGCATCGGAGCGAGCGTTACGTAGCCGATCAGGACGCAAACGATCAACGTCGGCGTGCCGCGATCCATCAGGTAATCGCGCAGCTGCCAGAGCCCATATTGTCTCATGCGTGCGGCGCTCATCGTTCGTCCGGCGACGAATCCACTGCTTCCCGGAATTGCTGCTCGAGCGCTGAATGCACCGGATACACCGCGCTGATCAGCGCTCCGGCCTCGACGAGCGCGACGATCCCGAGGTTGAGAGCCTCCAGCGAAACGCCCGAGAGCTCGAACTCCCCTCGCCCGATGTTGCGCGCGGTGGGAAACCGCTCCGTCACGCGTTCGTCGCCGCGCGCAACGACGATGCGATACGGCGCACCCTCCGTCACGTTGCGTTCATTGGCGCGTACGTCGACAATGCGCTGCAGACGTCCGCGGTCGATGATGCCGACGCGATCGGCAAGTCGCGACAGCTCGTCGAGATTGTGCGACGCAATGAGAATCGTGCGATTCGGGCGCCGAAGCGCATCGACGATATCGCGAAAGCGCTGCGTCCAGACGGGATCGAGTCCGTGCGTCGGCTCATCGAGGACGACAAGCTGCTCGTCGCACAACAATGCTTGCGCGAGACCGAGTCGCTGGAGGTTGCCTTTCGAGAGCTGACGAACACGCTTGGTGCGATGCTCGTCCAATCCGAGCCGAGTGATCACGTCGTTCACTCGTACGTCGATTGCGTCGCTGGAAACGCCAGACAGCAGCGCGTAGCGCGTCAGCGCACTCGTTACCCGCCACGACGGCGGGATGTTGATCAGCTCGGACAGATAGGCAACGCCATTGCGTTCGACGTATCGGCGCGGCTCGAGTCCCGCGACGCGCACTTCACCCTGCGTCGGTCCGAGAAAGCCAAGCAGCAGCGAGATCAGCGTGCTCTTCCCCGCGCCGTTCGGACCGGCAAGGCCGAAGACTTCACCTTCGTTGAGCTCGAGCGAAAAGTCCGTGAGCGCAACGACCTCTCGACCCACCCAGCTGCGATAGCTCTTGCTAACGTTCGAGAACGAAATCACTGAGTTCGCGGACGCCTACGGTCTCGGCGCCGCAGGCAGCTGGCCGGCTTGTCCGTTGACCGGAGCGCACGCGCTCCATGCACCAGTGCCCGCTCTCGCAATCCATCGTGCGCCTTCGTCGAGACGACCGAGCCGGATGAGCGAGCATCCGAGGTAGCCCTGTGAAAGCCGGTCCGTACCGTCCGCCGTGATCGCGCGGATGTAGAAGGTGCGCGCTGCATCGTACTGCTGCGACGCGAAGAGCACGCTCGCGAGCTCGCGCAACGCAGCACCGTTGCTCGGGCCAAGCTTCACGGCCTGGACCGCTTCAGTGTTGGCGTTGTTCAGATTGCCTCGCTCGCGCTCCAGCCGCGAGAGGTAGACGTGCGGCATCGGATCGGTCGGAGCGTCGGTGGACGCTTTGTGAAACGACGCCTCCGCTGCCTCCTTTCTTCCCTCCTGGAATGCAACGACGCCTTGATCGTATGCAGCATTACCGTGACTGCGCCCCGCGATCGCCCACCATGCCAAGCCGACCACGACGATCACGCCGACGATGACGAACATCGGGACAAGCCACGATGAACGCGCGCGCGACTGCGGAGCGCCGACGCTGATTGGCTCGAGAATGACAGGCGGCGAAATGACGGCACCACTCGCGCGGCCGGCCATCGGCTCCCCCATCAAGCCCGTCTCGAGCTTGAGAAACGCATCGCGCGTTGCGTTGATGTCGCCTTCGGTTGGTGCGTAGTCGGTGCGGCCCGCGCGTTCGCGAGCGGCGTGAAATTCCGCCAGCGCATTCGCCTGTTCGAGCGACAGGAACTGTCGTTGACGCAGCTCGCGAATGAGCAACTGGCCGGTGAGCGAGGACCCGCCGATCAACGACCGAAGCCCGGTCTCGACTGCAGACCAGGCTTCGATGATGTCCGCGGCGAGATCTTCCTTGTCACGCGCGGTGCTCAGCCGAGACACAATTGGCCGCGCCGCATGCACCGCGTCGAGCGCGGCGCGCTGCGTACCCTCGGTCATTGAACGATGCGCAGAAGCCCCGCGTCCGCGCTCGCGCGAACGAACAGCTCGACGTCATGACTGGGCACACGCACTCCGGTTTCCCGGAATGTGCGCTTGGCCACGCGAGACATAAAAACCTCGAGCGGGACATCGCGCCCCCCTTCGGCATCGACGTGTTGCAACGAGCGCACGATGTCCTCCCACGAGCCAGTGAGCTGCCGACCATCACGCGTGAGAACCCGATGCGCTTCGAGGTCATCGACCTCCTGCATGGTCGGTTTCTCCGCCTTCGTGTCGGCGAGAGAGGAAAGAAGCGTGCCGAACAGCTCGAGCTGCCCACGCGCCACCTCGACCTCGCCGCTCTCGGCCGCAACCGCACCGTCGACCTCGATGAAGAGCTCGTCGATGTCATCGAGCTCGCCGCTCAGCTCTGCGAGGCGCTCTTCCCACGGTTTGAGATCGGGGTCGTGCTCATTCAGCTTGTACGCGGCTCGCTTCAGCTCGATGAGACGCCAGATTCCGAGCTCGTCCCAGTGATCTTCCGTCGTCGTGCGCTCGAAGTGATACAGCGCTGCGTCGTAGTCGCCGCGATCGTAAAGAATGTTCGCGAGATAGATGCGCGCTTCGGCATGCTCGTTGTCTGCCACGAGTGAGCGACGCAGCGACGCGATGGCTGCGTCGTCATCACCCAACCGATGCTGCGAGTAGCCGACACACGCGATCGCCTCGGCGCTATCTGGCGCTTGCTGTGTTGCGACCTCGAAGAATTCGAGCGACGCGCTGAACAGCTCGCGCCTGTCGCGCGTTGACGCTTCGCGAAAGAGGGCGCGGCCGCTCTGCAACATCAAATCAAGATCGTCGGCGTAGCCAAGCTCGAGAGTGCGGTGGAAGCACCGGAGTGCCGCCTCCTCCAGACCGAACTTCAGGAGCGTCTCGCCGAGTCCGGCGAGCGCATCTTCATGCTCCGGCTCGAGGACGAGCGCTTCTTCGAAGCTGCGTCGTGCCCATGCGTATTCCTCGCGTGCCAGGCGCGCGTACCCAACCCCGATGTGCAGCTCGACCGAGTTCGGATAGAGCGTGAGCCCTTCGCGAAGCACAGCCAACGCGTCGTCGTACTGCCCTTCGTTGTAGAGCTGGTGCGC
>JBDUCR010000151.1:0-14291 GCA_040003345.1 bacterium
CACGTCGGACACAGCCCCTTACAGTCGTCCCGGCACAACGCGTAGCCTGGAACGTTCAACAACCATTGCTCACGGACCGCCGGTCTCAAATCGAGATCTGGCGACCGATCGTCGAGCAGAAAGACATCGGGATCGTCTTCGACGCCCTCAGCATCCGCTTCCGCGAAGATGAGATGCGCTTCGTCCGACACGTGAGCTGCCGTGTCAACCAGACAGCGGCTGCACGCCAGCTCAACACTACCCTCGATGGAGCCGTGCCAGTAAAACCGGCTCGGTCCAGCCGACGACAGACGCCCCTTCACTCGAAGTGGCTCTGACGGCGTCGGGTCCCCCGCCTCCCACACCGGATCGTCCGCCGGCAACGTGTCGTCGACGTTGACGGCATGCTCGGTGAGCGATCTAATGTCAAAGGACAGCATAGCCAGCAAACTTACTCCACCTGACCCCTCTTTACAAGTCTGCACAGGACGAAGAGTTAGGCGTCCTCCGCTCTAGCGCACCCACTCGCATTCGGCGAAGAAGAACCGCGCCTCGCGGCCCGCATTGTCGTCGGAATCCGAGGCGTGAATCGCGTTCCGGCCCTTGGACTCAGCGTACAGCTTGCGAACCGTCCCCGCAGCGGCCTCGGCTGGATCGGTCGCACCGATCGCGTCGCGCAGCGCGGACACGGCGTTTTCGCGACGCAGGATGATGGGCATGCAGGGCCCCGACGTCATGAAGTCCACGAGCTCACCGTAGAATGGGCGCTCCTTGTGCACCTCGTAGAAGGCGCCGGCCTGCTCCTTCGACATGCGCATCGCACGCGCGGCGACGATGGAGAATCCTTTCTCCTCGAGCAGCGCGATGATCTTGCCAGCCTTGTTCGCGCCGAATGCGTCCGGCTTGATGATCGTCAGCGTGTAGTTCCCAGCCATCGTGTTCACTCCGTGCAGGTTTGCGGGGGGAGACCCCGATCAGGATCCAATCAATTTTCGGACGATGTCGCCGCGGGTGAGAAAACCGACCAGCCGGCCATCGCGCACGACGGGGACTCGGTCGACATCCTTGTTGCTCATCAGCGCCGCAACCTCAGCGAGCGGTTGTTCGGCCGCAACGCAAAGTACCTGTCTCGTCATCGCGTCGCGTACCGTCTTCGTACCCGTACCAGGCGGTGAGGCGACTCGCGCGTCGGGCCCGGTGAAGGCCTGGATGGTGAGCAGATGCCGAATCACTTCCTTCTCGCTCACCATTCCCAGAACGCGATCGTCGTCGTCGACGACGGGAAGTGCACCAAGCCCGGTGCGGACGATGGTGCGCGCCGCGTCACGAAGAGAAAGATCAGCGCGCACAGTCAACGGATGATCGCTCATCACGTCTCGCACGGTGAGCTGTTCGGGCAGGCGATACTCAGCGAAAAAATCGAGATTGAGCAGCGACTCGGCGTCCGGCGACTCGTGAATGGCCGACAGTACTTCGGGCTTGCGCAGCAGCCGCGCGAAGGCGCCGACGACCTGAAGATATCGCGCCGCATGGCGCGGCGGCGTGACCACGAGAAGCACGATGCGAGAACAACGCTCTCCTTCGTCGCCGAGCTGCACGCAGATGTGCCTGGGTGAAACTCCGAATGTGACGACGAGCTGCCCCACCGCATCGGTGCGATAGTGCAGCAGGAATGCTCGATCGCCCATCGCGACGACGTCATCGGGCGTCGGATCGGTGATGCGACGGCGGAGCTTCGCTGCGTCGAGCACACCATGCGCAGGCAGCATACGCTCCAGGAGGCGACCCGCTGCTTCCTGGAGCGTCGATGCATCGAGCGGAACGACAGTCCGCTCAGGCGCGAGGAAATCGCGCAGCTTCACGTCACGTCACTCACATGCGCGCTTTGAGCTGCGCGACGAAATCGATGGGTCGACGTGCGATGCCGATTCCAGCGTGCTCGAATGCCTCGAGCTTCTCTGCCGCCGTTCCCGCAGAACCGGAGATGATGGCACCGGCGTGTCCCATGCGACGTCCCGGCGGTGCGGTCTGCCCGGCGATGAAGCCGACGACTGGCTTCTTCATGTGCTTCTTGACGAATTCCGCCGCGTCCTGTTCGTCAGTGCCGCCGATCTCGCCCATCATTGCAACGGCGAGCGTGTTCGGATCCTTCTCGAACGCGGCGAGACAATCGATGAAGTTGGTGCCGTTGATTGGATCGCCACCGATGCCGACGCAGGTGCTCTGGCCCATACCAGCGCGCGTGAGCTGATAGACGACTTCATACGTCAACGTACCGGAGCGACTCACGACGCCGATGTTGCCGGGCGTGCAGATGCGTCCGGGAATGATGCCGACCTTGCTCTGTCCTGGCGTGATGAGCCCCGGGCAATTCGGCCCGAGCAGTCGCGCACCCTTCTCCTTCACGAAGGGATACACTCGCGTCATGTCGAGCACGGGCACGCCTTCAGTGATGGCGACGATGAACGCGATCTTCGCATCGGCGGCTTCCATGATCGCATCCGCAGCAAAAATCGGCGGCACGTAGATGACGCTCGTGTTCGCGCCCGTTGCCTTCACCGCTTCGTGCACGGTGTTGAAGATCGGCACCGTGCCCTCGAACATCTGTCCGCCCTTTCCGGGCGTCACGCCGGCCACGACCTTCGTGCCGTACTCGATCATCTGCTTGGTGTGGAACGAGCCATCGCGGCCCGTAATTCCCTGCACCACCAGCTTGGTTGAGTTGTCGATGAAGATGCTCACGCGGCCTTTCCTCCCTTCGCGAGCTCGACGGCCTTCATCACTGCTTCATCCATGTCGGACGACGCCGAGAATCCGTTCTCCGACAAAATCTTCATGGCGATTTCTTCGTTGGTGCCAGTGAGACGGATGACGATGGGAATCTTGAGCGGATTCGCCTTCGTCGCGGTGACGATGCCGTTCGCCACGTCGTCGGTGCGCGTGATGCCGCCAAAGATGTTGAACAGGATGACCTTCACACTCGGATCTTCGGTGATGATGCGAAGCGCGTTCACCACCTTCTCCGGATTCGACGAGCCACCGATGTCGAGGAAGTTCGCGGGCTCGCCGCCGTAATATTTCACCAGGTCCATCGTGGCCATCGCGAGACCGGCGCCATTCACCACGCAGCCGACGTTGCCCTCGAGCTTGATGAAGGTGAGGTTCGCCTTGCGCGCTTCGACTTCACTTGGCTCTTCTGCCGTTTCATCGCGGAGCGCTTCGAGCTCGGGATGACGTTCCAGCTCGTTGTCGTCGATCGACATCTTGGCATCGAGCGCAACGACTTCACCCTCCGGTGTGACGACGAGCGGATTGATCTCGGCGAGCGAGCAACCGTTCTTCATGAAGGTGGCATAGAGCGCCATCATGATTTTCGATGCGGCGCGAACTTTCTTCACGTCGTCGAAGAGAAAGAAGCCAAGCTCCGACGCCTGATACGGCTGCAATCCGTAGCGCGTATCGACGGGCAGCTTGAGAATCTTCTCGGGCGTCGACGCGGCGACTTCCTCGATGTCGATGCCGCCGGCTGGACTCACCATGAAGACGGGCTTCTTCGTCGCGCGATCGAGAATCACGCCGACGTAGGCTTCACTCGCAATGTCAGCCGCAGCAGTGACGAGCACGGTGTACACCGTGAGACCCTTGATCTGCATGCCGAGAATCTTCGACGCGATCTCCTTCGCCTCGGCGGGCGTCTTGGCGAGCTTCACGCCACCGGCCTTTCCTCGGCCGCCGGCGTGAACCTGCGCCTTCACGACCACCATACCACCCAGCTTCTTCGCAATCGCTTCGGCCTCTTCGGGAGTCTTTGCAATCTCTCCGGGGGGAATCGGCACGCCGGCGGCGCGCAAAATGTCCTTGGCCTGATATTCGTGAATGTTCACACCTTCTCCGCTGTGATGGTCGTCCCCGCTTCGCCGCGCACTGCTTCTCGACCGCGACTCAGCTCCGTGATGATCGCTCGGCCACCAGTGCGCCGAGCGAAGTCCATTGCCGCGCGGATCTTCGGCGCCATGCTGCCTTCGCCGAATGCCCCCGCTGTATCCATTGCCTCTGCTTCATCCACCGTCAGCCGGCGGAGCGCGCGCTGCTGCGGCGTGCCCCAGTCCGCGTACACTGCATCAACATCCGTCAGGATCAGCAACAACGTCGCACCGAGATCGCGTGCGAGCACGGCTGCTGCGAGATCCTTGTCTACCACTGCATCGATTCCCTCCCAGCCCTTCACTGGATCCGCGTAGATCGGCGCACCACCGCCGCCGCACGCAATGACCAGCACTCCCTGCTCGACGAGCTGTTTGATGACGCGCAGCTCGTGAATCGCCTGCGGCTCCGGACTTCCGACAACGCGACGCAGATTGCCGCGCCCATCCTTCTTCACCACTCGTCCTTCGCTTCGCAACTCGGCGGCGCGTGCCGCGCTCAACGACTGTCCGATGAACTTCGTCGGATTGTCGAGCGCGGGATCGTCAGCACGGACTTCGACCTGCGTGATGATCGTGGCGACATCACGCGGGGAGCCCGCTCGCCGCAACGCGTTTTCGACCGACTGCTGAACCATGTAGCCAATCCACCCGGCCGTTGCGGCAACGAGCACACCGAGTGGCAAGGGACTCGCTTCACGGCGAGCGATCTCGTTACGCACGAGCTCATCGCCAACCTGCGGTCCGTTGCCGTGCACGACGCAGATGTTCCATCCATCGTGCGCGAGATCGACAATGGGGCCGAGGCTCTCGCGCGTGTGGCGGAACTGATCGTAGATCGTGCTCTTCTCGGCCGCTGGCGCGAGAGCGTTCCCTCCCAGCGCGATGACAGCAGTCGGTGCGACAGTCGTATCCATGTAGAGTGCCGTGGCAAGCTAGACCTCGCCCGAGTGCCGGGCAAGCTCATGGCGTGGTAACACGCAACGCGAGTCCAAGTGCGTCGAATGCGCGGCCGAAGGCGACCCAATCGCCGCGCGCGAGTGCCTGACGCATCGCACGGTAGAGACTGTCAGCGCGAAGACGGAGATCAGGCGTCGCACTCAGCGATGTCGATGCAGTATTCGGAACCGTGCCCAACCCGGCAGCCAGTGACTTTCCGGCGCGAACGCTGTCGCCGTAAACGGCTGCGACGCGCACCAGTGTCGGTGCAGAGCCCGGGCGCAGCTGAAATGCCGGTTGAACGTAAAGTGGCTTTCCGCCGAGTGGTACCACGCGCAACGGCGTTCGCACGGTACCGGCCTCGTGAAGCAGAGTGTCCGTCGTGCGCATGCGGTCGACGACGGCACCCCAGCGATTTCCGTCACTCGTCATCGGCAGCCAGGACGTCACGCGCTGTTCACCGCCAGACGCCGCGATCACACCGCGCACGCGTTCCGTGGAATCGAGCAACGCCCACATCGCTGCAACGCCGCCCATCGTTGGAATCACCGCGCGCGTCGGCTCACGCGACGCTGAGGAATCGGCACCGTCGGGCGCGGCAAAGTGTCGTACCTCGAGATTCTCGCCGAGCAAGCCGGCTGCGGCGAATGCCAGCGCCTGCGCGTGCGCCGCGTCCGTCAGCGGAGGCAGCATCGTGCGCAGCGACGTCGGGATCGCGGTGGGTGGCTTGAAGAGCTGTGGAAAATACGAAAGCCAGCTCGACGCGACGGGTTCGGGATTCGGGTCGATCAGGATGCGCACGCGACCGGAGGCAGCGTGAATGAGCGCTGTCGCGGCGTGCTGAAAATATCCGCGCTCCTCGCCGAGAATCGTGAAGCGCTGTGCAAGCGGATAGTGTGAGCCGGCGGCGTACAACTCCACGACCCAGTAGAGTGAGTCCGAGGCGACGATGGGGACTACTTCACTTCCCTGCACGAAGAAGGGCACGAGCGCATCGATTCGCTCGCGAACATCGCGGCGACGCACCATCACCGGCCTGTTCGGCGGAAGCTCGCCGAAGAGGAGGCGGAAGTTCTGCAGACTCCACGCATGCATGAGGCGCGAGCGCGTGGACACCATCTCCACGCCCGCCAGCTGTCGCAGAGAGTCAGACAACACGGTATAGCTCGGCGCGGAGTCGTAGACGGCCGGCTCGGCGACGACGAGATCGTAGGAGGCGAGCGCGGAGCCCGGCGCACGAAGTGGAAGCCCGCGCTCGTCGGCCGCCGAAGGATCGAAACGATCGATGCCCCAGACGTCGCGGCCGTCGGCCGTGCCTTCCGATCCATGTTCCACGAGCAGTGCAGCCATGCCGTAGGGCGTGGTCTGCCACGCCGCGCCGTCACCAACCACACGCACTCGACGCAACCGTTCCGCCGCGCGAGACAGCGTCGCCGCGTCCCACACCGCGATTCTGCTCGACGCGTCGGACGCCGTGGCGAATCCGGCGCCGAGCGAATCGGCTCTCATTCGGAACACGCCGTAGGCCCGGCGCGTGTACGTGAGTCGCGTGGCGAGGTACGCCTGCTCCTGCTTGTGCTGCACGATGGGATCGAGCGACCGGCGAACGACGAGCGGTGCAACGGTGCGTGAGATGAGCGATAGCAGCAGCACGATCGTCACCGCGCCGAATGCGAGTCGCATCTGGCCTGTCCACCCAGCCCATGCGACGACGATGGCAGCGCACATCGTGACGACGGACAACAAGAGTGTCGCCGGTACGATGACGATGTGATCGACTGTCGTGAAAACACCGCCCGCTCCACCGCCGTATGCCAGCAGGTGATACATGCCCAGCCTGTAACTCCAGGCGAGGATGAGCAGCAACACCGCGCCAAGTATCGTGAAGTGTCGGCGCACGTAGGACGAGACGTAGAGCGTTCCACGCTCCCAGCGCAGACTCGGCGTGAGCGCATACAGGGCGATCACGAGCACCGTGATCGAGACGAGCACCACGATCGACCAGTAGTGCACCGCGGTCTCGAACGGGAGCCAGTAGACGAAGAAGCCAAGGTCGGCGCCGAAGTACGGATCGATCTCCCCGAACGGATGCCCGATGCGCGCGAGCAGCGCGGTGTGCCAGTCGTCCGTCGGAAAGGTCAGCACTGCGCCGACGATGGCCGACATCGCGATCACGGCGCCGAGGAGATAGCGCGCCGGCACCTCTTCGCCGATCTCGATGTTGGAGATGCGCCGAGGCAACACGAGCGACACGACGGACTGTCGCACGGCATAGAGATTCACAAATGCGAACAGCGACGCGATGACGAATGAGACCGTCGTCAGAACGGAGATCGTGCCGACCTTTGCGCGCCACACATCGCGTGCGCCGAGTGAGACATACCAGAGGTAGTCCGTGTACAGCGCCGCGCTCCAGCGCCCAATGAGCAGCACGAGCGCGGTGACAATGACAGCACCGGCGAGAACGCGGCGCCCCGTCACGTCAGATTTCGACGCCCTGCGCGCGAATCCAGCTTTCCATCTCGTGGCGAATGGCCGCGAGCCGGTCGGCCGAGCGCGCCTCGTAGCGCGTGACGAGAATCGGCTGCGTATTCGACGCGCGAATGAGTCCCCAGCCATCGCCGAAGAGGACGCGCACTCCGTCGACGTCGATGATGTCGTGCGTCGAGCGGAAGTGGGCGACCGCACGCTCAACGAGCTCGAACTTGCGATCGTCGCCGCATTCGACGCGAATCTCCGGCGTCGTGACGAACGCCGGTACGTCCGCGAGAAGATCTCGCACGGTGCGACCAGACTCCGCAACGATGCGCAGCAGACGCGCCGCACCATAGAGTGCGTCGTCATGTCCGTAGAAGCCTTCAGTGAAGAACATGTGACCGCTCATCTCTCCGGCGAGCGGCGCGTGCTCCTCCTTCATCTTGTCCTTGATGAGCGAATGCCCGGTCTTCCACATCACGGGAATTCCACCGGCGCGCGTGATCTCGTCGGTGAGTGCCTGACTGCACTTCACGTCAAAGATGATGGGCTGCCCTGTTCCGGTGCGCGCGAGGACGTCGCGCGCATAGAGGATGAGAATGTGATCGCCCCAGATGATTCGTCCCGTGTCGTCAACGAGGCCGATACGATCGGCATCACCGTCGAACGCGATGCCCATCTCCGCACCTTCACGCCGAACTGCCGCGATGAGATCCTGAAGATTTTCCGAGACGGTCGGATCGGGGTGATGATTTGGAAATGTTCCGTCGCTCTCACAGAACAGCCCGACGCCATTCACACCGAGCGCGCGCATCAGCTGCGGCGCGACGAGTGATGCGGCGCCGTTGCCGCAGTCGTACACGATCTTCATCGGACGCGCGAAGGCGCCCGTCCGCTCGACGACGTCAGAGATGTAGCGGTCGATCGGCTCTTCAAAGCGAACGACGCCCTTCCCCTTCGGCGCAGCGTTCGAGCGAATCAGGGAGAGCAGATGCTGGAGATCGTGGCCGTGGAGAGACTCCGTGCCGAAGCAGAGCTTGAAACCGTTGTACTCCGACGGATTGTGCGAGCCGGTGATCTGAATGCCGCCGATGACCGGAAGATGGTGCAGGCTCCAGTAGAGCACGGGCGTCGGCACGACACCGATGTCCACGACATTGACGCCTGCGCCGGTCAGTCCTTCAACGAGCGCGTTGCGCAGCTTGTCGCCACTTGGGCGATTGTCGCGACCCACCGCGACCTCGCCTGCGACGCCACGTTCGAGCATCAGTGCGGCATATGCTCCGCCGATCGCGTGCGCGACCTCGACGGTGAGGTCGGTGTCGACGATACCGCGGACGTCGTACTGACGAAAAATTGCAGACGATATGGACATGCGGGCGGGAGAAAGAACAGCGGGGCCACCGGAGCGGCCCCGCGGGTTTTACCGAGTCTGTGCCACTGGCTGTAGAGGAACGCCCTTCGCTACCACGGAGGGAACGCTCAATCGAGGTATGCCGACGAAGGCGAACTGCACCGCGATGTCCGGCGCCACACCGAGAATGAGAATCGCCGCAGCCGTCGCGACCATGACGAATCGTGTCAGGGCCGGCGTGGTGCCGATCTGCGGCGCATCGGCGCGACGCGGACGCATGAACATCACCATGATGACGTAGAGATAGTAGCCCGCCGAAATCACGGTGGTGAGGACGAGAACTACAGCGAGCATCGTCTGCGGCTCCGGCGCCTGCAGCGCGGCCTTGAGCACGTACCACTTCGCGAAGAAGCCAACACCGCCAAAAATCGGAAAGCCGAGCAACGCGAGCATGTACACGGTCATGCCGAGCGCCAGCCATGGACGAACCGTCCAGAGACCACTGACGTCATCCGTGGTGAGCGACACATCACCGCGCGAGAGCACGATGATGATGGCGAAGGCACCGAAAATCGCGAGCGTGTACGCGAGGAGATAGAACACCATCGCTGACGCGCCCTGCGTCGTCCCCGCCGCGATGGCCACGAGAATGAAACCAGCGTGCGCGATTGAGGAATACGCGAGCAGACGCTTCAGGTTCCGTTGCATCAGCGCGACCGCATTGCCGATCACCATCGTCGCAACGGCAAGACCAACGACGGCGCGGTGCCAGCTTGCGTACTCACCTCCGAATGCCTCGAGCCACACGCGCAGGAACGCCGCGAATGCCGCTGCCTTTACCGTCGCCGCCATGTACGCGGTGATCGGATTGGGCGAACCGTCGTAGACGTCGGGCGCCCACATGTGGAACGGCACCGTCGACACCTTGAAGCCAAAGCCCACGAGCAGCAGCGCAATTCCAATCAACAGCAACGGGCTCGTCGCCAGATTGTTCTGCGCGACGCGCGTGCCAATCGCGTGCAGACCGGTGGTGCCCGTCGCTCCATACACCAACGCAATGCCGTACAGCAGAAATGCCGTCGAGAACGCGCCGAGCAGGAAATACTTGAGCGCGCCTTCCGCTGAGCGCTCACTGCGTCGATTGAGGCCGGCGAGCGCATACACCGAGATCGACATCAACTCGATGCCCAGAAAGACGATCATCAGGTCGCGCGCGGCGACGAGAAGCATCATTCCGCTCGACGCGAACAGAATGAGCACGTGCGTCTCGGCAGTAACGGTGCCGACGCGATCGTTGTCGTCAATGCCGAGTGCGAGCGCGCCGATGGTGCCGAGCAGGATGACGACATCGGCCATCCAGCGGAAATTGTCCACGGCGATTGGGCCGTCTGTCGCCGTGTGCGCCTGAAACATCAGCACGACCACTGCGACGAGCGTCGCGACGACAAGTCCGATGGACAAGAGGCCGACGCTGCGCTGGTGCGCTGCCGACTCGCTGCGCCACACCGCCCACAACAACAGGATCATCGCCCCGACCATCAGCAACAGGTCAGGCAAGAGTGCGGCGCTGAGCTGCGAGGGAATTGCGAGATCGTATGCGCGACTCATCGTCTGCCCTCCGCTGTCGCGGTGGGCATTGTCGCGCGCGTTTCGACGAGCCGCACGAAGCCTTCCGCGGCTGGCTGCATCCGGCGAAGCACTGGCGCTGGGTACACACCGAGCCAGATGATGCCCGCAATGAGAGGCGCCATGAGTAACAGCTCGCGGCGATTCAGGTCGGGAATGTGCTCGTTCTCCGGCTTGTCGAGCGGGTTGAAGAGAATGCGCTGAACCGCCCAGAGCAGGTATGCGGCAGCGATGATGACGCTCGTGGACGCGATGACAGCCAGCACGGGATAGGTGCGGTACGAGCCCAGGAGGACGAGGAACTCGCCGACGAAACCATTGGTGCCAGGGACGCCGATGGAGCTCAACGACACGAACACGAGAATGGCGGAGAAGAGAGGAACGACGCGCGCGATGCCACCGTACGCTTCGATCATGCGCGTATGGCGCCGCTCGTAAATCATTCCGATGAGGAGGAACAACGCGCCCGTCGAGAGGCCGTGGTTGATCATGACCATCAACGAGCCCTGCACACTCTGCACGGTGAGCGCGAAGATACCGAGCATGACGAATCCAAGGTGACTCACGGAGCTATACGCAACGAGCTTCTTGAAATCCGGCTGCACGAGCGACACGAGCGCGCCGTACACGATGCCCACGACCGCGAGTCCGAGGATCAGACCACGAACGGTGGGGTTCATCGCCGCTGACGGGAAAAGCGGAACGGCGAGACGAATGAATCCGAACGTGCCGAGCTTCAGCATGATCGCTGCCAGCACCACGGAGCCGGCTGTCGGCGCCTCGACGTGCGCGTCGGGCAACCAGGTGTGGAACGGGAACATCGGCACCTTCACCGCGAACGCGAGGAAGAATGCGCCAAAGAGCCAGAGTGAGGCCGTTTGCGACAGCTGCACCTGCGACATGATTGCGTCGTAGGAGAAATTCGGGATCGTGTCCACCACGCCATTGACGAACACCGGCGCGCCGTGAATGAGATGTGTCTGCTGCGCCTGGAGACCCAGATAGATGATGCCGACGAGCATCAGCAGCGATCCGATCATCGTATAGATGAAGAATTTCAAACTGGCGTAGATGCGTCGCTCACCGCCCCAGATGCCGACGATGAAGTACATCGGCACGAGCATGACTTCCCACATCACGTAGAACAGAAAGAGATCGAGCGCCATGAAGACGCCGAGCATTCCCGTGGTGATGACGAGGAGCAGCGCGTAGTACGACGATGTTTTCTGGCGGATCGACGTCCAGCTGCTGATCGCGGAGAGCAGCATGATGAACGTCGTGAGCAGCACCATCATCATCGCGATGCCGTCGAGGCCGAGCGTGAAGCGCGCGCCCCACGAGGGAATCCACGGGATGTCGAACTTCTGCTGCCAGCCCGCTACCGCGGGGTCGAACGCCCACCAGAGCCCGACGGAAACTATGAACTCGATGGCGAAGAATGCCGTGGCGATCGAACGCG
Source organism: bacterium (assembly GCA_040003345.1). Classification (GTDB taxonomy): domain Bacteria; phylum Gemmatimonadota; class Gemmatimonadetes; order Gemmatimonadales; family Gemmatimonadaceae; genus AG11. Next base: position 11,756 of record JBDUCR010000151.1, read on the forward strand.
AACGCTTCGCCGCACCGGACTCCACTTCATCCTCGCCTTCGGCCTGGCGTCCGCCGAGAAGGACGAGCAGTGCGCCGAGGAGCGGGATGACGAGCAGCGCCGGAAGAATCCAGCGGTCGTAGCCGACGGAAAGCAAAAACTCGCGCATCTCGTTACTTGCCGAAAGTGAAGGCGCCGAGCACGAACAGCACTCCGACGACGAGGACCCAGGCGTACGTCCCGACTCTGCCCGACTGCAGTTGCGATCCGATCAGACCAACGGTGCGCGGGATCAGACCACCCATACGCACCGAACCGGGCGCGCTATCCTGATCCTTGCTCTGTACGAAGAGACGCGTGATGCCGTCGATCAAGCCGACGTCGATGCCGCGCCACAGCAGGTTGCGCGACGTGGCGACGACAGGCTGCACGATCGCGTCGTCATAGATCTCGTCGACGTAGTATTTGTTGGCGAGGACCTTCTCGAAGCCGTGTTCTTCGGGCGCCTGGCTGGCTGGCACCAGTGCCGCTGGCTTGAGACGCGCCCATGCGAAGGCAATGCCGGTAGCGGCGATCAACACCGCTACGCCAACGAGAATCAATTCTATGCTTTGCGGGACTTCCTTCGGCACACCGCCAGTAATACGCAGCGTGCTCTCGTGAACCACCGGATCGAGCCAGCGCTCGAGCGCTCCGATTGGGCCAAGCGGGAAGAACGATGGAAGATTGAACCAGCCACCAAAGACACTCAAGAGACCGAGCACCATCAGTGGACCAGTCATCACCCACGGCGCCTCGCTCAAATGCGCCTGCTCCTTTTCGCCCGTGCGATTCGGACCGTGGAAGGTGTAAAGCATCATGCGCGTCATGTAGACGGCCGTCATGAGCGCCGCCGCGAGTCCGAGCGCATAGCAAACGAGCATCACGAGACCGCCAGGAACGCCCAGGAACTTCACGCTGTCGAGCAACGTACCGGCGTGATTGTTGTGCACCGCGGCGAGGATCTCGTCTTTGGAGAAGAAGCCGGCGAAGGGCGGAATACCGGAGATCGCAAGCGTTGCCGCCCACATGAGCGCCCACGTGATCGGCATGTACTTCTTCAGGCCGCCCATGTTGCGCATGTCCTGCGCGTCCTCATGGTTGCCGGTGTGGTGATACGCCTTGTGCATCGCGTAGATCACCGAGCCGGAACCGAGAAAGAGCAGCGCCTTGAAGAAGGCATGCGTCATTAGATGAAAGACACCGGCGACATACGCGCCGCTGCCAACACCCATGAACATGTAGCCGAGCTGCGAGACGGTCGAATACGCCAGCACCTTCTTGATGTCCCACTGCTTGAGGCCGATCGTCGCAGCGAAGAATGCCGTGAGCGCGCCGATCACCACCACCGTGAGACTCGCCAGCGGTGCAAGCGAGAAGAGCACGTTGCTGCGGGCGATGAGGTACACGCCCGCGGTCACCATCGTCGCCGCGTGGATCAGTGCGGAGACCGGCGTTGGGCCGGCCATGGCGTCGGGCAGCCAGACGTAAAGTGGAATCTGCGCGCTCTTGCCAGCGCAGCCGAGGAAGAAAAAGAGGCAGATCGCCGTGACGAGAGGTCCGCCGAGCGTCAGGTTCGCAACCGCCGCAGCATTCACTCCGACGAAATCCAGCGTGCCGAGATTCGCGAACAGCATGAACATCGCGACGAGAAACCCGAAGTCACCGATGCGGTTGACGATGAACGCCTTCTTCCCCGCGTCTGCGTTCGCCTTGTCGCTGAACCAGAATCCGATGAGCAGGTACGAACAGAGACCAACCCCCTCCCATCCGACGAACATCAGCGGATAGCTCGAGCCAAGCACCAGCACCAGCATGAAGAAGACGAAGAGGTTGAGATACGCGAAGAATCGCGGATACCCCGGGTCGTCCTGCATGTAGCCGACGCTGAAGATGTGAATCAGCGTGCCCACACCGGTGATGATCAACACCATCAGCATCGACAGCTGATCGAGGTGAAACGCCGCGTCGATCTGCAGATCACCGACGGGCATCCACGAGAAGTAGCGCTGGACGAATGGCGACGTCATCTCGCCGACACCGCGCATCGCCATGAAGATCGCGAGCGCGAGCAGGAACGACGCGGCGAGAACTCCGGGACCGATGATGCTCGTGAGCGACGCGTAGCGATGACGAACGACCGTGTGGTCGTCGTGTTCGCCGCCAGCGTGCTCGTCGTGGGCGTGAGCGCCACCGTGGCTCGCGCTCGGATCAGCGGGACCGAAATGGATCGCGCTCAACAATGAGAGCAGTCCGTTGGCCACGAAGCCGAGCAGCGGCAGAAGCGGGAGCAGCCAGAGATAGCTCGCCGCGGTGCCCTGCAATGGGTGTGCGCCCGCCGTTGCTGCGTGCTGGAGGAGCATCAGCCCTTGAGGAGATTGATGTTCGACAGGTTGACCGTCTGGCGATGACGGAACAGCGCAATGATGATCGCGAGTCCCACGGCAGCCTCGGCTGCCGCCACCGTCATGACGAAGAAGACGAAGATTTGTCCGGCGACGCCGTACACCTGCGCGAA
>JBDUCR010000476.1:0-14207 GCA_040003345.1 bacterium
TTGCCAGTACGGCCGCCCTGCCGCAGGCACCGGGCCAGAATATCGACATCACCAACACCGGCTCCAGCACGATGACCGGCGTGCAGGTGAGCGCGGTGAGCTATGCTGCCGGCCAGCCCACCGGGTGGTTGTCGGCGTTCAACAACTTTGGTTCAAACACGACCATCGCGCCCGGCGCCCAGAATACGATCATCATGGCCGTCAACGCGGGCACGTTGCCCGCCGGCACGTACACGGCCAGCTATACAGTCAACGCGACCAACTCCACCAATGGTCCACGTACCGTGAATGTCACGTTCACGGTCGCGGGGCCGACGCTCCAAGTGAGCAGCACCAGCATCTCGTTTGCCAGTACGGCCGCCCTGCCGCAGGCACCGGGCCAGAATATCGACATCACCAACACCGGCTCCAGCACGATGACCGGCGTGCAGGTGAGCGCGGTGAGCTATGCTGCCGGCCAACCTACCGGTTGGTTGACGGCGTTCAACAACTTTGGCGCAAACACGACCATCGCGCCCGGTGCCCAGAATACGATCATCATGGCCGTGAACGCGGGAGCGTTACGCGCCGGCACGTATACGGCCAGCTATACAGTCAGCGCGAACAACTCCACCAATGGTCCACGCACCGTGAATGTCACATTCACCGTGTTCGGCCCCCGCCTGCAACTGAGTAGCGCGACGGCAACGTTTACCGCCTTTGCTGCGTCACCGACGCCGCCCTCGCAATCCATCGACATCACTAACATCGGTTCGAGCACGTTGACCAACGTGCAAGTAAGCGCGGTGAGCTATAGCGCCGGCCAACCCACCGGCTGGTTGACGGCGTTCAACAACTTCGGTACGAGCACGACCATCGCGCCGGCCGGGCAGAATTCCATCGTCATGAGCGTCAACGCGAGTGCGCTGCCCATTGGCACATACACCGCAACGTTCCAGGTCAGCGCCGCAAATTCCAACAATGGACCACTCACCGTCACCGTCACGCTCGTTCAGAGCGCGGCGCCGGTCATTCAATTCAATCCGGCGAATCCAGCATTCACCGCGGTCCTGAATGGTGCAAACCCGGCGTCCATCGCTGTGAATGTCACCGGCAGTGGCCTCACCGGTATGGTCGTGCAGAGCATTACGTACGGCGCCGGTCAGACAACCGGCTGGCTCGCGGCAACACTCGCGAGTGGCACGACACCCACAACGCTCACACTCCAGCCGACCACCGGCACGCTCGCCGTCGGTACATACAACGCCACCGTCACAGTGTCGTCAGCGTCCAGCGGTGCAATCAACACGTTGCCCGTCACGCTGACTGTCACGCCACGTCCCGCTATTGCGCTTGGTGCTGCCAATGTGAATGTGGCTTCCATTCAAGGACAGGTCACAACGTCAGCAGTATCCGTCAGCAATGCTGGTGGTGGCATTCTCAACACACTCGGCGTTGGCACCATCACGTATGGCGCGGGTCAGCCGGTTGGGTGGCTTACGGCGACGCTCGCCAGCACAACCGCGCCGACACAAGTGAACCTCAGTGCGTCGGCCGTTGGTCTCAACACGGGCGTGTACACCGCCACGGTCCCAGTGACTTCAGGGGCGACCGGCGTGACGAACAGTCCGCAAACATTCACGGTGACGTTCACCGTGAGCGCACCACTGGCGCCGACAATCGCACTGTCGAGCAGCAGCCTTGGGTTCAACGCGCAAGCGGGCCTCGCATCACCGCCAACGCAAACCGTGAGCGTCACGAACTCGGGCACGGGTACACTGAACGGACTTGCGGTCGGGACGATTGCCTTCGGTGCCGGACAACCCACTGGCTGGCTGGCGGCCACGCTCAATACGACGGTTGCTCCCGCAGTACTCACGGTCACGGCTACCTTGGGCGCGCTCCCCGTCGGTACGTATTCGGCAACGATTCCCATCAGTTCGTCGGCGGCAAACGTGACGAACAGTCCGGTCAGTGTCGCCGTTACCTTCGTGGTGACTGCAGCGCCACTGCCACCAGTCATCACACTCGCTCCGGCGTCGCTCGGATTCAGTGCGCCTGCTGGAGGTGCAAGTCCAGCGTCGCAGACTGTTGCAGTGGGCAATGGCGGTGCCGGAACGGTGCAGGGTCTCGCCGTCGGCAGCATTGCGTTTGGCGCGGGGCAACCTGCGGGCTGGCTCACCGCATCGCTCAACGCCACCACATCACCGGCAACACTCACGGTCAATGCGCTAACCGCATCGCTCCCGGTTGGCACATACACCGCCAGCATTCCCATCACGTCCAGCAACGCGACGAATAGTCCGGCCACGGTGTCGGTGACGTTCGCCGTGACGGCCGTTCCGACCATCGCATTGTCGGCGAACACCGTCGCCTTCAGCGGCAACACCGGTGGAGCGCCACCAGCGCAACAGAATGTGGCAATCACCAACGGCGGTACCGGTACACTCTCGGGATTGACGCTCGATGCGGTGGTGTACCCGGCTGGTCAACCGATTGGTTGGCTCGCTCCGTCGCTCTCTGGTACGACAGCTCCCGCGACACTCACACTGCAAGTCAACAACACGACGTTCCCGCCTGGCAACTATTCGGCGACGTTGGCGGTGCGCTCATCAATTGCGTCGAACTCGCCGCAAATAATCACCGTTACATATCAGTTGGCGGCGACACCCACGATCGCACTGTCCGCGACGTCGCTGAATTTCACGTCGGTCTCCGGTAGCGCGAACCCGCCGGCGCAATTGGTCAACGTCACGAACGGCGGTACAGGAACACTCTCCGGACTGGCGGTCAGTTCCATCACGTACGGCGCCGGCGCATCAGGTTGGTTGACGGCGACACCAAGTGCCACCACTGCGCCAATGAGCATCTCGGTGCAACCGGCAACGGGCGCGCTGAGTGCGGGCACCTATGACGCCACAGTGACGGTCACGTCGCCCTCAGCCACGAATTCGCCGCAACAGTTCAGCGTGCATTTCGTTGTCACATCGGCCGCGCCGCAGCCCGGCATCGTCATCACGCCGGGAACGATCATGCTGTCGATGCAGGCACGCTCGCCCTCTACGCGTACAACCTCCGTACAGGTCACCAACGCTGTCGGCGGCGTGCTCTCCGGACTCGTGGTCGGAACGCCCGTCTATGCCAGCGGCGCTGGATGGCTTTCGGCAACGCTTGGCCAAATCAGCACACCGGCCACGTTGACGCTACGCGGTTCGACACGGACGCTCGTCGCCGGCGTCTACCAGGCCACGGTACCGGTGAGTGCTACCGGAGCGGCAACGACGTCTCTTACGATCAGGCTCGAAGTGGTTGATCTCAAGGCGTGCGAACGCGCCCTCACCGACGCAACGCAGCTGTCGGCTGCTGAACGCGCGAGACTCGACCAGCTTGGCAACAACGATGGCACCTACAACCTCGGCGACTATCTCGCACTGCGCACGCGGCTCGGGTTGCCGTGATCGTGGCGCACGGCCTTCGGTATGGATGGAAATATCTCCACCGAAGGCCGGTCACTGTTGTCAGCTGAGGTACAGCAGCGTTCGTGAAGCGCAAGCAATCGTTCCGTTCACAATCACCGTCGTCGCGTATCGCGACCGAACCAGGAGGATAGATGCACAGTTCCCGAGGCCTGAATGCGTTGCTCGCGATTGGTGCAGTGGCGGTGGTGACCGCGAGCATCGGCGCGTGCGGCAGTGACCAGCTGACCGCGCCCGATGACGTGCGAACACCGGCTAACGCGACAACGAGCACGATGAGGGCAGATGCGTATGACCTGCATGCATCTTCAGCGGAGCAATCCGGCGTTGCGCTCATGTTCGACGTGGAGCACGCCCTGATCGATTCGGTTACGTCAACTACCGGTGCGGTGTTCATCATCGACGGTGGTTCGGCCAATGCGAGCGATGGCACAGCGCACGTGGTGTACACCGGCCAATTGCGTGACGGCGTGATTGCGACGCTCTGGACGCATGGCGGACACGATCCGCTGCTGACCGTGCAGCAGGCGGCCGACATGGGCACCTTGGCGACGCGAACGCCAGGCGAATTCAGACTCACCGCGACTGCGCGGCAGCATTAGCACGCATGCGTTGCGGCGATACGATCATCCGCAGCCGTTACCGTCGTACCACGCGTATTCCACTACACAACGATGTCAGCGCAGCAACCGCCACCTGCCACGCGCAGAGGACAACCCATGAAGCAGAAGACGAAGCGGTTTACAACAATGGCAACCATCATTGCGTTGTCGCTCGCAGCGGCGCCGGCGGGCGCGCAATCCATAGCGGCCAGCGTGAATGCCGGACGCGCACCAGCGGATGAGTTCTGGACAGCAGCGTCCGTGGGTTGGTTTTACACACCGACCACCAGTTTCGCACTGCTGGGGGTGTACACCCAATTCTTTGCCACGGGTGGGACGGATCGCAACGTGACGGTGGAGTTGCTCACCGCACCGCGGGCCGACGGAGGCACACTGCTTACATCCGGAGTATTCAACACGTCGTCCGCACGCGGCGTGTTTGGCGGCGCGACGTTTGCCAGTGCCGTCAACCTGGTCGCGAACACGCAATACTTCCTCGGCTTCCGCAACATGGCGCCGCCCGACGCTGGTGATTTCAACCTGGTTCCCGAGTCTGACTTGCTGCCCGCGAACTATACCGGCGATGCTGGCGCGGAATTCCTAAGCGCGCTGCGGTTCGACTTTGAAGATGACGGGCAGTATCAGTTAGAGGTCCCGGATGGTTTTGTCACGCAGCCCCTGCTGCAATTGGTGCAGCAAGATGCGACGACTACTACGCCGGAGCCAGGCACCGTTTGGATGCTCAGCGCCGGGCTGCTTGTTCTGTTCGCGATGACTCGCTACCGGACGCGCGTGGGATAGGCATTTGCAGTTTTGGAAGCTCGCGGAAATCAAGGCACGCACACTCGCGAGGACGAAGATGGAGATTTTGCGTCGCGTTTTTGTCGAGGCGCGTCTACTTTGGGCTAAGAAGCCGGTGAGCCGGCGTCTGAGGTGCTGCAACCATTGGAGATGCGGCGTGCGCCAGTTGGTCCTTCGCGAAACACGGAGCCGCGCGTCGCCAGGAACTTCAGGAGGTAGTGCCGCGACTTGAGGATCTAGCGCTGGAACGTCTCCTGACAGCGCACGACGTCGCGCACCCGCTCGTCCGCCTCACTCGGAATGCGCACGGGCACCAGCTCCCTGCCCGATACAGCCGCGCGAGATCGGCGGCGTCGCGCTTCTTATGCTTGCGGTGCACGCCGGAGCGCTTCGGAATCAGCGAGGGCGCGATGACCTTGCACGCGCAGCTCAGTCGCGCAGCGCGCGATGGAGCACGTACGCGGCACGGCTCGCCTCGTAACATGCTTGCACATCATTCTCACGCGCGACGCACTCGAGCCACTTCTTCAGTTTGGGCAGCTCATTCGGGAGTCGCTCGAGGCGTGTGGGCGCCTTTTGCGCCTTGGGGCAGGACAGCGATGGTGGTCGAGTCCTTGTGCACATCCATACCGAGATAGATGATTATCCGCGCGGATGTCGGGGTCGCGGGCGTAGGCGCTGCCGTCCTAAGAACGAGGGATGACATGGGTGGGTCTTCGAGAATGCGACAGAGCGATCGTCGCATGTGGCTCTGGTGGCTCCGTCTCAACGCGCGAGGAATTACTTCACGCGAAGTTCGGAGGCCAGCCCAGTCATAACTTCTACAAACTTCCGTCGTGTTCGATCCACCATCCCTTTACTGGCAAGGATCTCGGTCCGATATGGGAACTGCAATCGTCTTGGGAGTAGCCACATCGATGATCGCGGCTGTCCTGATCAAGTTGCTTGCTGCACCTGCCCGTAAAGCGCAGGCGCTCATTCAGAACCGAAGCGACGTCGTCATCGGCCCGTCCATTCACGAGATTCGGCCGGCCGACGAAAGTGATCTTTTGAAGCTCCGCACGCTATATCGGGACTATTTTCATGGTGAGGCGCCTAGTCTCGATGCAATGCGTGCGTGGCTCAGTCGTTACCAAAGGGCGCTGTGGCTAGTGAAGGATCGCGGACGTTCGCGGTCGGAGACTCCCCCGCTGGTCGGCTCATTCAAAATCCTGCCACTTACGAAACGCGGCGTAGAGGCGTTGGACCGCGAAGAGGTATTCGGCTCGACGCTCGCCGAACGGCACATCGCCGCGCGAGGTCGAGGTGTAGTTGCATACTACGTCGGTGATGTCGTCGGTATTGATCTCGGCGCGCGGGCGGCGATTACGTCCCGACTCCATGAGATTCTTGCTGGTGAGCTGGCTCAGTTCCCGGTCTATGCCAGACCCTTGACAAGGGATGGCCGGCGCGTAATGCGAGCTGCTGGCTTCAGGTGCGTTTCCGACGGAAGTGAGCCCGAAATTCCTAAGATGTGTCGACTTGAGCCTCGGCTGTCTGCTCCCGACCCAGGCACGCCGCGCAGACGGCGTCGCTCTAAGGGGCAGAATGAGAATGGTCCCGGGTGAAATGCGCATGCAGCATAACGCACGCTGAAGCTGGCAAGTGCGTGCACCACTTTCGTGTACACCTCCACCTAACGAGAATGGGGTGTCACACGTGCCACGATCTGGGCCACGCAAGCTGCACAAGTACAGCGACGAGTTTAAAGCAGACAGCGATTCGCTTGAGTCGGCAGCCGGGTATGCAGGTCGAGACCGTCGCCGCCGCGCTGGAGATCCATCCCCTCATGTTGTCGAAGTGGCGGAAGGATGTGCGGATGAGCTCATCGGCGGCCGAGCGCCAAGGCGCCACCGTCTGGGCCCGCGCGCGAGATCGCGCAGCTGCAGGCGCTGGAGCAGCGGTATGTCGAGTTTCAGGAGGAGCACGAACTCCTAAGAGAGGTCATTCGGTTCTGTTCCGCTCGAACGGTGAGACGTTTGTCTTCATCGACGCGCACTACACGCAGTTCAGCGTGACGCAGCTTGCACGCACCGCTTGGAGACCATGCGAATGCTCGTTTCGCAAAGGTACGCTGTGCAAGGCGCTGAAGGTGATCGCGTGTCGTTCAGCGGCTGATCCCACAACTCTCATCGGCATGGGAAAGCGCGCCGATCGCGTCCGTGATATAGCGGAGCAAGGGCTCGTATTTCGCGGCGGAAACACTGGAGTGAGGTGGTGATCAAGCGCCGTCACGCTCGCGACGGGCGAACTCTGTGGCTGCACGCGATGTCGACTGACCGTTGTTCGATGGCGTTCGCCGCGCCTGCGGTATACCGTACGCTAACTCTGTTGGGCGATCCTGGGAGCTCGCTCCCGTGATTCGCGCGCAGGTTGGCCTGAACGCGCTACCGCGATTACATCGTTACCAGGAGTACATGCGCGCACGTAGTGTGACGTTCCTTGGAGTCTTACTCGCAGTCACCAGCTGCTGTCGTCAGCTCGCGGCGCAGGAACCTGCTTCGCGAGACCAACTCACGCTCGATGCCAGCCTGCTTGCGGCAACGCTGAGCTCTGCTCGGAGAACCGGTTCCGACAAGCTCGTGGGCGTGGGCATAGGCGTCGGATATGAGTTCAACATCAGAATGGTTTACGGCGAGCCATGGGGAAGGAAGTCCGCGGAAGTTGCGCACATTGAGATGTTCGAGCGGCTCGAGACACCGGGGCGTTGGCAGTACGACCTCGGCGTCAAGGTCGCCGTCGACGTCCACACCGCGCAGGTCGCGTCGGAGGCCACAGTCGGCGGGTTTTTAGGCGGTTACATCGCCCCGATGTGGGGCGGGCGTCACTTCCGGATCGGACCTCGTCTTCAGGCGGGAACCTATTGGACTTCCGCTCGCCCCTCGCTTAGACTCTCCATCACGCCGCTCACGGCAAGACTCTTTCTCACGTTCTGAGAACCAAAGCGCGTCTTTATAGGGTACTCCAGCCACTCTTTCAGTCTTGTCGACCAGCGACGGGAACCGAGGCCTCATGAGCACCTTTCGCCAAGAGCTGCAGTCCGCGGTCCGAGTGATCTGGACGAATCCAGGATACGTGTTCGTCACGGTACTGGTCCTCGCCGTCGGCATCGGGATCAATGCGATGATCTTCAGCGTCGTAAACTCGATCGTCCTGAATCCAATGCCCCTGATTCGTTCGGAGCAGTTGGTACAGCTGCGCGACGTTCAGTTCTCGGAGCGCCGAGAGGGAAGCGCATCCTACGCGGACATGCTCGCGTGGCGGGAACGCGGTCACACGTTGAGCGATGTCGCTGCGTATCACGATCGCGACGTGGTGATGGTGGCACCCGCTCGCACCGCGGAGCGAATCGAGGCGGAGGAAACGACATACAATCTCTTCCCGATGATCGGCGCTGCACCGGCAATCGGGCGCCTTTTTCTGCCGCAGGAAGGGACGCCTGGCGCGAGCAACGTGGTGCTGCTCAGTCATCAGCTTTGGATGACCAGGTTCGGCAGTGACAGTGGCGCGGTCGGCAGCAGCGTAATCATCGATGGCCAACCTCACACGGTCGTTGGAGTGATGCCGCCGCGATTTGGGTTTCCCGACAACCAGACCATGTGGTTTCCGATCAGGATGACGAGCTCGGAGAGCGAGCGCTCTTCCCGTTCCCTGCGTGTCGTGGGCCGGCTGCGACCCGGAGTGACGGTCGCAGCAGCCCAACACGATCTCGCCTCGGTCGCAAAACTGCTCGCGAACGAACATCGGGAGACCAACGAGGATCACGGAGTGCGCGTGATCGACTTTAGAGAGGGGGCGGCAGGACAGATGCGACCCGTCCTTCTGCTGATGCTTGGTGCCGTGGGGTTCGTGCTGCTCATCGTCTGCGCGAACGTTGGTAGTCTCGCGCTCGCGCGCGCGTCGTCGCGGCAGACCGATCTTGCGGTGCGGATGGCACTTGGTGCCAGCCGCGCGCAAGTAGTCCGCTTGCTGCTCGCCGAGAGCGTCATGATCGGACTTCTGGGTGGGGCAGGAGGGATCGCGGTGGCGAATGTCGGTTTACACGTCGTGAAAGCGGCGCTCCCGTTCGAGCCGCCGCTTTGGGTCGTGCTCGACATTAACAGCGCGGTGCTACTCTACACGTTCGCCATCGCCATTGGGACTGGACTCTTCTTTGGGATGATTCCCGCATTGAAGCTGAGCCAGCCGGAGGTCGCAATGCTCATTCGCGGCAGCGGACGCGGCATTTCGGCCCACACGGGCGCGGGGCGACTCCGGTCCATCCTCGTTGTCGGACAGCTTGCTGTTTCGACGGTGCTCCTCATCTGCGCGCTACTGATGGTTCGCAGCTTCCTCCGTCTTCAGGCTGCCGGCGCAGGGTTTGATCCGCGGAACATTTTGACTGCTAAGGTCACAGCCGCTGGTGCTCGTTACGAAGTTCGCACGGAACGTGAGGCGTTCTTTGAGCGACTTCGCAGCGGCGTCGCAGAGGTGCCAGGCGTGACAGGAGTCGCGGAGGTGACGCAGCTTCCCGTGGGAAGCAGCGGCTTCTCGAACGTGGTGTCGACTGAAGGCACCGCAGCGGCTGGGACGAAACCGAGGCGGGTTGAATTCCGTGGAATATCCGCGAATTACTTCGGCGTCCTTGGCGTCCCGCTCGAGCGAGGTCGTGCGATCACAACGGCGGAAGCGGAGAGCGGCGCGCTGCTGGCGATTGTAAGCCGTGATCTGGCTGCTCGCTTATGGCCAGGAGAAGATCCAATCGATCGGCGACTCAAGCTTGGCACCATCTGGCGCACCGTGATCGGAGTCGTGCCGGACGCACCGCTCAGCGACCTGAGTGGCCCGACTTTACCACAGCTCTTCGTGCCGTTGCGGTCGATCAGCATCGGGACAAACATCCCGGAGCAGCTCTCACTCGTCATCACGACGCGGAGTCCAGCCAGCACCGCCTCTGCGCTCTACGCGCTCGTTGCGAAACTGGATCCGGGAGTGCCGGTCAGCGAAGTAAAGGAGATGCAGCAGGTTCTCTCCGAAGCGTTCTGGCGGCAGCGACTCTTCGGAGGACTCTTCGGGGCATTTGCATTGTTCGCGATGCTGATCGCCGTGATCGGCGTGTATGGCACGATCTCGTATGGAGTCTCGCTTCGCCAACACGAACTGGCAGTGCGCATGGCACTCGGCGCGACGAACGGAGCGGTGGTGTATCTCGTCACACGGCGCGGTGCCGTGCTCGCCGTGCTCGGGATCGGCCTCGGCACCGTCGTCGCTCTGCTGCTAACGCGGGTTCTGGCATCACAGCTCTATGGAGTGGGCGCGAGAGATCTTCCGACGTTCACTCTGAGCGTGTGCATCCTTGCCGTCGCCGCAATACTCGCGTCCTATCTGCCCGCGCGACGGGCAACGAAAACGTCTCTCCTCCCCGCGCTCGGCTCTAGCTGAGTGCGAGTGCCTCCGTCGTCGCCCGGCGTGCTCGGGATGTATGACCTGATCATGCGCGTCGACGCGGAGCGCACGCGACGCACGCCCTAGAGACTGAGTAGTGTTTGAATCTCCGCAAACCGCTCCTGCGCCTTTTGTCTTCCTTTCGCCGAATCGTATTTGTCCTTCAACGCCGCGGGCAAAAACTTCCGATCCGTACACTCGATCACCGCAGCTAATTCCTGCATCTCGCGCTCGAGCGACTGCGCCGACGGCACAAAGTCCGCAATTACTGCCGCCAACGCTTCCGCCGTGATGTGACTCGCACCGGCAAGACGAGACTGCCGCCACGCACGCACCACCATTCCTTCGACATCCGATCCCGACAGGCTTCCGTTAGCCTCGACCGACGGCACATCACTCGGCGCCAGCGCCGTGCCGAGTTTCTTCGCCAGCACGACGAACATCCGTCGTAGCTCTTCAGTCTCGTGCGTATAGAACAACGGAATGTGCACCTCGGCGCGGCCCTGTCGCTTGATGTCGATTGGCAGAAGATCAGGACGTGCCGTGAGCAGCATCCACACCAGTCGGCCGCGATAGCGCGTGTCGCCCATCTGCGTGGCAAACATGCCGAAAACGCGACTGCCAGTTCCACTGTCGCCATCCGAGCTGCGATCGCCGAGCAACGTGTCCGCTTCGTCGACGATCACCATGATCGGTCCCATGGCGCGAAGCACGGAGAACACGCGCTCGAGATTTCCTTCCGTCTCACCGACGTACTTGCTGCGGAAGTTCTTGAGCACGACAACAGGAATGCCTATCTCCTTCGCCGTGCAGTAGGCGAGAAAACTCTTGCCCGTACCCACCGGCCCGCAGATCAGATAACCCATCGGTAGACAATCGAGCTCGCCGCGCGCGAGGAGCTGTGCGTCCTCGAGCAGTTGTGCTTTCGCTGCGTCGAAGCCGATCACGCTGTCGAGACCCCACTTCGGCTCGACAAACTCGAGCAGCCCCTGACACTGCTGCTCGATGAGACGCTTCTTCACTTCACTGAAGACTTTCGCCGTGAGTCGGTCGCCGCCGCGCAGCGCGGGCATGACGAGTCCGCGCAAACTCGTGAGCGCGAGACCAGCCGTGAGTGTACCGAGTTGCGGAATCGAATAGTCCGACGCGTCCGCAATGCCGGAGCAGGCGCTTGACTTGAGAAACGCGGTGCGCTCCGGCTCATCGGGCAACGGCACTTCAATCGCGACGACGTGCGGACTTCCCGCGAGACGCTCGTTCATGTCCGCACGACGTTCGTCGAGCAGAACGATGCTCATATCGATCGCCTTGAAGTGCGGACTCGTGGCCCAGTTGAGCAGCGTCACGAGCATGCCACTCGCCTGAAAGCTCTGCCGTCCCGGCTCGCCGCTTGGGAAAAGAAACGAGGCCTGATCGATCAGCAGCGCGATCTTGAGTCGCCGCTCGGGCGACGTCATGAGATTCGCGCGAAAGATCGCGTCGAGACCCTGAATCAAAACCGCTGCATCCGCATTCGACGCACGTTGCAGCAGCGCGTCGAGCGTTGGTATCGTCGCCGCCTTCTCTCGCATCGTGACGAGCCGAGCGCCGTCGCTGCCGGAGAAGACGCGAAGACCGCGACCGAGATCGTAGTGCAGCACGATGTCGTAGCGACCGAACGCCTGACCCGCCAGAAAATGCGCCAGCGGCCCGTACGCCTGATGCTCGGCGTCCAGCGGGAAGAGGTCAGTCGTGTCGCCATGCAACACGAACACCGATGCGGTACCGCTTCGCGCGAAGGTGCCGAACCGGTGCGCCCATTGCGGCGCCCACGACGGAAGGCCCGACGCTGCGTTCGCGACCGTGGTGTTTGCCGGAGTCGTGGGCGCGGTCATGCCGGCATGCGCCGACTCGTGCGCGGATCCTCTGGGAGAATCGCTGGCGCACTATTCAATTCGGGAAGAGCGCTTCCCGCCTGGAATTCCGACAGACGACTCTCAGTTGCCTGCATGCTCTCCGCCGTCGCGTCGATCTGCGCGCTCAACCCATTCGGATCCGACTGATTCACCGCCATCTCGCTCAACGCCTGAATCTTGTCTTCGATGCGATCGAGCTCCGCGCCCACAAACTCGAGGTCCTTTTTACTACGCTCGTAGTGCTCGAGCCGAGCATCCATGGTTGAAAGCCGTTCCTGGAATGAATGCAGCAATCGCTCGTCGTTCGCGGCCTGCGCCTTCGCGAGTCCGTCGGCAACCTGCTTCCGCTTGAGCGTGATGTCGTTGACGTCCATCGACGCGAGCAACTTGCCAAGTGCGGCCTGATGATGCAGCAGACGCAGAAAGCCCCACAGAAGCTGATTGAGTCCCGACGTGCGCATCGAGCCCGCGACGTCGCCCACAGCATCCGCGCCGCGCAGATCATTGGCGATCGCCTGCATCTGTCCGCACCGGCGACGCAGTGCGCTGAATCGCATCTGTGCTTCGCCGCCAAGTCCGGCAATCAGATCCGCAAGCGTGGCGTCCTGCTGCGCAGCTGGCTGCGCGCCGCGATGCTGCTCGGCATCGATTGCCTCGCGGAACTTCGGAACAGCAACGAGACCTCCGAGATAGAGTGCCTCGAGTGCGCCAACGAGTGGGAGCGCGGCGTCCGGCCACGGGCTGAGTATCGCGCCGACAACCGCAGCGGCGAAGAGCCCGAGGTTCCAGTGATAGAAGAACGCCTTCCTGAGGTATGAACCAAGCCCGGCGCGCTGCGGCGAGTCGGCGGCCATCGTCAGTCTCCCGCCTTGGTCGACGAATCGAGCTTGTCGATCGTATCGCGAATCGCGAACACCACGTCGAGGAACGGCTGCTCACGCTGCATCTCCTTTGCCGGCCGGTCGGGCGGCGGCACCTCGAGCTGTTGCAGGATACGTCCCGGACCGGGTGACATGATGATCGTGCGATCGCCGAGATAGACGGCTTCCTCGATGGAGTGTGTGACGAAGAAGATCGTCGCCTCGAGCTCACGCCACAGTCCGACGAGCAGATCCTGCATGCGATATCGCGTCGATGGATCGAGCGCGCCGAACGGCTCGTCCATCAGAATGATCTTCGGCCGAAGAATCAATGTGCCAGCGATTGCGACGCGTTGGCGCATACCGCCGGAGAGCTGATGCGGATACTTGTTCGCATCTCGGCTCACGGAGAGCCCGACCTTCTCGATCGTCTCCCGTGCGCGCTCGTAGCGCTCGTCGGCACCAATGCCCTGACACTCGAGCCCGAACGCGATGTTGTCGAGAACCGTGCGATTGTCGAAGGCGGTGTAATCCTGAAACACCATGCCGCGATCGAGGCCTGCACCCGTTACCGGCCGTCCAGCCACGAGTACCTGTCCTGAGGTCGCAGGATGTTGCGGCGACAGTCCGGCGATGAGACGAAGCACCGTCGATTTTCCGCAGCCAGACGGACCGAGAATCGTGACAAACTCGCCCTTCGCCGTGAGATCGTCGACGTGAAACGAGACGTCCTCGATCGCGGTGTAGCCGTCGTCGTATGTCTTGGTGACATTCTTGAACTCGACGATCGGCGCATGCGGCGCATCTGCCACCGGCGCGCGATCGCTGATGTCGCGCACGGTTGTCGGCGTGATCGGACCTTCGTCGCCGTGCGCGCGCCGCGGCAGATGCGACTTGAACCAATGCATGACGCCGCCCGTCTCCTCCGCGGCATCCGGGTCAGGCGCCTTCACTTCTACCAGCCTCGGTGTCTTTGGGCCGGTCACGGCGCATCCTCCGAATCGAGATACGGAAAGATCTTGCCGCCGAGCAGTTGCAGGAGCTTGTCGATCATGAAGGCCAGCGTTGCGATTACTACCAAGGTCGCAAAGATCGTTGGAAGATCAGCGCGACGCTGTCCAACATTGAGCA
>JBDUCR010000092.1:0-4172 GCA_040003345.1 bacterium
GCGGTGCGCTCCGCACCGGCGAACGCACTCGAGCGCGCTGTGCGAGCGAACTGGTTCAACGGCGGAGACCGTCTCGCCGCCGTGATCGAATGCGCTGATGCCGTCGTTCTCGACGGCCACGGACTCAAGACGGCAATGCGCTGAGTCGCGGTTGGGCTAGAGTGTGGCGTCGAGCACGGCGACATCATACGCCGAGAGCGCACGATCCACCGTTACGAGCGTCAGCTCCTCGACTCGCGCCTGCGCGACGAGCAGTCGATCGAACGGATCGCGATGCAACACCGGCAGATGGCGCATCTGTTCTGCATGCGCGAGCTCGACGGGAAGCACGAGAAAACCGCTATGCGCCAGCTCGGCAGCGATGTCAGCGTTCTTTGGCAATTTGAGCTTGCCCGCATTGATCTTGACGGCAATCTCCCACGCGGACGCAGCGCTGAAGCGCACTTCCGAGGCGCGCTGGATCAATTCTCTGGTCTCGACGCCAAGTCGTGCGTCGTCCGCTTGCCACCACAGCCAGACATGCGTGTCGAGCAAGAGCCGCTTCGGCGACGGCTCGATGGCCGGCGTCGCGGCGAATGATCGTCGCACGCGACGCCGTACAGGTGTCATGCGTCGCTGCCCTCGAATGCGGCAAGAATCTCGTCGGAGAGCGGCGCGTCGAAATCCTTGGCGATGGTCATCTTGCTCCCCCACCGGCCAGGGATCCGATTTTCATGCACGGCCCGCAGCGGAACGAGCCGCGCAGTGGGGATACCCGCTTTCGCGATAACGATTTCTTCGCCGGCAGCCGCCCGATCGACGAGCTCGGAGAGATGTGATTTTGCGTCGTAGATGTTGACGGGCTTGGCCATATGTCGGCTCCAATGGGGGTCGACACGAAGTCTAGTAGGGTTGGTCAAGTTGGTCAAGTTGGTCACGTTCGTCACGTTCGTCACGTTCGTCAGGTTGGCCAGAGCGAGATGGTCTCGAGCGGTGTTTCGTATGCTATTCGTAACAGCAGCCCACACCGTCATCCCTCTCTTGCGTCCCTGAGCATTTCGACTCAGTAACCGACGGCAGCCCCGTCCTTCCGCGGGTCTGACCCTGCCGAGTAGCCCTTGGGGAGTTTGATGATCGCTTGTGCGCCGCCGAATTGTGTGAGCTGGCCCTCGGCGATCACGTGCCCCATCGATGTCAGCGATGCGCGTACGGCATCGGTGATGGGCGACTCGACGATCACACGCATGCCCTCCATGTGTCTGAACCGTGCAGCGTCGATCGACTGTTGAATGTCCATGCCAAAGACGAGCAGGTTGAGAAGCAACTGTGCATGTCCCTGCGCCTGCATTCCACCGCCCATGAGCCCGAAGCTCATCCACGGTGTATCGGTGCTGCCATCGGCGGATGACGTCGCGCCTGGTTTGGAGATGAACGCGGGAATGAGTGTGTGAAAGGGCCGCTTGCCCGGTGCGATGGTGTTGGGGAGTCCGTC
The DNA here is from genome assembly GCA_040003345.1 of bacterium. Lineage (GTDB taxonomy): Bacteria > Gemmatimonadota > Gemmatimonadetes > Gemmatimonadales > Gemmatimonadaceae > AG11. Next base: position 1,472 of record JBDUCR010000092.1, read on the forward strand.
CTCGAGCGCGAATGCGGCGCCGCGATTGTGGAGCGCGAAGCCCGTGCCCGGCACCACGACGCCTGATCCGAAGGCGTCGAAGAGACTGTTGATGAATGACACCATGTTGCCGGCGCTGTCGGCGGTAGTGAGGTAGATCGTCTCGCTCGACGTTTGTGCTGGTCCTGGATCGACGCGCATCTGCGCGCGCGTCGCATTCATGTGACTGCGACGCTCGGCGATGAATCGATCGGAGAGCATGCGATCAGCTGGCATCGTGAGATGGTCCGCGTCGCCGACGTAACGCGCGAGATCCGCGTATGCGAGTTTCTTCGCTTCGATGAGATGGTGGAGATAGGTGGCCGAGTTGTGCCCCATCGACTCGAGGTTGTATGGCTCGAGAATCTTGAGCATCTCGAGTGCGGCGACGCCCTGGTTGTTGGGTGGCAACTCCCAGACGCGATAGCCCTTGAACACGACGGAGATTGGCGTGACCCACGTCGGCTTGTTCGCTTTGAGATCCTCGATCGTGAGAAATCCGCCGAGCTCCCTGGTCCGTTTGACGATGCGTTGGCCGAGTGGTCCACCGTACAGCGCAGCGGGTCCAGCGGCCGCGACTTCGCGCAGTGTGCGCGCGTAGTCGGGATTCCGAAACCAATCGCCCGCAGCGGGTGCGTGCCCGCCGGGCATGAACGTCGCCTTCGCTGCGGAGTCGCGTGCAAGTACGCTCTCTTCGGCCTTCCAGTCACCGGCGATGATGGGCGTGACGGGATAGCCTTCTTCAGCGTAGCGAATCGCTGGTGCGAGTGCCTGCGCGAGTGAGATTGTGCCGTACTTTTTCAGCAGCGCATCCCAGCCGGCAAGTGCGCCGGGCACCGTGACGGCTTCGATGCCACGTGTGGGCATGTGCGTGTGTCCGCGCTTGAGCAGCTCGTCGCGTGTTGCCAGCGCACCGGCGCGTCCGCTCGCGTTGAGCGCGACGAGTCGATGCTCCTTGGCGATCCACACCATTGCGAACATGTCGCCGCCGATGCCGGTCATCATCGGCTCGGTGACCGACAGGACTGCCGCGGCTGTGACTGCGGCGTCGATCGCGTTGCCGCCGTGTTGAAGGACGGCGAGTCCCGCGGTGCTCGCGAGTGGCTGGCTTGCGGCCACGATTCCATGTGGCGCGTAGACGATGGATCGTCCGGCGAGCGAGAGTGGTCGCTGCGCCTGCGTCGTGCCGGCCATGGCGAGTGTGGCGAGGAGTGTCAGTGGTGCGATGTGACGCATGGTGAGCTCATGAGAAAGTCGATTGACAAAGGTGCGGACGGAGCGCGGATTGTGCGACTTTCAACGAGAACGAAAGCGCGATACAACTCCAGTACCATTGTAGGGAGTAGCGGAGTACTTCAGTACAACAGGTATCACTGCTCCTTTGGGTGGCGCGTCTGCGCCCATTCATCATCGTCGGGTTCGGTTGGCCGCACGCGGGATCGAGCGCGGACGCGGCTTCATCCATCGAGCGGCTGCGTCCATGGCCGATCGGAGCAAAACGGAATTCGACCAAACGAGCCGCAGTAATACCTCACCTACCCGCGTACACACATACGGCGTACCATGGTAGTGGAGCTCCGTACTCGAGGCAGTTCAGCGCAGTCAACGAAAATCTGATTCATGCAAATCGGCATCTACACATTCGCGGACATCGCTGGCGGGATCACTCCCGAGCAGCGCATGCGCAACCTGATGGAAGAGATGGAGCTCGCCGACCAGGTCGGCCTCGAAGTCTTCGGCGTGGGGGAACACCATCGGCCGGACTATGCCGCGTCGTCGCCAGCGGTGGTGCTTGCGGCTGGCGCGATGAGGACGAAGAACATTCGCCTCACGAGTGCGGTCACCGTGTTGAGCTCGGACGATCCGGTGCGCGTATTTCAGGACTTCTCTACCCTCGATCTGCTGTCAGGCGGACGAGCGGAGATCATGGCGGGACGAGGCTCGTTCATTGAATCGTTTCCGTTGTTCGGCTACGACCTCGACGACTACGATGCGCTGTTTACGGAGAAGCTGGAGTTGCTGCTCAAGCTGCGCGAGAGCGAGCGTGTGACGTGGGCTGGAGAGCATCGTGCGCCGCTCAACAACCTCGGTGTGTATCCGCGTCCGGTGCAGGAGAAGTTGCCGGTCTGGATCGCGGTTGGTGGAACGCCGGCTTCCGTGGTGCGGACCGGCACGCTCGGTCTTCCACTGGCGCTCGCGATCATCGGTGGGACTCCCGAGCGCTTTGCGCCGCTGGTCGATCTGTATCGCGAAAGTGGAAAGCGCGCGGGACACGATCCGTCGACGTTGAAGGTGAGCATCAACTCACACGCGTTTCTCGCTGACACGTCGCAGCAGGCTGCGGACATCCTGTTCCCACCGTACGCGGAGATCATGACACGCATAGGCCGCGAGCGCGGCTGGCCTCCCACGACGCGCGATCAGTTCGACGCACTTCGCTCACCGCGCGGAGCGCTCGCCATTGGAAGTCCGCAGGAAATGATCGACAAGATTCTCCGTCAATACGAGCTCTTTCATCACGACCGCTATCTGGCGCAAATGGCGCTGGGCTCGGTGTCGCACGCGGCGGTGATGCGCGCGATCGAACTGCTGGGAACGGTGGTGGCGCCGGCCGTGAGGGCAGGAACGGGAGGATAGGAGGATAGGAGGATAGGAGGATAGGAGGATAGGAAGACAGGCTCAC
>JBDUCR010000114.1:0-14081 GCA_040003345.1 bacterium
TCGGTGGCGTCTCGACCCTAACTACTACTGCGAAACTACGGGATTTTTACCGCAGAGGCCGCAGAGGAACGCAGTCTGTTGTCCTACGTGTTTCTCTCGCAAGCGAGTGGTTGATCCTGCAGTACCCGAACTCCTCTGCGGCCCTCCGCGGCCTCTGCGGTAATATTCCGTAGTTCGGCATCTCACGCGCTCACCCGACGACTCAGGGCCTCTTTGCGGGCACCGTCGTCTTGCGCTGCGTATCAGAAGGTGGAACGAGCAGCGGATTGGTTTGCGATGGCGCGGGCGGCGCGCTCAGCTCCATCTGCGAGAGAAGATCGTTGAGCTTCACGCCCATCGCGACCTGACGCGCCTGCTGCATCACACGCTTTGCGTTATTCGTGTCACCGGTGGCCTGCAGCACCTCCGACAACATCAATCCGGTTGCGACGTAGAGGTACGGAATACCCACCGACGGGCGATCGACCCAATCGTGTCGCGCAGCGAGTGACTTGGGTGCAATGAACACGCTGTCCCACAGCGACTTCGAACGCGCGAGATCGATCCAGCCCGCGCCGGGAATCATCAGCGTATCCTTGGACGGCACGGCTGGAGGGACGAATAACTTCGTCGCCAAGCCCTGCGTGAGGAGATAGCTGCCGAGTCCGAGCTCCTGTCCGTACCCGGCTGATGTACGACTCAAATAGATGGGGCGATCGTTCCACGAGTCGGCGATCATGCGCAACACGAAGATATCTGCGCGCTGCAACACGCCGGGGATGGAGAGACGCTGTGGATCGATGGTCGCCTTGAGCGGACCACCCTGGAACACCATCGGACGATCGAGCTGGATGTACGCCGGCACCGAGTCTGCCTGCGTCATCGTCATGTGCAGCGGCGCACCGCTGGGCTTCTTCCAATTGCCGTTGCGATAAGCTGCGGGACCCGCCGCCTTGTCGTACTCGAACACAGGACGACGGATGAGCTGTCGCGTGTACCAGTCGGTGTTCAGGAGCGACGTGTTCGCGACGACGACGTCCTGGCGCACATGCTCGACTTCCTGCGCGTACCAGAGCGGAAAGGTGTCGTTGTCACCAACCGTGACGAGCACGCCATAGGGCTCGACCGAGTTGAGCAGATCCTTCGCAAAGTCCGCCGTATCTGTCTGGCCGGCTCGCGACGCCGTGGTCCAGTTGGTGAACAGCGGGATGATTGCGAGTGCCAGCACTGGCGACGCGATCATCAGTGCGCGTCGTGTGGGACGTTCATACGTCTCGCGATTTTCCGTGACCTTCTCGCGCGCGATGAGCGCAGCGATGCTGTCCCACACTGCCACCAGGCCGAGACCTGCCCACACACCCCACGCCGAAAAACTCCACAGATAGAAATAGTCTCGATCGCGCACTTCGCGATTGACGCCGGTAAGATCTGGCGACTGCGACGCGCCGTACTTGAAGTTGAGGTAGTAGATGAGCGCGAGCGTCATCGTGAACATCAACGACCCGAAGTACCAGAAACTTCGTCGGTCTCGTTGCCAGTGGACGTAGCCACCCACGAGGCCGAGCACGAGGAACAGCGAGGCGAGAAGGCTCTGGAGGAATGCATTGTCGGAGTGCGCATCGCGCAGCCACTGCCACTTGAAGTACAGCCACCACATGCCAAGCTGCGCCGAAAGCGGCGCCTGTCGCTCGCTGAGCTCCGGCTTGCCGTACTGTCCGCGATTGAAGTTGTACATGAACGCGTCGTACGTCCCCGCGCTCATCGTGCACGACAGCTTCAACCCATCTCGGCACGCCGTGGGCTCGCCTTCGTTGAGTGCCGGATAATGCGCGGCGCGAATTGGTTGAATCGCGAACGGCGTGATGCCGAGCGCCAACGCTCCGGCGCATGCGAGCAACAGCTGCCAGCGCAACACGGTGCGCCAACGCACGATCAAGACGGAGAGGCCAACAGCTGGCGCGGCAATCATGCCGGCCATGTGATTTGCGTACCCGAGTCCGCACAGATACGCCACGAGTACGAGCGTGCGATCCGCCTTGCGACCATCGGGCTCGTCGCACCAGCGGATCATGAGCCACGAGATGACCGCGATGCCGAGAAGCGAGACGGTGTACACCTTCTCGTTGACGACGCTCTGATTCCACACCGTGAACGCGGTTGCACCAATGAGTGCGCCGATCGCGCCGCCGACGATGCGCATCCATCGCGCGGAGAACCAGCTCACGAGCACACGCTCGGTGATCAGGAACCACATGCCCGCCGAGACCGCACTGCACACCGCGGCGAGAATGTTGATGCGGACCGCGATCGATTTCGCGATGGGCAGGATCGCGAACACGCGTCCGATGAGCACGAACAATGGATTGCCGGGCGGATGCGGCAGCCCCAGCGTGTAAGCGGCGGTGATGTACTCGCTCGTATCCCACATCGCCGTGGACGGCGCGAGTGTGATGTAGTAGAGCACGAAGACCACGGCCGTCACGATGGCTGCAGCCATGTATGACGGGCGATAATCGAGATCGGACGGCGTAGACGACGTCGCCATTGGCGGCAGCGGGGTAGAACGGATAACAGACGCCCCGCGGAAGCGGGGCGTATCTCAGCCTACAAAGATGGTTGGGTGGCCCCGTGGGGAACAGGCCCCGGGCTCAATGGCGGAACAACCTGACGCCCGTGAACACCATGGCGATGTCATGCTCGTCCGCCGCGGCGATGACCTCGGCGTCGCGCACCGAGCCGCCCGGTTGCACGATTGCTCGTACCCCTGCCTCCGCAGCCTGATCGACGCCATCGCGGAAGGGGAAGAACGCATCCGACCCGAGCGCGGAGCCCTTCGTGTCGTGGCCGGCACTCGAGGCCTTGTGCACTGCGATGAACGCCGCGTCGACACGAGACATCTGACCGGCGCCGATACCGATGGTCGCGCCGTCGCGCGCGAGAACGATCGCGTTGGACTTGACGCTCGCCACCGCGCGCCAGGCGAACAGGAGGTCGGTCAACTCGCCAGATGTCGGCGCGCGTCTGGTCGCCACGCTCCATGCCTTGTCGTCGATGACGGCTGGCGGGCGCTGCTGCACGAGTAGCCCACCGCGCACGCGCTTGTAGTCGAGCGACTCCGGCGTCCAGCGCGCACGCCCCTCGAGCACGCGCAGGTTCTTCTTGCGCCCGAGAATCTCGAGCGCGCCGTCGGAGAACAGCGGAGCAACGACGCATTCGACGAACAAGCTCGACACCGCCTCTGCCGCAGCTTCGTCAACAGGCGTACTGAAGGAGATCACCGAACCGAACGCAGAAACAGGATCGCAGGCGAGCGCCTTCTGATACGCATCGAGCGCACTGATTCCCGTGGCGAGTCCGCATGGCGTGGTGTGCTTGATGATCGCACAGCAGATGTCGTCGCCGAATGCGCCTGTCGTGAGCAGCGCGCCCTCGAGGTCGAGCAGATTGTTGAACGAAAGCTCCTTGCCGCCGCGTTGCTTGAGTCCCGCGAGTCCCGCGCCCGGTCGCTCGACATAGAACGCGGCGGCCTGACCGGGATTCTCGCCGTAGCGCAGCGTTTGCGCCTTCTCGAGCGAGAGCGTCACGCGCTCGGGGAAGGTGTCTTCGCGCTGGCCGGCGAACCACGCGGCAATGGCGGAGTCGTATGCCGCCGTATGCTCGAACACCTTCGACGCGAGCGTGCGACGGAAGTCGAGAGCGTCGTCGGGGCCGGTGAGTCGCGCGAGCACTTGCGAGTAATCCGCCGGATCAACGACCGTGGTGACCGACGCAAAATTTTTCGCGGCGGATCTCAGCATGCTCGGGCCGCCGATGTCGATCTGCTCGATCACCTCTTCCGGTGCGACGCCGGCGCGCGCGGCGGTCTGGCGGAACGGATACAGATTCACCGCCACCAGATCAATCGCTTCGATGCCATGCTCGGCGATCGCGGACATGTGTTCCGGCAGATCGCGTCGCGCGAGCAGACCGCCGTGAACACCAGGGTGCAGCGTCTTTACCCGGCCATCGAGCATCTCGGGAAACTGCGTGACGTCGCTGACGTCCTGCACGGGAATGCCCGCTTCGCGAAGGGCACGTGCCGTACCACCCGTGGAGATCAGCTCCCAGCCGAGCGCGTGCAGGCCGCGGGCGAAATCGAGCAGGCCGGTCTTGTCAGAAACTGAGAGGAGTGCGCGAGGCATCTATTTGGTCGTTGTAAGGCTGTCAGATCTGGAAAATGCGGACACTGCAATTTTACGCGGAGGATGGCAGAGATCGCGGAGGACGCGGAGAAAACCAGTCAGGGAAATCTTCACCGCGCGTGGGCCGCATCGAGCATCCGACCAAGCTCAGCGTCGTCGAGCGCCGGATCGAGCGGAGCGATGTGCGCATCCGGCCGAAAGAAGGAGCTCACAATGTTTCCGTCGGCCGAGAGAGCGACGTCGCCAGCAGCAACGGCCTGCACCACGCGCGGAAAAAGCAGATGCTCCGCACGCAGCACGCGCGATGCGAGCGCATTCTCGTCGTCGCCTGGAAGCACCGGCACAGGCCAGTGCGCGATCTGTGCCCCGTGATCGTACAGCTCATCGACGAAGTGCACGGTTGGGCCGGTCGTGCGCGCACCGGCAGCGAGCACCGCCCGGTGAACGCGACTGCCATACATCCCCGGGCCGCCGAACTCGGGCAGTGGTGCAGGATGAACGTTGAGCATTCGGCCCGCGAAATTGCGCGTGATGTCTGCGGACACGAGCTGCAGATATCCCGCGAGCACGATGATGTCGATTGAATGGCGCTCGAGCAGTGCGTCGAGCTCGTCGCCGAGTGCGGTGAAGCGCGAGATGATCGTCACGGCGCGAATGCCCGCTGTTCGCGCGCGACGCAACGCACCCGAATCCGGACGATCCGACGCCACGAGCACGACGTCACCGGCGCGCGCGTTGCCAAGCGATCGAAAGTGGTCGAGCAATGCTTGCAGGTTGGAACCCCCGCCACTCGCGAGCACCGCGATGCGCTTGCGCGTCACGACTCCTCGTCGAGCAGAAGGTTGACCGCGTCACGAAGACTGCTGACGACTGGCACCTTCGTCACGTCGGCATCATCGAGATCTGACGGTGCGGTGTTGCTGGACTTCACCAGCACAGCGCGTCCGCCGAATACACGTGCCGGTGCAATGTCGCGCGACTTGTCGCCGACGAAGAAGCAGTGCGAAAGATCGAGGTCGTGTACGACCGCTGCGCGCTCAAACAGTCCAGTGCTCGGCTTGCGACAGCTGCACGGCCCGAGCAGGTCGGGATGATGCGGACAGGTGAACGTGTCGGCGAGAAGGGCACCCTCAACCGCGAGCAGATCATCGAGCCTGCGACGCACGGCGCGATATTGCTCGAGCGAGATGAGACCGCGCGCGATACCCGATTGGTTCGTGATGACGATCGACGGCAAGCCAGCAGCAGCCAACCGGCGGATGGCCTCCGCGGCACCGGGCAGCAGCGTGACGTCATCGGGATCGCGCGTGTACGCACGATCGGGAATGATCGTCCCGTCGCGATCGAGCAGCGCCGCGCGGCGGCTTCGCGGCTCAGGCACGAGCCGCGATCACTGAGGCGACGAGCGATTCTGCCGCGGCGTCGCCCACTGCGCGGAAGTCGAGAAGAAAGCGTCCGTCGGCCACGCGACCGACCACGGCAGGGTCAGTCGCTCGCAGTGCAGTCGCCCATCGCTCCGCATTTCCCTCGAGGGCGAGTGCGCTGCTCGGCAGCTTCGCAAGTGGAAACGCGCCCGCGCCCACACTGGAGATTGTCTCCATGACCTCACATTCAATTCCCGCCGATACGAGGAGCGCCTTCGCCCGTTCGGCGCGCTCGCGCACCGTGAATGCTGTAGCGCCGAGCAGCGCGAGTACAGGAATCTCGACGCGCGCGGATGCAGGCTCGCGATAGAGTGCGAGCGTTGCCTCGAGCGCAGCCAGCGTGAGCTTGTCCACGCGGTACGAGCGCGCGAGCGGATTCTCACGCATTGCGGCGAGATAGCGCGACGCACCGAGAATGATTCCTGCCTGCGGTCCGCCCAGGAGCTTGTCGCCACTCATCACGACGATCGACGCGCCGGCGTCGAGCGCTTCGCGCGCCGTCGGCTCTCCCGACAAACCAATGTCGTCGAGCGGAATGAGCAGACCGCTTCCAAGATCGTGAATGATCGGAAGACCATGTTCGCGCGCGATGGGCGCGAGCTCACGGACCGAGACATCCGTCACGAATCCGCGCTGCGCGAAGTTGCTGCGATGCACCTTGAGAATCGCGCCGGTCTCCGCGTCGATGGCGCGACTGTAGTCAGCGAGGTGCGTGCGGTTCGTCGCACCGATCTCGCGCAGGCGAGCGCCGCTCTTCGCCATGATCTCGTGGACGCGGAAGCTTCCGCCGATCTCCACCATCTCGCCGCGCGAGAGAATTGCGTCCTTCTCGAGTGCGACCGTATTGAGTGCCAACACCAGCGCCGCCGCGCAATTGTTGACGACGAGCGCATCCTCGGCATCCGTCAGCTCGCGCAAAAGCGACGCGCAGTGCGTGTATCGCGATCCGCGCATCCCGGTGTCGAGATCGTATTCCAGATTGCTGTAGCCGCTGGCGACGCGCGCAATTGCCACGAGCGCGGCAGCGGGCAATGGCGCTCGACCGAGATTCGTGTGCAGCACGACGCCAGTTGCATTGACCGCCGGCCGAAGCGACGGACGCTGCGCGATCGCGATTCGCTCGGCGATGGCGTGCACCCACGCCGACTCGTCGGAGGGCAGAGCAGTTGCGTCGTCGCGTGCGGCGCTCACAACGTCGCGCGCCGCACTCACGACCACACTGCGCGGAGCCGTCATGAGCAACGCGCGCACCCCCGCGCTCTCGAGCAGCGCGCTCACACTGGGCAGGGTGCGACGCGGATCAGTCATCGCCGAGTGGGTGGCGTGACTGGTGGTGTGGCGGGACGACTCGCCGGTGGTCGCGCAGTCGAGTCCTTTACCGCAGGCTTGGCGGCGGTAGTGTCCTTCGGCACGGGAGGCGGCTTAGGCGTCGTGAAGCGACGCTCACTCTCCGCCGTGTGGCTGGTGAGCGACATGAGACCAGTCGCGCTAAGACGATAGTCCACATTCGGCAGGAGCGCCGTGCCCAGCTTGAGGGTGACTGACGAGATCGGCGCGGGTCTCGACGGCTTGGGCGGTGGTGGCGGTGGTGGCTTTGCACCGCGAACGGTCGGGGCGGGAGCAGTCGGCGGCGCGACAGGCGTCGGTGTCTTGCCCGCGACAGAATCGGCGCGACGCAGCGAATCCGCGGCGAGTTTCCGCGCGACGCTGTCCGCCTGTCGCTCCTGTAAAGGCGTCAACACAGTGACGATTGGAATCACGCTGCTGTCTGACTTGACGAGGCGAAAGCTAGTAGCGGCAATGGGCTTCGCCGGATCGGTTGGCCGATCGAACGTGAGCTTGAGCGTCGCGGAATCCGCGACTGAAACGGTGAGGAGACGCACCGGTAGCGTATCGCGCGCAGCTGCCAGCAGCTCGACTTGCGCCGTTGGTTGCGGCACGTTGACGCGCACGGTGTCGAACAGCTCGATGCGATCGAGTGCACGATTGCTGTTCGCGTCGATGTAGCCGCGAACGAGATAGCTGCCAGGAGTCAGTGGGCCGATGATGAACTGACCGAGCGTGTCGGCCTGCGCGAGAAACAGCGTGCTGTCCTCGCGCACCGCCTCGATGAACGCTTGCGATGCCGGCCGCTCCGCCACCCAGTCGAAGATGATGCCCTTGATGCGGTAGGGCGGAATCGTGGCACCGGTGGAGAATACGACCGACGCGCCCCCCTTCATCACGTTGTTGCGCAGATCGGCGAGTCCGGGAAGCAACGTGATGGTGTACGCCGTGTTCGCTTTGAACCCATGACGCGGGCTGACGTCGATGCGGCTGCGGTGCCATTCCACGTGCGGTAAGCCGTCGGACGGCGACACGAGAAAGTGTGGATCGATCTCCTGCGCACCAGTGCCGCGATCGTTGATCGTCTCGTCGAAATAGAACTGCGCATACTTCTCGTGAACGTTCACGGCGCTCGTATCCGGCGTGACGCGCAGAACCCGCGGCGGATCCTTGTCCTCGGGACCGCCGGGTGGCGGAGAGGCGGAAGCGCATGCGGTCAGGATGGCGACGAGCGCGATCAGGCCTTGCCGCACAGACCCTCGAATCGGGTACGAAGCAGATCGCGACGCGTCGTCCATTCATCACGTTTGGCGCGCTCTGATTCGACGACGTCCGCACGCGCGCGCGCAAGGAAGCCCGGATTCTCGAGACGAGACACGAGCGACGCGAGCTGCTTCTCGAGATTCGTGAGCTCCGTGCTGAGCTTTTCGCATTCCTTCTTTACGTCGATCAGGCCGGCAAGGGGAATGACAAGCTCGGTGCCGCCAGCGAGTATGACGTTCGCCGCTGCGCCCTCCGGCGCCGTGTCGACGAAGCCGAGCGTCGTGCGAGCGAGACGGCCGAGGAGCGCCACCTCTTCCTCGAGCGTGCGTCGCGTTGCCGGTGCAACGACGGCAAACGCGTCGATGCTCTTTCCGGGTGCGATTGCATACTCCGCCCGAACGCGGCGCATCGCTTCGACGATCTCCTTGATCAGCTCGAACTGCGCTGGTCGCTCGTCGGCCGCAACATCGCGTGCGATAGGCCAGCTCGACGTCGCGAGGAAGGTTCCGTCCACGTGTCCGGGCAGTCGCTGCCACAGCGCTTCGCTCACGAATGGCACGATCGGATGCAGCAGACGTAGCGCCTGATCGAAGACGTGCACGAGTACCGAGCGCGCGACCTGCTGGTCGTCACCCGCGGTGAGCAGTCGCGCCTTGTTCGCTTCGACGTACCAGTCGGCGAGCTCGTTCCACACAAAGCGACGCGCCGTTTCGGCGTACTCGTTCAGACGCAATCCGCTCGCGAGCTCCTCTGGGCGCCACATATCGTCCGCGGGCTTCATCGGTCCGATCGCGCGATCACATTCGCGAATAGCTGCGTCGAGCCGATCGAGAATCCATGCGTCGGCGCGTCCAAGCTCCTCTGTCTTCAGGCCGGCGAATGGACGCACGTCGTCGCTGCCGACGTTCATCAGCAGGAATCGGCCGATGTTCCACAGCTTCGTCGCGAAGTTGCGTCCCGTTGCGAACGACTTGTCGAGATCACTCGGATCGAGAAACACATCGCTGCCGAGTCCCATGCCGGCGATGAGCGTGTACCGCAGTGCATCAGCGCCGTAGAGATTCACGACGTCCATCGGATCGATGCCGTTGCCGAGCGACTTCGACATCTTGCGACCCTGCGTATCGCGCGCGGTGCCGTGCAGATAGACGCTGTGAAACGGCGCATCGCCCTTGAACGCGTAGCCCATCATGATCATGCGCGCGACCCAGAAGAACAGAATCTCGGGAGCAGTTACGAGCACGTCGGTCGGATAAAACGCGCGAAGATCAGTGGACTCATCGTTCGGCCAGCCGAGCGTCGACATCGGCCAGAGCGCGCTCGAGAACCAGGTGTCGAGCACGTCCTCATCCTGCACCACGTCGCATCCGCAAAACGGGCACGCCGTGAGATCTTCGCGACTCGCGATCACGTTCTGCGGTGGATCGCACTCCTTGCAATACCAGACGGGAACGCGATGTCCCCACCAGATCTGCCGAGAGATATTCCAGTCGCGAATGTTGGTCATCCAGTGCTCGTACACCCCAACCCATTTTTCGGGCAGGATGCGCACGCGACCGGTCCGCGCCGCCTCGAGCGCTGGCTCCGCGAGCGGCGCCATTCGCACGAACCACTGGTCGCTGAGCCGAGGCTCGACGACGGTGTCGCAGCGATAGCAGTGCCGCACGCTGTGCTGATGCGGCTCCTTCTTCACCAGATTACCCGCGCGTTCGAGCATGACGACGACGCGTTCGCGCGCTTCGAACCGATCAACGCCGCGAAGCTCCGGCGGCACTCGGCCGGCGGCATCCGCTTCTTCGTTCATGTTGCCGTTCGCGTCGATCACGATCGGCATCGGCAGTTCGTGACGACGTCCGACCTCGAAGTCGTTCGCGTCATGCGCCGGCGTGATCTTGACGACGCCCGTACCGAATGCGGGATCGGCGTAGTCGTCGGCGATGACGGGAATCGGCAGATTGAGAATCGGGAGAATGACGTTCTTGCCGATCATCGCCTGATAGCGTTCGTCGGCGGGATTCACCGCGACGGCGACGTCGCCGAACATCGTCTCGGGACGCGTCGTCGCGACGGTGATCGACTTCGTCGGATCGTCGGCGAGGGGATAGGAGAGGTGATAGAGCGCGCCGGTTGTCTCCTGGCCCTCTGCTTCTTCATCCGAGAGCGAGGTGAGGCACCGCGGACACCAGTGAATGACGCGATGTCCGCGATAGATCAGGCCGCGCTCGTAGAGCCGCACGAACGCTTCGCGCACGGCGACGCTGAGCTCGGGACTGAACGTGTACGCGGCGCGCGACCAATCGGCGGACGCACCGATGGACTTGAGCTGCTGCAGAATCACGCCGCCAGTTTCCTTGACGAAGGCGGCAGTGCGCTCGACGAACTTTTCGCGGCCGAGGTCGTTGCGTGAGAGCCCTTCGGCGGCGAGCTGTTTCTCGACGACGTTCTGAGTAGCGATGCCGGCGTGGTCCATGCCCGGAAGCCAGAGCGTCTCGAGTCCCTTCATGCGCGCCCAGCGGACCAGCACGTCCTGCACGGACCCGTTGAGTCCGTGGCCCACGTGCAGAATTGCGGTGACGTTGGGCGGCGGCATGACGATGACGTACGGCTGCCGATCGCCGCCAATGCGCGCCGAGCGCGATGCGTCGGCGGTGAAGCAGCCGGCTTCTTGCCATCGTGCATAGATCGCCGCTTCGGTGGCTGCGGGATCGTACTGCGCGGGAAAATCGTCCGGTGGGATCACGGACGTGGATTCAGGTGCGCCGGAAATTGACATGTCCCGCGGAAGTTAACCCGCGGGTGGAGGGTGTTGTAGAGACGCTATTCCGCCCGCACCGGCGCTCCGCGCAGACTGGCGGAATAGCCGTCTCGTCAACTCCCGGGAGGGGTCACATGGTCTCCCTTGGGCACGCCCTTGACCGGCGCTTTCTTCTCCCGAACCCGACGCTCGGCGATGCCCTCGATATCGTCGGCCGCTTCGCGCAGCTCGGCGTCGGCGCTCGTCCACTTCTCGTGGAGGTTCACGCGCGGGTCCGCGTGCCGGTCCGGCTCGTCAGACGTGCCCTGCCGACGACGCCCAGTGCCGACGACATTGCCCTCCCAATGCGCTTCCGTGTGCGCATCGTCGCCCTCGGCGAAGAGACGGGCGTGATCCGCAATGCGCTCCTCTTCGTCGCCGACAGCGATCCGGTTCAGCACCGTGGACACACCGGGAACGCCCCGCGCGATGGTCACGGCGTGCTCGGCCTCGTCGTCCGATTTGACCCAACCCGCCAGCTCGATCGTCGCTTCACCGATGCCGCCGATGTCGATCGCCCGCTCGCTCAGAATCGGATCGTTGCGGAAGGCTTCGAGCACGTGCTCCTCGAGCCCGGAGGCCTCGGATTCCTCCTCGATCTCATCGTCGTCGTAGTCCTCTTCGTCAGCGAAGTCGTCGGCAACGACGGGTCCGGCATTCTCCTCGACGTCGGTACCTCCACGGCGGAATCTGTCGGCCAGGCCGCTGAAACCGCCGACGCGTTGTGCGACCACCATGCCGACCGCGAAACCGGCGAGCGCGCCAAGGAGGACCGAGGTGACGGTGCCTGCAACAGAGGATTCATCTTCGTCTCGAAACCGCAGATATGACATAGCGTAAAGCCTGTGGCGAAGGGTCTGCCGCAAGGATAGCTTGCAGAAGAATTTTCCGCGAACGCGGTGCAAGAAGAAGGCCCGACCTTCCACTTCAATTTGCCGGCCATTGCGCGTCTCGCGAGTACTCAATCCGAACGACGTAAAATACATCGACGAAAAGATTCCACTGAGCCGCATCCTGTTCTGGGCGGCGGTGTGGCTTGGGCTCCTCGTCGGCGTCGTCTTCTATTTCAAATACGCACGGCTACTTACGCCGCTGCTCAGCTGACGACTCGCACCCCACGCAGCACATGATCGACCGTCCTGCCTCCGCCGCGTCCCACGACGCCGACGTCACGCTCGTTCTGCCCGATGGCGCCACACGCACTGTCCCGCGTGAAACGCTGGCCGCCGACGTCGTGCGCTCGATCGGGGAGCGACTGCTCATGGCGGCTGTCGCCGTGTCGGTGAACGGCGAGGTGCAGGACCTCATGACCCCTCTGCGCTCTGGCGGCGCGTTCAAGGTGCTCACGGATCGTGATCCGGAAGCGCTTGCCGTGCTACGTCACTCCGCCGCGCACGTGCTGGCCACCGCAGTGCGACGTCTGCGCCCCGATGCGAAGATCGGTTTCGGACCAGCGATCGACGACGGCTTCTATTACGACTTCGAAGTCGCGCAGCCGTTCACGCCGGACGACCTTTCCGCCTTCGAGGCGGAGATGAAGAAGGTCGTGCAGGAGAAATTCCCTTTCGTGCGCGCGGAAGTAGGCATGAGCGAGGCGCGCGTGCGCTTCGCCGACGATCCTCTCAAGCTCGAGCGTCTCGACGACTTCACCGATCCCGCCGAGATCATCTCGACGTACACCGACGGTCCCTTCATCGATCTGTGTCGCGGCCCGCACGTGCCGGACACCGGGCGCCTGAAGCACTTCAAGCTGCTGAGCTCCGCCGGCGCGTATTGGCGCGGCGACGAAAAGCGGCAGATGCTCCAGCGCATCTACGGTACGGCGTTCTTCAAGAAGGACGAGCTGGATCAGCATCTCTTTCAGATCGAAGAAGCGAAGAAGAGAGATCATCGTCGGCTCGGGAAGGAGCTCGATCTCTTCATGCTCCATCCATTCTCGCCTGGCGCGACGTTCTGGACGGAGCGCGGAACCACGCTCTACAACCTGCTCGTGGATTTCGTCCGCGAACGTCAGAAGCGCGACTTCGCCGAGATCAAGACGCCGCTGCTGTACAACAAGGCGCTGTGGGAGCAGTCAGGACATTGGGGGAAGTACAAGGAGAACATGTTTCTCGTGCTCGACGCCGAGACGGGCGAGCACGACATGTCGCTCAAGCCAATGAACTGTCCGTCGCACTATTTGCTGTACCTCTCGAAGAAGCACTCGTATCGCGAGCTGCCCAAACGATTCGTCACTTTCGACGTTCTGCATCGCAACGAGGTGACGGGCGCATTGTCCGGTCTCACGCGCGTACGCCAGTTCGCGCAGGACGACTGTCACGTCTTCCTGCGCGAGGATCAGATCGCAGACGAGGTGAAGTTTCTGATGAACTTCATCCTTGGCTACTACGAGACGTTTGGTCTGACGGCGACGCTCAAGTTCGCGACGCGCCCCGAGCAGCGTATCGGCGACGACGCGATGTGGGATCGCGCCGAGGGCTCGCTCAAGGCTGCGCTCGAAGCGACGGGACGTCCGTATACGCTCAAGGAAGGCGACGGCGCGTTCTACGGCCCCAAGATCGACTTCGACGTCACCGATTCAATCGGCCGCGCATGGCAGCTCGGCACGATTCAGCTCGACTACATGAACCCCGATCGCTTCGATCTCACGTACACGGGCGAGGACAACACGACGCATCGTCCGGTCGTGATCCATCGCGCGGTGAGTGGCTCGTTCGAACGGTTCATTGCCATTCTGATCGAGCATTTCGCCGGCGCGTTTCCGACGTGGCTCGCGCCGGAGCAGGTGCGCGTGCTGCCAATCACCGACGAACAGGCTCCGGTCGCGGCGGCGATCGTCGAACGGATGCTGGAATCGGGCATTCGCGCGCATCTCGATGCGCGCAACGAAACGCTCAAGTATCGCGTCGCCGAGGGTGCGCGCATGAAAGTGCCGTACATGTGCGTTGTCGGTCGGCGTGAGGCTGAGGCCGATCAGGTGGCGGTGAACACGCGCGGAGCCGGCGAGGGACAGAAGCCGGCGCCGGTTCCGGTAGGAGAGTTCATCTCACGCGTCGTCGCCGAGTCCAAGGCGCGAGGGCTGACGTTGACGGCCGGCGGACAGTAGTCGCGCCG
>JBDUCR010000214.1:0-14017 GCA_040003345.1 bacterium
GGGCATGGGCTATCGCGCCGCAAGGGCTGTCGCGCCGCAAGGGCTATCGCGCCGCGACACAGATGACGCGCGTGTCCCGTTCCTCTTACCGTCACAATTGTCGCCGATCAGCGCGTGAAGCACCGATGCGCGCAAGCGAGAGTACGCGAGCGTCCACTGTACCGATGCTCGTCCGTGGATAGCGTCTTGCACCCCCAAGCCTTGGGGCGGTACGCTCGCCTTCTCACAGGAGAGTGGATGCGGCAACAACACGTGCCAGAGTTGCACTCGCGAGAATGGGCGGTGGCGGAGCGGGCCGCGCTGATCCCCCGCATGCGGTCCGTGTGTCAGGACATGCCAGAGGGCGAGTTCGATGCCCTCATCGATCTGCTCATGCACACCCGGAGCGAGGACTTCGCGCGACAGCTGCGTGATCGCTGACGCGTCTCTCCAACGCGATCGTACCGGGCTGAGACACGCAATCGAGAGAGCGGCCGATATGTTACGGTGACGACGTATCCCGAGGCCGTGTGCGACTAGCTGACTTCATCGCGACGAATTCCGAGCTGATACTGGCCGACTGGATCGCGTTCGCCCAATCGTGCGGACCGGCTGGCAGCTCGATGGACCGCGCCGACCTGCGAGATCATGCCCTCGAGATGCTTCAATGCATCGTCGTCGATTTGCGGACTCCACAGACCAAATCCGAACAAGTCGAGAAGTCGAAGGGAAATGCGCCAGACGACAGCGCTGAAGACACGCCCGCAGAGGTGCACGGCGCCGGCCGCGCGGAGAGCGGATTCACCGTTGCAGAAATGGTGTCGGAATACCGGGCGCTCCGCGCGAGCGTCCTCCGCCTGTGGTCGAATGCAAACGGCAACCTCACAGGTGCCGATCTCGACGACTTGATGCGATTCAATGAAGCGATCGATCAGGCGCTCGCGGAGTCCATCGAGCGATACACGCAGGACCTCGATCGATCGAAGGAGATGTTTCTCGCCATCCTTGGCCACGACCTGCGCTCGCCGCTCGGCGCAGTCATCATGGCATCGCAGTTCATGCTCGACACCGGTGAGCTCGTGGAGCCTCATCTCACGCTGACGAGTCGCATCGTTCGCAGTGCGCGACGCATGAACAGCATGGTCGGCGATCTGCTCGACTTCACCCGCAGCCGGCTCGGCGCCGGCGTTCCGATCGTTCGCAAGGAGATGGATCTTGCCAAGGAGGCCACCCACGCGGTCGAAGAGATGGCGGCGGCACACCCCGATAGCCTGCTGCAACTCAACCTATCCGGCGATCTTCGTGGTAGTTGGGACTGCTCGCGCATCAGCCAGGTGATGGCCAATCTGCTCGGCAACGCGGTGCAGCACGGTGCGACGAAGACTGCGATCAACATGACGCTTCGTGGCGAAGCGGAGGAAGTCGTGATGCGAGTGCACAACCGCGGCGTGGCGATCCCGTTGTCAGAACTCTCGGGAATCTTCAGTCCGTTCAAGCGACTTCATTCGGCGAAAGAGGCGGCAGGCGCATCGGCGAGTCTCGGGTTGGGACTCTACATCGCGGAGCGCATCGTGTCCGCGCACGGTGGCACCATAGACGTTCGATCGTCGGATGACGCTGGAACCCTCTTCTCCGTTCACCTGCCTCGCTGAGGTTGATGAATCGCGAACGCTGACTGAGACGCACACTCACACCCCCGCCCTTGATGTCTCGACTGTGGCTTGGCGTCGTTGCTGGCGTCGCGTACGGCGCGCTCTCAGCCGCCTCGATGTTGCCGCTGGAATTTCCGGACAAGCGAGCCGCACTTCTCGGCGCGTTCCTCAATCGGCTCGCGATCGGAATCGTCATTGGAGCGGCCATTGGCGCACCTCAGCTCGACGCGATTCGACTCCCGCCATGGGCACTCGGCACATGCGCCGGTATTCTGCTCAGCCTCGCCGACGCGGTCATCACCAAGGCGTACGCGCCGATCATTGGGTTGGGCGCGGTCGGCGGGGGAGTGATTGGCTGGATCATCGGCAGGTTCGGCCAATAGCGCCCAGTTGCACTCGGCGCTTGCGCAACGCCCTTTCATGCAACATATCTGTTGCAGACAGGAGGTAGGGTTATGGCAGCTGCAGCCGTACTCGAGGAGCATCGAATCGCCCTTGCCGGGGCAACCGTAGAGGCTGGCGAGGTCGCATTCGAGAGCCGCGCCGAGCTTGCCGCCTGGGTCGGCACACATCGGAGCCAGATCACGCGCGCAGCAAAGGGCCAGGAGATCGGGGGCGAAGAAGGATGGCGCCTCACGGTGCTCGCCGCCGTGGTAACCGCACTGCTCGGCATCTACGAGCCGGCAGCCGTATCAGGATGGCTCCATGGCAGCAGCCCACATCTCAACGACCGGCGCCCGCTCGATGTCCTCGCCGAGGGTGATGTCGCTGCAGTCATGGGCGCCGTGCAGGCCGCTCGCACCGGTGTGTTTGCCTGAGCGTCGCACGTCGCACATGGCGGTGCTTCCCGTGGGACCCCACCGCCGCTGACAACAGGCCTTACTCGGCGCCGTACCTCGTGCCGGGACAGACTACTGGTCGCTTCGATCTACACGATCGTCCACCAGTCAGATACCTGGCCGAGACGCCCGAGTATGCTGTGGGCGAGGTGCTTGGTCCCTTTCGCGGCACGACGTTTCATCCGTCGTATCTGCGACTCGCTGGACGCCCGCTTGCGCTCGTCGAGGTCATGCTCGACGCGTCGCTCGTCGCGCGCATTCCCGATTGCACCGATCCATCTGTTCTGTTGCGGCTTGGCTTACGTCCCGACCATTTGGCTGATCATGATCGCGTGTTGACGCAAAAGGTGGCGCGCACGCTTCACGATTCGGCGACGGCCGCCGATGGTCCAGCCGGACTGCGATGGTGGTCGGCACTCACGGGCGGCTGGCACGCCACAGTGGTGTTCACCGATCATGAGCGCGCGGGCGAGCTGGTGTTCGGAACGCCGCGCCTTCTAACACCGACAGATCCCGTTCTCACGCGCGCTCTATCGATTCTCGGAATTCGTGTGCGCTGAGCGCGGCGCGCTCACTCTCGCGCGAATGCTGAGTCGAAGGCGGCATGCGCGGAAGGGAAATCCACCGAGCGAACGAAGGCGCAGGCTTCGCGCGCGCCGTGCTCACGGTCCATGCCGATGTCTTCCCACTCGACGGAGAGCGGGCCTTCATATCGCGCCGCGTTCAGCTGACGAATCACGGATTCGAAATCGATGCGGCCGCGACCGAGAGAGCGAAATTCCCAGCCGCGATCGGCATGACCGAATGGGAGATGCCCGCCGAACACACCAGAGGGTCTCGGTGTGGGCGACCACCACGCATCCTTCATGTGAACGTGATAGATGCGATCGGAAAAGCGCGCGATGAACGCCGCATAGTCGACGTTCTGATATCCGAAATGACTGGGATCGTAGTTGAATCCGAACGTCTTGCGATGCCCAACTGCCGCGAGCGCACGTGCTGCTGATGAGATGTCGAACGCAATCTCCGTCGGATGTACCTCGAGCGCGAAGCGAACGCCGACTTCATCGAAGACGTCGAGGATCGGATTCCAGCGCTTCGCGAAGTCGTCGTAGCCAGCGTCGATCCACGCATCGGGAACGGGCGGAAAGCTGTAAAGCAGCGGCCAGATCGACGAGCCCGTGAAGCCCGCGACGACGCTCACGCCGAGCTTCGCCGCGGCGCGTGCGGTGTCCTGCATCTCTTTCGCAGCGCGCGTGCGCACACCCTCCTGATCGCCATCGCCCCAGACGCGTGCCGGGATGATCGACTTGTGGCGGTCGTCGATTTTGTCGCACACCGCCTGCCCAACGAGATGATTGCTGATCGCGAAGACTTCGAGTCCATGCTTCGCGAGCAGGTCGCGTCTGCCTTGGCAGTAGCCATCGTCGGCCATTGCGCGCGCGACGTCGAAGTGATCGCCCCAGCATGCGAGCTCGAGTCCATCGAAGCCCCACTCACGCGCTTTCGGCGCGAGCGTCTCGAGCGGAAGGTCGGCCCACTGACCCGTGAACAGCGTGACTGGTCTCGTCATGGCGCCTCGTAGGAAGCGTCGACCCAACCGCCCTCCCGTCCACTGCGCAGCGCAGCGTGAATGAAACTCACACCAGCGGCGCCATCGCGGACAGTTGGAAAATCGAGATCGAGCGGATCGGGTGTCATGCCGGCAGTGCGCGCGGCGATGACGCGAATGGCATTCGAATAAATGTTCGCGAATGCCTCGTGCAAACCTTCAGGGTGACCAGCCGGCATGCGCGCGCTGCGTTGCGCCGCCGGAGCGAGATACTGGTGGCCAGGCTTGTACACTTCTGTCGGCGCGTCAGGGCGACGCAGGTACAGAAAGTTTGGGTCTTCCTGCTTCCACTCGAGCGAGGCCGTCGTGCCATAGACGCGAATGGCGAGTCGGTTTTCCTCGCCCGCGGAAATCTGCGAGCAGAAAAGAATTCCCTTTGCGCCGCCCTGATAGTGCACGAGCATGTTCGCGTCGTCGTCGATGCGGCGGCCCGGAACGAAGCGGCTCACGTCGGCGAACAATCGCTCCATCTCGAGACCAGTGATATACCGCGCAAGATGTTCGGCGTGCGTGCCGATGTCGCCGATGGCGCCGGCGCCCGCGCGCGCAGGATCGGTGCGCCAATCCGCTTGCTTGTTTCCCGTCTGCTCGAGCGGCGTTGCAAGCCAACCCTGCGAATACTCGACGATGACTTTACGGATGTCGCCGAGAATACCCGCTTCGACGAGGGCGCGCGCCTGCTTCACCATCGGGTACGCCGTGTACGGATGCGTGAGCGCGAACACGACGTCGTGCTTCTTCACGAGACGACACAGTTCCTCGGCATCTTCGAGTGTCGTGGTGAGCGGCTTGTCGCACACCACGTGAAAGCCGCGCTCGATGAACGCTTTCGCGACCGGAAAGTGCAGATGATTCGGCGTTACAATGGAGACGAAATCGATTCGTTCGCCAGGAGGTAGCGCGGCTTCGCGCACCGCCATCTCCTCGAAGCTCGCGTACACGCGCTCGGGAGCGAGCCCGTAGACATCGCCCTGTTCGCGTGACTTCTGTGGATCCGAAGAAAAGGCGCCTGCGACGAGCGTCGCGAGCCCGTCGAGCGTTGCCGCGCGGTTGTGAACCGCACCGATGAAGGCTCCTGGACCCCCACCAACCATTCCGAACTTGAGCGCGCGAGGAGTAGGCGTTGCAGGCGTAGTAGGCATGTGGCGGGAAGATTACCGTTGCGCAGCGCTGCTCTCAAGGTTGAGCGCGGCGGACCTCAGGCGGTACGGCTCGATACTTGACTTAGATAGCGGTCACCTCCACAACGCGCTCCGGAGCGCGGATCTTGACCCTATCGTCCTCCAAGAGCGGCTTGGCAGACCTGCTCGCCGCGCTAAGCGAAGGCGTCGTCATTGTCGATGCCGCCGGTACGGTGGACGCCGTCAACGACGCCGGAGAGCGAATACTCGGCGTGCCTCGCTCGAGCATGCTTGGCGCATCGCTCATCGACCTGCCTTGGCGCGCCTTTGAAGAAGACGGCCGAGCGCTCGACCACGCGGCGCATCCTATCATCGTGGCGCTGCGAACAGGTGAGCCGCAGCCGGAACGACTGCTCAGCTATTTGCGACCGGACGGAGTTGCGCGGTGGATCGCGACCGCAGCACGTCCGCTTCGCCGTTCCGATGGCCAGCTCGATGGCGCCGTTTCGTCATTCCGCGACGTCACCGAGCAGCGCGCCGCCGAGACGTCACTGCGTGCGAGTGAGCAACAGTACCGTGCGCTGTTCGAGCACAATGCAACTGTGCAGCTCCTGGTGCACATAGAAAGCGGACTGATTCTCGCCGCGAACCCTGCCGCCTTGCAATTCTACGGCTATCTGAGCGAGGAGCTGCTCGGACTGCATGTCTCGACGTTGAGCCATCTCGATCCATCGACCACGGCCAAAATTTCGGCGGGCATCGCGTCGGGCAAGATTTCGGTCTTTCGTCGACGGCACTATCGAATGAATGGTGAGGCGCGTGAAGTCGAAATCTACGCGAGTCCGTTGACGATCGACGGCGAGGTCGTGTTGCACGCGATCGTGATCGACGTAACGTCGCGCGTCGAGGCTGAGGAAGGATTGCGACGCATGGGAACGGTGCTCGACGAGACGCCGGACATCGTCGGTATGTTCGATCTCGACGGACAGCTCTTCTACACCAATCGCGTCGGGCGGACGCTGCTCGGACTGCCCCCGCTGCCGTCCGGCTCCGCGGGACTGACGATGCGCGACATTCCGCGTGATATCGTGCGGAACAGTCAGGGTGGAGCGGATGCGGATCGTGTCCTCAAGGAAGCCACTGCGATCGCGAGCCAGCATGGTATCTGGAGTGGAGAGACGTCGCTGCGCGGGCTCGACGGGTCTCTGCGCGTAGTCAAGCAGGTCGTGATTGCACATCGCGACCCGGCGGGCG
Source organism: bacterium (assembly GCA_040003345.1). Classification (GTDB taxonomy): domain Bacteria; phylum Gemmatimonadota; class Gemmatimonadetes; order Gemmatimonadales; family Gemmatimonadaceae; genus AG11. The sequence goes on from JBDUCR010000214.1 coordinate 6,458, forward strand.
CCGTATCGCATTTCTCTTCGGTGTCGCACGACGTCACGGACATGCGACTCGCCGAAACGCTGATGCGCGAACAGGGTCGAGTGGTGGAGCTCCAGGCTGAAGAGCTCATGCGGCAGGGCGACGCGCTCATCGTGGCGCGCGATGCCGCGGAGTCGGCGAACATCGCGAAGTCGCAGTTCCTCGCGCAGATGAGTCACGAGCTGCGCACGCCACTCACAGCGATCATCGGCTTTGCACGGGTCCTGATGAGCAACAGAAAGGGTACGCTCGCGACTCAGGAAGTGAGTTACACCGAGCGGATCTCGACGAACGCGATTCGGCTTCTAGGCCTCATCGATCAGCTTCTCGATCTCGCGAAGGTGGAATCGGGTCACATGGAGTTCGAGATCACCGACGTGGATGTGATCGCGATGGTGCATGACGTCGTCGCGGACATAGAAGGTCGCGAGCGTGCGCCTCGCGTGGCGCTTCGAGTCGACTTGCCGTCGCGGCCCGCAATGGTCAAAGCTGATGCGATCAAGCTACGACAGGTCCTCGTGAATCTCGTGGGCAACGCGATCAAATTCACGAGCGAGGGAGAGGTCGTGGTCACCGTGTGTGCGCTCGACTCCGGCGTCGCGACGTCGTTGACTGTCTGCGACACGGGGGTCGGTATCGCGCTTGAACATCAGGCCTCGGTATTCGCGCCGTTTGCGCAGGAAGACACGACGATCACGCGTCGCTTCGGCGGTACGGGGTTGGGGTTGGCGATCTCACTCGAGTACTGCGAGCGGATGGGCTTCACGCTCGAGGTGGCGAGCGTGCCCGGTCAGGGATCGACGTTCACGATCAGCTTCGCGCGCAAAGACTGATCGACGCGGTTGTCATCCGGCGCGTGCCGCTGTCATCCTGAGCGAAGCGAAGGATCCGCGCCTGCTGTTGCGTCCACGGCTTTCCCCGGCCGCGTCTCGACGCCATGATACGGGCAGCGTTGACTCTCACGGACAACCAGCCAATGAATCGTACGCTCGCTACGGCGCTTGCACTTGCGCTCTCTGCTCACGTGTCGCCGGCACAGACGCCCGCCTCGTCGCGCGGCGCGCAGCTGTCGCCGCGCATCCCACTTCCCGAACATCCGCGCCCCGATTTCATGCGCGCCGAATGGGAGAATCTCAATGGGTCGTGGCGGTTCCGGTTCGATAGCAGCAACGTAGGCGAGCGTGCAGGCTGGTTCAGCGCGCCACTCGCGAAGCCGCGCGCGATCCTCGTTCCCTTCTCGTGGGGAGCACCTGCCTCGGGCGTACCTGATTCGGCGGACATCGGATGGTACGAGCGCACCATACAGGTGCCGTCGAGTTGGAAGAATCGTCGAGTATTTCTCGTTGTCGGCGCATCCGACTGGCGCACGTCCGCCTGGCTCGACGGCGCCAAGCTCGGCGACCATCAAGGCGGCTACACGCCATTCTCGATGGAGATCACACGTCTCGTAAAGTCGGGTGCATCGCAGCGCTTAACGATGCGCGTCGATGACTCGCCACATCCCTTCAAGCTCGAGGGCAAGCAGGGATATGGCAAAGCGCGCGGCATGTGGCAGACCGTCTACCTCGAGGCGCGCGGCGGCGACCCGCTCGACTTCGTGCACTTCACTCCCGACATCGATCGCAGCAGCGTGAACGTGCGAGCTCGTCTCGCGGATCCCGCGCCACGGGATCTCACACTTCGAGTGGCGTTCACGAATCGCGATGGCGCTCCGGTCGTCATGCACCGCATCGCGAAGGGAGAGCGCGAGGTGCGCTTCGACGTTTCGCTTCCCAATGCGAAGCTCTGGTCGCTCGCCGATCCGTTTCTGCACGACGTCACCGTCACGGTGTCGGGAGAGAACATCGTCACCGATTCCGTGCAATCGTACTTCGGCATGCGCAAGATTTCTGTCGTCAATCTGCCGGGCACGAGCTATCCGTATGTCGCAGTCAACGGAAAGCCGGTGTACCTGCAGTTGGCGCTCGACCAGGCGTATCATCCGACCGGCTTCTACACGTTTCCGTCTGATTCATTCACGCGCATGGAGATTCTTCGCGCGCGGCAGATTGGGTTGAATGGACTGCGTGAGCACATCAAGATCGAAACGCCGCGAAAGCTCTACTGGGCGGATAAGCTTGGTGTGCTCATCATGGCAGACGTACCTAACTGGTGGGGACCGCCGACGGACACCGCGTTCCGCGAGCACGATTACGCGATGCGCGAGATGATCGAACGCGATTACAACCATCCCGCAATATTCTCGTGGGTGATGTACAACGAAACGTGGGGATTGCTGTCGAAGGTGGGTGGCAAGGATCGATACCTGCCGGCCACACAGCAACGTGTCGTTGAAACCGTTGCGCTCGCGAAATCGCTCGATTCAACGAGACTCGTCGAGGACAATTCGCCGTGCTGCGGCTGGGGCCACACGACCACGGACATCAACTCGTGGCACAACTACCTCGCTGGTTGGCAGTGGGAGAGTCTGCTCGAGAAGACGAGTGACAGCACACATCAAGGCTCGTCGTGGAATTTCGAGCGCGGTTACACGCAGTCGGCGCAGCCGATGATCAACTCCGAATTCGGCAACGTGTGGGGCTACGAGGGCAGCACCGGCGACGTCGACTGGAGCTGGGACTATCACATGGCCGTCGATGCATTCCGCCGCCATCCCAAGCTCGCCGGTTGGTTGTACACCGAGCATCACGATGTCATCAACGAGTGGAACGGCTACTGGCGCTTCGATCGATCGAACAAGGAGACTGGCGTTGGTGAATTGGTGGAAGGCATGTCGCTGCGCGACTTCCACTCGCCGTACTACGTCGCGATGGGTCCGTCGCTGAGCGAGGCCGTGAAACCGGGACAGACGCTGCAGGTGCCACTGTGGGCATCGTTTCTCGCCGATGACCGGCCGGCTGGTGATTCACTCATACTGAAGACAGAACTGTCTGGCTGGAACTCGCTCGGCGAGAAGCGCATCTATTCATCGGCAACGCGTCGTGTGCCGTACAGGCCCTACATGTCGGAGGCACTTGCTCCACTCACAGTGACGATGCCAAACGAGCCGGCGGTGGCCGTGCTTTCGGTGTGGCTCGAGGACGCCGCGGGAACCGCACTGCATCATAATTTCACGACATTTGTCGTCGAGGGGACGCCGGCTCTAGAGACGGTGTTAGCAGATGGCCGTCATGCACGCGTAGCGCGCGTTCCTGCGCGTGACTATTCGGATGCGCACTGGTCGCTCAAGACGTGGAACGTCCTTGACGGCTTGAAGGTCGATGGTGCTGGGTCGGGATATTTCGAGTATCACATTCCGTGGCCAGCTGGCCTCGCGCGCAGCGACGTCGAAGAAGCGACGTTCGTCGTCGAAGCATCCGCAAAGCGACTGAACGGGAAAGATCGTGACACGACCGTGCGCGATAACGGCGATTACATGCGCGGCGGTGGTCTGCAGGATCCGAGTCGCAACCGCAATTCGTACCCGATGACGGGCGGAACGCCGTATCCGAGTGCGGTCACCGTGCGCGTGAACGGACAGATGGCGGGGCGTTACGAGCTCACCGATGATCCCGCCGATCATCGCGGCATTCTCTCATGGCACTCGCAGCTGCGCGATCGGTATCTGCGCGAAGCGGGATCGTACGGTCAACTGTTGCGAGTCACCGTGCCGGCAACTGCGCTCGACGAAGCAATGAAGACTGGAGCTCTCACTGTTCGCCTCGAGGTCAGCGACGCGCTGCCGGGCGGACTCGCGATCTACGGTTCGCGCTTTGGACGATATCCCGTTGATCCGAGCGTGATGTTCGTGCTGAGAAAGAAGTAGCCGTTTTCTTACCGACGTTCCTTCGCGCGCATGCGATTGTTCTTGGCATTGTGCTCCAACTCGCACAGGCCGAGCGCTTCCATGAGCGGCGGTACATAGACACCAAATCGTCCGCGCAGGCCCTTCTTCAGTCCGTACCATCCTCCCACCGGATTCTTTGGCGAGCGCCCCCAACTCTCCACGGTGTCGTCTTTCGCCGGCTTCTGCTCGTCAGTACCACCGAGATCCATCCAGTCACCGTGCTTCTTCAGCATGGCATGCAGGTCGTCGATGCATCGCGCGTCATAGTGAAGCACCGTCTTGCCGACGGTACACACGAGAATCTTCTTCCCGTCCTTCTCGTCGACGTGCATCGTGTACTCGGCGGTGCCCGGCGGCGTTTTGAGCAGCCACGGATTGTCCTTCGTGCGAGTCAGTGACGTCATGATCTCTCTCGGGTCTCATGTTCGGTTGTCGGGATCTGCCTACTCTCCTGTCGTATCGCGATGGCGAAAGGATACGTGCGATCATCCAACGGAGCGTAACCTCATCGCTACTTCCCGATCACCAGTATCGTGAACGTCCCCGGTATCGCCGGCCCCTGAGGAGGTCGCCCGCCCGGTGTCGCGGGCGCTGGCGCCGGCCCGCGCTCGACACTCATCGCGAAGATTCGACCCGTCTTGCTGTCGAATGTGATCGTCCTTGCGCCGAGCATCGTCTGAAGATTTTCCTCTACCTCGAACGTCGTCGGGCTCGTCTCCTTTACGACCGTCAAGGTGCCGTTGCCGTGCGTACTGAATGCTTCCATCGTCGCTGGATTGAACGCGGCACCATCTGATCCACCGGCGAGCGGCAGGTTCGCGAGAATGTGTCCGTCGTCCGAGCTGAGAATCACCATCATCGGTTGCGCCGGCTGCGCAGGTGGATTGCCCGACTGCGCACACGCGGCAAAGAGCACGTGATTCATTGCGTCGAAGGCGAGGCCGTTGCAACGACCCTTGTCGACGAACGAATAGTGCGCCGTCGCCTTCATCGTCTTTACGTCGACAGCAGTGACGCTTCCCACCGAGTCCTGCATGACGACGTACATCATGCCCTTGCCGTCGGCGACGGCCTGCTCCGGCACTCCGCCGAGGTCGATCGTGCCGAGCACAGTTCCGTCTCGCGAGTCGATGACTGTCGCGTCCTTAGTCGGGTGACTGAAGACGTACACTCGGTCATTGAAGGAATCGAAGAGAATGCCGTCGGGCTGCGCGGCGCCGACGTCGATCATCTTGATCAGCGTCAACGTCTTCGTGTCGAACATGGAGACCGGCTTGCTGCTCGAGAAACCGTGCCCCGATTTTGGATCTACTGCGACGCCGTTGCCTCCAGTCGCCGGAAGCTCACCGATCGGCGCGAGCGTCTCGAGATCGAAGACCGTGATGCGACCAGGTATCGCCGCCTTCGCTGGCGTGGAATCAGTCGCCGGCACAGCACGCGTGCCGCCGCGTGGAACGTACAGGCGACGTCCTGCGACGTCGGCATAGAGATAGTCCGAGCCTCCCTCTCCCCCGACAACCTTTCTCGTCAACACCTTGTACGGACCATCGGCGCCCGGCTGTTGAGCGACGGCCGCAGGTGCAATCGCAGCAATCACAGCGAGGGCGAGTCGGACGGACGAACGCATGTGAGTCTCCTTTAAGACGTTAGCGAGACGACAACGAGAACACGCTAGACGCGAGCTCCAAAGAGTCGCCCGACAAGTGCGGACACACCCATGGCCAACGCACCCCAGAACATCACTCTGAGCGCGCCACGCCACGTCGATGCGCCACCGACGACGGCGGCCACTGCCCCTAACACTGCCAGCAGCACGAGGGTGCTCGCAATGACGACGCGCGCCAACACCACTTGTGGCGTGATGGCCGCCACCAGCACAGGAACGACGGCGCCGAGCGCGAATGACACCGCAGACGCCAGCGCCGCCTGCAGCGGTCGCGCCGCCGTGGCCTCCCAATGTCCGAGCTCGTCACGCGCATGCGCGCCGAGTGCGTCCTTCGCCATGAGTTGATCCGCGACCTCAGCTGCGAGCGCGGGCGTCAATCCACGACCCACGTAGATCGCGGCCAACTCCGCGCGTTCACCAGCTTCATCGGCGGCGAGCTCGCGCCGCTCGAGCGCGAGGTCGGCGCGCTCCGTATCGGCTTGCGAGCTCACTGATACGTACTCCCCCGCCGCCATCGACATCGCACCGGCCGCGAGACCGGCGACTCCCGCGATGAGGATCGCAGGCCGCGCAGTACCTGCGGCGGCGACGCCAAGCACGAGACTCGCCGTCGAGATCAGACCGTCGTTCGCGCCAAGTACCGACGCGCGCAGCCAACCGATATGCGCAGTGCGATGTGTGTCGATGCGGGCCCAGGCTTTGAGAGTTGCGATGCGCCTCGGACGACGAAGTGCCTCGTCCGCATAAGGTAGCCAACGTGCTCGCCACGTGAGTGCGCGAGGTCACGCGGGTAGGTTACGCTTCGCCAGTAAATTCGCCATTGGCATCGCGGCCACACTGACGACGAGATGCAGCACGCGTATGACCCAGTGATAATCGCCAATCAGAATGCCCTGCTGCGTGAAACCGAGGATCGGAATCACGAGTCCCCACAAGATCGCGAAGAATGCGAGCCCAGCACGATGCCGGCGCGCGAGCGCGAAAATGGCGATCGACCACAGGAGCACCACGAACAGCACACCGTTCGCCATGTGCAGACCTCTGAGGGCAAATCCGTGACCGCTCCACAGCGTCAACCCAACCAGCACCTGCACCGCTCCAGAGATTTGCATCAGAATCAACAGCCCCTTTGGACTCACTGCGCTCTGGTCGTTTTCCATGCCGATTCTCCGCGTATTATTTAGTTAGACTGTATGTACAATGGACTGTAGACTGCCAGTCTAACGAAATCAAGAGGAGATGACGTGACGCCTCGGCCGTACCAGAGCAAGGACAGGCAGAAGAGCTCGGACGCGGGTCGCGAGAAGATCATTGCGGCGGCGCGCGAGCTCCTCGAATCCGACGGCGACGAGTCCTTCTCGATCGACGCGGTTGCTCGGCGCGCTGGTATCGCGCGCATGACGATCTACAATCAGTTCGAGTCGAAGGCGGGATTGCTCGAGGCGCTGTTCGACGAGCTCGCGCAGCGCGCGCAGCTCACGCAGTTGTCGGAGATTTTCAGGGAGCCCGACCCGTTTCGGGCGCTCGATCTCATGATCGAGGTCTTCGCCCGTTTCTGGACCGGTAATCGTCGCGCGCATCGGAGGCTCCGCGCCGCGGCGATGGTCGACACAGAGCTCTACGCCGCAATTGATCAACGCAATGAACGGCGGCGACGCGGGCTCACGGAGATCGTCGCTCGCATTCCTCCTGAGCACGTGATGCCGATGGCGCGCGACGAAACGGTTCGCGTGCTGTTCATGGTGCTGTCTTTTCAATCGTTCGACACGATTGCTGGTGAAGGGCGAACGCCGGCGGATGTTGTGCCCGTCGTGCAGCAGTTGACTCGCCTGATCGTCGGGGCGCGCTAGCGTCGAGCGGCATGGACTGGCCGCCTGATCTCAATCGGGACGCATCGCGATGAGCGGATCCACACGCGCCGCACGTCTTCCGGGAAGCCACGCGGCAGCAAGCGCAATCACCATCAACGCGAGCGACGTGGCGATGTAGCTTGCCGGGTCGGTCGGGGCGACGTCGTACAGCATGCCCTGGAGCACGCGACTTCCGGCCA
>JBDUCR010000538.1:0-4118 GCA_040003345.1 bacterium
CCCCTTCTCCCCTTGTCCCCTTCTCCCCTTGTCCCTCATCCCCAACTGACACTTTCCAGCTGTGCGAGCCGTAGTCCCCGCATGCCCTTCTTCGAAGCGGTCAGCCTGGCTCTCCAGCAGATCCGCGTTCAAAAGCTCAAAAGCTTCTTCACGCTCATCGGCGTGACGATCAGCGTGATGTTCCTCATCGCAGTCGTCTCGATCGTCCAGGGCATGAGCAAGTACGTCGAAGAGGATTTCGCCGGAAAGTTTCTCGGCGTGAACACCTTCAACGTCCGCCGCTTCCCCGACATCAGCACCGATGAAACGGAAGAGACCTGGCGCATGTGGCGCCGCCGTCCACCGATTCTCGAGGCCGACGGCATTGCCATTCGCGACGCATTGCCCGAGGGCGCGCGCTGGGCGATGCAGGACATCAAGTGGTCCGACGCGAGCTCGCCGTACGCGCAGGGCGGACCTCAAGTCATCGCGCAGAGTGCAACGCCCGACTTCTTCGTCATCAAGAATCTCGTCATCTCGAAGGGCCGCGTATTCACCGAGCAGGACGACGCACTGGGCGCACCGGTGATCGTGATCGGAACCGAAATCGCTGAGCGCTACTTCCCGAATCTCGATCCAATCGGACACGAACTGCGTATCGATAAGTTCCCCTTCCAGGTGATCGGCCTGTTGGAGAAGCAGGGAACTGTGTTCGGCTTGTCGCTCGACCGTCAGGTGATCGCACCGTTTCACTCACACATGGCGCGCATCATCGGGTCTCGGCAGAATATCTACGGCGTCGTCGTGCAGGCTCCGGATCCGTCGCACTACAAGGGCACCGAAGAGATCGTGCGCGAAGTGATGCGCAAGCGTCGCCACCTGCGTCCCACTGAGGGCGACAACTTCAGCTTCGAGAGCTCCGAGTCCGCGCTCTCGTCGTGGCTCACCATCAAGAAATATCTCGTGCTCGCAGGCATCGTCCTTCCGGCAATCGGACTCGTCGTCGGCGCGATTGTGATCATGAACATCATGCTCGTCGCAGTCGCGGAGCGCACGCGCGAGATCGGCATTCGCAAATCACTCGGCGCACGTCGCCGCGATATTCTCTCGCAGTTTCTCGTTGAGTCGGCGACACTCAGCATCGTTGGCGCCGTGCTCGGCATCGGGCTCGGCATCGCGCTCTCGCAACTCATCGCAGCTGTCTCGCCCCTGCCAGCCGCCGTTGCTCCGTGGTCCGTCGTCCTCGGCGTCGCCGTTGGCGCTGGTGTGGGCATCATCGCCGGCGCGTATCCAGCGAGCCGGGCGTCGCGGCTGGATCCGATTACCGCGATTCGGTCGGAGTAAGCGTCATGTCCATCGGAACCAGAGCCTACTCGCTCTTCGAAGGTGTGCGCATCGCGCTCGACGCCATCCGCTCGAACAAGGTGCGCGCGGGTCTGACGATTCTCGGCATTGCCGTCGGCGTGTTCGTCGTGACGGTGATGTCTGCTGCGGTGCACGGCATCAACGATGGCGTGAGCAAGAGCATCGCTGCTGCAGGGCCGACGACGTTCTTTCTCACGCGTTGGCCGCCGGAGATCAACAGCTGCAATGGCAGTGCAGATAGCTGCCCATGGCGACGCAATCCGCCGCTCACCATCGAGCAGGCGCACGAGATCGAGCGACTGCCGTTCATCAAGTCAGTGGTGGCGCACATTGGCAGCTCGACCCAGGTGAAGTACGCCGATCGCGAGCTGCCGAGTGTCACGCTGGAGGCGTACTCGCCTGGTTGGATCGATGTCAACGGCGGCGACATCGTGGACGGTCGCGACTTCACGGCGACGGAAAACGAAACTGCGGCCAACGTGGTGCTCATCAACCAGAAAGTCGCCGACCGGTTGTTCCAGGAAGGATCGCCGGTGGGAAAGATGATCCGGGCGAGCGGCAAGCAGTTCATGGTGATCGGCGTCTACAATGCGATCGCGAACGTCTTCGACGGCGCGGACAGGGGCAAACTCGTCATGCCGTACATGACGGCAGTCCGTCGCATGAACGTCGGCACGTATTGGGTGGACCTCACCGTCAAGCCGCGCGATGGTGTTCCTCGCGACGCGACGATGGATGAAGTCGTGGCAACGCTGCGCGTCATGCGCCATCTCCATCCGTCGGAGCAGAATGACTTCTTCTCCTCGACGCCGGAGAAGCTGCTGCAGCTGTACAACAAGATTGTCGGCGTCTTCTTCATCGTGATGATCACGCTGTCCGCAATCGGCCTGTGCGTGGGCGGCGTCGGCGTGATCGCCATCATGATGATCTCGGTCACGGAGCGCACGCGTGAGATCGGAGTGCGAAAGGCCCTCGGCGCCAGTCGCGGCACGATCCTCTGGCAGTTTCTCGTAGAAGCCGTGACGCTGACGACGATCGGCGCCGTGGTGGGTCTCGCAGCCGGTGCTGCGATCACGTACCTCATTCGTTCGACCACGCCGATCAACGCAGCGGCACCTCCCGAGGCGGTGGTGGCGGCATTGGTCTGCAGCGCGCTGGCGGGAATCATTTTCGGCCTCGTGCCGGCCGCGCGTGCGAGCAGGTTAGACCCTGTCGAGGCGCTTCGGTACGAGTAGCAGGATGATAGGACGATAGGAGGATAGGATGATAGGAGCCCACTCGTTCCGTTCCCTATCCTCCTATCATCCTGTCATCCTATCCTCCCGTAATTGACACTTTCCCTCCCCCCAACGCGTAGATCCCGCACCACCCTCTCCAGGCACCGAAAAGCCAATGCCCTTCTTCGAGGCCGTCAAGCTCGCGCTCCAGCAGATCAGGGTGCAGAAGCTCAAGAGCTTCTTTACTCTGCTCGGCGTCATGATCGGCGTGATGTTCCTCATCGCGGTCGTTTCCATCGTGACTGGCATGAGCAAGTACGTCGAGGAAGACTTCATGGGTCGCATGCTCGGCGCCAACACCTTCACCGTGCGGCGCTTTCCGTGGTTCGGCAACAACACAACGGAAGAAGAGTGGCAGGAATGGCAGCGACGCCCGCGCGTGTATCACCGCGACGTCGCGCTCGTGCGGAATTCACTTCCGTCAGGAACGCGATACGCCGTTGAAAGTCAGGAGACCATCTGGGCATCGAGTCTCTATGCGCGACCGCGACAGATCGAAGCACATGCCGTCGAGGGTGACTACTTCACGATCAAGAAGTACGATCTCTCCAAAGGTCGCGTCTTTACGCAACAGGAAGCGGATCTCGGCATGCCGGTCATCGTCATCGGTGATGAAGTCGCCGGATTCTTTTTCCCAGGACTCGATCCGATTGGCCGAGAGCTGCGCATTGGCGGAATTCCGTATTCGGTCATCGGTGTGATCGAGCATCAGGGCAGTCTGTTCGGCCAGTCGCTCGACAAGACGGGCTACGCGCCTTTCCTCTCTCCCCTGCATCGTCTCACCAATCCGCGCGGTGACATCGATGGCCTCATGGTGCAGGCGCCCAATGACATCATGATGCGCGACGCAATGGAAACCGTGCGCGAAGTGATGCGCGGAGCACGCGGCCTGCGCCCCGCAGTGAAGGACAACTTCGTGATGGAGACATCCGAGTCCGCGCTCGTGTCGTTCCAGCAGACGAAGAACATCATGACCATCGCCGGCACTGCGCTTCCGGCCATTGGACTCGTCGTCGGCGGAATGGTGATCATGAACATCATGCTCGTTGCCGTCGCCGAACGCACGCGGGAGATCGGCATTCGCAAGGCACTCGGCGCGCGACGCAAGGACATCATGCGCCAGTTCCTCGTCGAAGCGGCGACACTCAGCACCCTCGGCGCGATACTTGGCATTCTCCTCGGGATACTCGGCGCGAAGGTGATCTCGATGAACACTCCGCTGCCTGCTGCGATAGCACCGTGGTCGCTCGTCGCCGCTACGCTGCTCGGCACGGTCGTCGGAATCGCATCGGGAATGCTGCCGGCGCGCAAGGCGTCGCGAATGGATCCCATCGAAGCGCTGCGGCAGGAATAGACGATGCGCTTCCTCACTCCGTTCATGCAGATCATCGAGGGCGTCAGCATCGCCCTCGATGCACTCAAGGCCAACCGCGCGCGCGCGCTGCTCACCATCATGGGTGTCGCACTCGGCGTGTTCGTCGTCGTGGCGATGTCGTC
>JBDUCR010000125.1:0-4113 GCA_040003345.1 bacterium
GAGGCAATCGCGATAACTACGAAGGAAATCTGGCGGCGGGACATGGACGACTCCGGTAGGGTGGGTGGCTCAGACCGAGCCACATCCGAAGGGTAGGGTCGCGGGGCGGTGCGTAAACCGGCATTTTGTGACAAAAAACCGGGTTATTGCGCCAATATTTCCCCACCCCCCTGCATTGCACGTCGTCGCCCTGCTCCCACGCAACCTGCTCACTCATCTCCGCATCGTGCTGGGGGACGCACATTCCCTCGACACCGCTACGGATCCGGCGGAGCTACAGTCGCTCCTCCGCTCCGAAGCAGCCGACCTGTTGATCGTCGACCCGTCAGTACGCGAAGGACAACACGCCGACGCCGTCGAAGAAATCATCGCGCACCACCCGGCACTGCCCGTCGTCGTCTACACGACACTGGCACCAACGGCGATGCGACTCGTGGTACGACTAGCCAGATTGGGAGTGCAGCACGTAGTGCTCAACCGGTTCGACGATGAGCCTAAACGCTTTCTCGATCTCATCGAGCGAGTGCCAGCGCATCCAATGGCCGAGTTGATGTTGCAGGAACTTGCGGCGCCGTTAAGAACACTGCCGGTCGTCGTGGCCCGCGCCATCGAGCAGCTCTTTCGCTCGCCGGCACGAGTGAAAAACAGTCAGGAACTGGCGCGGTTGGCGGGAATGGCACCACGCTCCTTATACCGGCACATGATGCCTGCCGGGCTGCAACCGCGGCATATGATCATCTGTGCACGACTGCTGCGCGCCTACACGCTCTTACGCGCACCAGGAAGCAGGTTGAAGGAAATATCGAGCAAGCTCGGTTACTCGGATCCGGAAACACTGAGTACTCTTCTGCTCGACTGGACAGGACGCGCGCCGAAGGACATTCGACGCGAAGTACCACCCGAGTTGTTCGTACGGTTACTCGCCGACCGCTTGCGTCGCGAAGAACCGGAAGGTGAAACGATGGAACCCGTATGAGGCGGCTATCGCGACGCTGCGAAAGCGCCAGGGAACGACGTCAGATGAGTGAGACCGAGGTTGTGATGCTGCCGGAACAAGTACGGGTCTTGGTGGTGGACGACGAGCCGGCAATTTGCCGCGCGCTGTCGATCGCGCTTTCGCGCGCAGGATACGAGGTACTGCTCGCGCATTCCGGCGACGCAGCGCTTGCGATGCTCGCGTCCGAGCACGTCGACGTCATGGTGATCGACCTGCGCATTCCCGACACACGCGGCGACGTCGTCTTCGAGCTCGCCGCCGCCACTCACCCGCATCTCCGCCATCAGACTCTCTTCATGACCGGCGACATCTCGGAGCGCGCCCACAAGCTGATTCTCTCATGCAAGTGTCCGTCGCTGAGAAAACCCTTCGAGCTGAAGGAACTGATCAACGCCGTCGCTTCACTGGCGCCGCAGCAAGAACGAGATGTGAGGGGGCAGAGCGCCTAGAGCAGGATGATAGAAGGATAGGATGATAGGACGATAGGAATCCCTATCCTCCTATCCATCTATCTTCCTATCATCCCGCGCATCACAGCTTCCACCCCTTCAACTTCTCGATCGTCTCCTCGAGCGCTCGACGCTCCTCGTCGCGACTCGCCTCCGCCCACAGACTCTCGTATGTGCGCACCGCCAGATCGAGCGCGAGTGGATCATGCTCAGCCCCAGCGAGACTCGCGGCATTGTCCGCAAGCGCCGCACGCGCGAGTTGATCCGACGGAAAGCGCTCGGCAACCTGTTGCCAGCGCTCCATGCGACCGCGAGGATTGGATTCACTGAGCGACCAGAGATGCCATGCGCCGCGATTGTTCGCGTCGGCAGCGATCGCGCGCGAAGCGAGAGCGCCGACAATGTCAGCACCCCGACCCGTGAGCCAATACGCGTTCGCAAGAATCACCATCGCCTGTGCATCAGCGGGACGCTCGGCGACGACGCGCTCGTAGACCGGGATCACGACTTCCGGCAGATCATGATAGGGAGCCGACACCGCCATGAGCGTCGCGGGGTCGGCTGCAATGGAAAGCGCCTTGACGCGGTCGAGTAGTGCGCCAATATCGCCCTGCTGCCGATACTCTTGCACAGCATGCGCTAGCGCAGCGCTCAAATCGGGTGGAGAGGAGATCATGGACGAAAGCTACTCAGAGCGGATCGGCAGCGGTGTTGCGCCGCGACGAGCGCGTCCAGTCGCCATCGCCGAGCCAGCCCCGAACACCCAGCTCGCACAGGAACTGATTGCGCAACTGCTTCCCGGCGTCGATGGGGAGCGGCTCGTTCGCGCACTCCTCGCCGAGCGTGCGCCAACCACTGGCGATCAACCATCGTCAGCGCGCTACGACAGCGACACTGAATTTTCCGCGCGTGAGCTCAGACGCGTGCGCGCGCAGTTCGTACTCGGCGACGCGTCACGCACGTTGCAGCACGCCTTCAACAATCCACTTACTGCGTTGCTCGCGGAAACGCAGTTGCTCGAGCTGGAAAAGCTTCCCGATGAACATCGCGCGGCGGTTACCAGGATTCTCGAGCTGTGCCGGCGCCTGGTTACGCTGTCGCGGCGGTTGGGCGCAGACGACCCGGGTCGTGTCGGGTAGCACAGAAGCAGTTCGAGCCGCCAGCCGCGTCGCCGCTCGCCGGACGCACAGGAGCGCGCGGACAAGCTCGGCCGGCCTTGGTGGGACGAGGCTCCTCAAATGGTCCCGGGGGGTTCCCGGTTCGTGGGCACGAAGATAGCTGTGCAGGGTAGCAGGGTTGCGCGAATCGGCGTTCGTGGCGATACTCGATGCGTCCGGCGGTCCGATCGCGTTACGCGTCCGATCTGTCGAGCATTGACCCGCGGCAATCCCAGTGGCCCATCCGTGATGGGTACACGAGGCGAGACGAAGTGCCGCGCCCCTGAAGGATCAATCGTCTGGCCCCGCGTGAGGGTTCCGCGCCGGCGGACGTATGAGGCACAGCAACGAGTCGCGTCGCATTAGTCCGTCACATCTCGTGATCCGAGTGGCTCGAGCCACCACGGCCGCATCATGTGACATGCTTTCCGCGAAGCCGCGACGGCACCATCGAATGAGCAGTCCACGGGCGCGCCGAGCGTGACCCGATAGAATTCACCTTGACCGACAATAGTTGCATGAACGAACGCCGGCGTCCCCCACGTCGCAAGCGCGGGCCCCGTCCCAATGGTCCTGACACCGACAACGGTGGCGAGGACAATCCATATCGTGAGGCATCCGCTTCCGAAGAAAACGGCGCTGAGCCGCCCGAGCGAGGCGCGGCCACAGACACTCAGCCGGAGCCAGTGTCGCGGCCTGCACCGCCGCCGCCGCCGCGAGAGGTCGAGAGTCCAGCACCCAGCGACAACGCTGGTGGCGACACACCAATCGCCGCTGCCGCCGCACCGGCCGCGACGCCATCTGCTCCCGCACCTGGTGGTCCACCTCCCGAGCGCACCAGGCCCGAAGGCGGATTTGGCGGAAGTCACCCTCGCGAACAACACGGGCAGAACGGACGCCGCGGCCGTCGCAATCGCGGCCGAGGACGTAGAGATCCAGGAACAGCCACGACGGGCGAGCGCCCGATTCAGGGCGGACCACCGGCGCCCATCGTGCTGGTTCCGACAGGCGAAACGGTTGGCTGGTTCGATCCCGCGCGCGACGGCGGCTTCATTCGCCGAGCACATTCGAGCTACCTCGCCGACAGCGGCGACGCGTACGTCCCACCGCACATCGTGCGACAATACACGCTTCGAAAGAGCGACGAAGTTCGCGGGACGACAGGTCGAGATCAGCGGGGACGCACTGCCCTGATCGACGTGACCGAAATAAACGGCAGCGCACCAGCCGACGCCGGCCGACGACCGGAGTTCAATACACTCATCGCGACGTATCCCGAGCGAAAGTTGTCGCTCGAGACGGGTCGGCCGGCGAAGGCCGGCAACGAGCTGATTCGTCGCGCGATCGATCTCATCGCGCCAATCGGCTACGGGCAGCGCGCACTCATCGTCGCGCCGGCACGCGCAGGCAAGACGACGTTGCTGCACGCCATCACCGAAGGCATCGCGCTGAATCATCCGGAAGCGAGCCTGCTCATCCTGCTCGTGGACGAGCGTCCCGAGGAAGTGAG
>JBDUCR010000004.1:0-4110 GCA_040003345.1 bacterium
CTCGGCAAGGCATTCAAGGATCCACTTCACTCACTCGGCGCAATCGGCTCATACGTCGCTGGCCGTGCGAAGCGACAGATCACGAAACCGACGTTCACACGCGTGCACGAAGCATTGTCGGCGGAAGCGGACATGGTCGCGACGAATATTCACGGCCTCGCACTTGGCGTGGAAGGACTGCTGCTCAAGCACGGCAAGGACGTGATCGACAAGCAGTTCATTCAGCTGCGTCTCGCGAACGCGGCGATTGACATCTTCATGTCTGTCGCCGTGCTCTCGCGCACGACGTACGAGATCGAGCGCGCCGGAAGTGTGGATGCTGCCGTCGCCGAAATCGATTGCGCGCGGGTGTTCATTCCGGCCGCGATGCGTCGCACGCGCCGCAGCATTCGTGCGCTTCGCATCAATCAGGATGGCCGACTGAAGGCGATTGCGGAGCGCGCCCTCGATACGGGTGTGCTCGCGCCGGAAACTCCGACGGATCGCTGAGCGCGGCTCTTTGCGCGGGGGTCAGCGCTTTCGAGCTTTTCGTTTGCCTTTGGGCCACACGGGCGCGAAAGCCATCGTCAGCGCCCAGCGATCGTAGTCTGCATCCTCCGGCCCGCTCCCGTCGTCGCGTTTGAATTCCTGCTGAATCTCTTTCAGCGTCGCCATCAGTCGATTCCGTATCGCGGGCATCATCTCAGGCTTGCCGGCCACGACGAGTCGCACGAGGAGTGGTGCACCGTCCGCGCCGCCCGTGACGGCAGCGATCATCTCCTGTCGTGATTGTTCGAGGACGGTCATCGCGACTGCGCGGCGCGAGGACTTGGTTGTCGTTGACGTCGCCTGTCCGCTGACGGACATCTGCTTCGCGACGGACTCGTACCACTTCTCGACGACACCTCGATTCGGCCTCGTCTCCTTGAGTATCACGAGCCCTGCGCGCTCCAGCGCTGCGACGTGGTGATAGAGTCGCGTCGGTGGCTGCCCGAGTAGTTCCGCGACCTGCTTTGTGGTGCGCGGCATTTCGGCGAACAGCTCGAGCATGCGCAATCGCAGCGGGTGCGCGAGCGCGCGAAGGTTGGCGACGTTGGACTTGAGCGCGGGCGCACCAACTGGGCGCGGTGCTCGAGAGCGCGATGGAGGCTTGGCCATGCCTTGAGTCTACGGCGGCACGAAGGGCTTGCCAAGCGCGCGCTATTGTTCAATACTATTTGAACATTCGTCCAGAACGCTCTTTCACGGAGGCGTTGTGCCTGTTCTTGCAGACTTTCTCTTTGTCTTCGTGCTCGTCGTCGCGGCGTCAGTCGCCGAGCACTATTGGTTCTGGCCATCCTTTCGCTCGGAGGTTGCAGCGGGAGAACCAGACGCGAGGGTGCGCGGCTACCGCCGCGGCATCGTGGCCCAGTGGTCGTTCGTCATTGCCGCGAGCACCATCTGGACGTCACATGGCCGTTCGCTCGTGGAACTCCGGCTCGTCGCGCCTGACCGCTGGAAACTGGCCGTTGGTGGCGCGCTGGTAATCGCGATGCTCGTACTTGTCTGGGTGCAGCATCGGTCCATAACGCGCCTGACGGAGGAGCGGCGAGTCGCCGTGGGTCTGAAGTTTGGCGCGGTCGCATTTCTTCTTCCACACACGTTGCGCGAGCACCGATGGTTTCTTGGTCTGTCAATCACCGCGGGCATCTGCGAAGAGCTGCTGTACCGCGGCTACCTCACCTGGTTTCTCTCACCGTGGCTCGGCACCGCCGGCGCCTATCTCGCGGTGATCGCGCTGTTCGGAATCGGGCACGCGTACCAGGGACGCAAAGGCGCGACACGCGCGACGCTGGCCGGCGCTGTGATGGCAGCGATCGTGCTGGCGACCGGATGGCTCGTGCCGGCAATGATCATACACGCGCTCATTGACATGAGCTCCGGCACGGCGGGATTCATGCTGCTTCGTGAATCGCGACCGGAGAACTCGCTGCTACGGGGCGCCCACGGTGTCGAGCCACTCACTGGGTGACGCGGTCTTGCCGACGAAGAACTGGCCGAACTCGGCATACTCCGCACTCACTTCATCGAAGCGCATGTCCGTCACGATCTTCTTGAACTGCAGCGGATCTGTCGCGAAGAGCGTGACGCCCCATTCCCAGGTGTCGAAGCCGATTGCGCCGGAGATCACCTGTGTCACCCGACCGGCATAGCCGCGCCCCGTCATGCCGTGCGTCAGCATGAGACGACTGCGCTCCTCGAGCGAGAGTGCATACCAGTTCTGTCCAACGTTGCGTCGCTTGGACATCGGGTAGAAGCAGACGTACGGCATGTCGGCCGGCTGGGTGGGAAACAGGCGCCGCTGCACGTGCGCGTTCGCTCGCTCCTTCTCGACGCGCGCAGCCATCGACGTGCGATACATCTCGTCGCCGACGAGCCCACCGCGCGACGCGGCGTCGCGCGCGAGATCCGCGCTCGCGTGATACAGTCCTGCCTCGGTCACGCTGAGGAAGGTGTACTCCATGCGCATCACATCGAACAGCTCGAGTGTCTCGATTGAGCGTTGCGCGATGCCGATGTCATCGAGTGTCGGGCGGAAATGCATGAGCATCACTGCGGCGCGCGAGCCGATCAGCGGGACGACCGCCGACCATCCGCCAACGGCGGGTGTCGCCAGCGCGGTGAGCTCTCGCTGTGCGTGTTGCTTCGCACTCAGGAGCGTTGCGGGATCGAGCGCTCGCAGCGCGGCGCGATCCCATGCGAAGATCTGGTGAAAGACATACCAGCCTTCAGTTGTCTCTGGTGGATGCGCGCGAGGGCGCTCCGCATCCGGCGTCGTGGCATCTGGCATGATGCCGAAACATAAGCAAACGTCACCGCACTACCGCATCACCCCATCAGCGATACAAGCCAGCGTCGAAATCCTTTCTTTGCGTGCCGAGCGGCGTCCTCGTCCACACCGTCGGTGAAGGAACGGAAGATCATCTCGACCGCACCGACCTTGAGCCGCGCTCCCGACACGAGCTCACGCTCGCCGGCGACCCGGGAGCCGTTCACGTAGGTGCCGTTGGCCGAGCGCAGATCCACGACGTACCAGAGAGTGCCCTTTCGGAGCAGGGTCGCATGCGCGGCCGACACGCTGTCTGAGCGCACTGTCACGTCGTTGTGCGGCGCGCGACCGATCGCGCACACCGGTTTGTCGAGCTCGAAGGTGGCTCCGGCGAAGGGACCGCGTACAATCTCGAGCGAGCACGAGATGTGACGTCCATTCGGAGCACCCTCCAGGCTGCGCTTGATCTGCGAGAGGTCGAGAATCTGCGTGGCTTCGCTGTTCTTCGCCGTTGCGACCGCGTCCGTCATTCCTTCGACGTCGTAGCGCAATTCTTCTCCATCGAGTCGCACGACGTCGCCGTGCGCGAGCAGGTAGGTCGCCGCGACGGGCGTTTCGTTCACTGTCGTTCCGTTTGCGCTCTCATCGCGGAGGAGGTAACCGCCGCTCACAGGACTCACGGATGCATGCCGGCGTGAGATTCCCATCCCCGCGATGACGATGTCGCATGTATCGTCGCGTCCGATAACGACGCGACGATCGGTGAGCGCGAAGGTGGTTCCGGTCTTTACGTTGACGAGTCGAGCACCGATGCTGGATGTGAGCGGCGTCTCCTCGCGCGGACGGGGAACGAACTGCTCGGGAGCGCGCGACGGATCCATCGCAACGGCGGACTGTCCGGTGTGGTCCGTCTCGAAGGTGAGTCGGCAACCTTTGAAGTCGATGACGGCGCCATTCTGCAGCTCCGAGGGGCCAATGCCGAGCAGCTCGTCGTTGACGCGAACGACGACGGACGCGGTGGTGCGCTGAATGACGGCTCTGCCATTTCGCGGAACGGTGACTGTCGCCACGGGCGACTGCCATTCGAGCGCAGGAAGCTTCAGTGCGTCTGGCGCGCGCCCTCCGATAGTATGCGTGCCAGGATGCAACACGCAGCGCTCAGCACCGAGAATCAACGTTGGCATCAAGCGGTCCTCTCACAGTGATGCAACGACATAAGGGCCTGGCCGATCAGCCTCGATCGGGTCACCGGACTCATGCACGTAAACAACCTGCGGCGCAGCGCGTTCCACGTCCGTGACGTGGCTCACTGCACAGCTCGC